>CAZESH010000041.1:0-21368 GCA_964514665.1 uncultured Caryophanales bacterium
GTGAAGCTGTAGGCAATATCGCAGCGCAATCGATCTGAGAACCCGGAACACAGTTGACCATGCGAACGATCCATACCGGAGGCGTTGCTGGAGACGATATCACACAAGGTTTGCCGCGGATTCAGGAGCTTTTCGAAGCTCGCAACCCGAAAGGGCAGGCAATCATTACGGAAGTCGACGGCGTGATCAAAGAGATTCGCGAAGCCAAAGACCGCAGGGAAATCGAAGTGCAGGGCGAAGCAGAGAGCAAAGTGTATCAAGTAACCTACGGTTCAAGAATCCGCATTTCCGTGGGACAGCAGGTGGAAGCCGGCGATGAGCTTACGGACGGATCGATTGATCCGAAGGAAATGCTCAGAATCAAAGGGATTCGCGGTGTGCAAAACTATATCCTTCAGGAAGTGCAGCGTGTTTACCGCAATCAGGGCGTGGAAATCAACGACAAGCACGTGGAAGTCATGATCCGTCAGATGCTGCGTAAAATTCGCATCATCGATTCCGGAGATACTTATTTGCTGCCTGGATCATTTGTGGATATTCACGAGTATGAGGAAGCCAACAAAGAAGCGCTGCTTTCCGATAAGGAACCTGCTGTAGCACGCCCTGTTCTGCTGGGTATCACCAAGGCATCGCTGGAAACCGATTCTTTCCTTTCTGCGGCTTCCTTCCAAGAAACGACCCGCGTTTTGACCGATGCGGCAATCAAAGGAAAAGTCGATCAACTGCTTGGATTGAAAGAAAACGTCATTATCGGAAAACTGATTCCTGCAGGCACAGGGATGGCCAGATACCGTGGAATCCGCATGGCCGAGCCGGTCGCAGATGAATTTCCCGATGAAGAGCAGCCACTGGAAGAAACCGTCTCCGTAGAGTAAAACTCTACGGGACGGCACTCCCGTTTAAAATTTGTACAGACGCAGCCATTTATGTTCTTGACACAGCATCGTTTAGAATGCTAATATATCGAAGTGTGCCAATTTCAAACCCCTGTGCTTTGGAGGATGTTGAACTTGTCTTATGAGAAAGCCTTACAGGCTGGCCATGTTATAATCGGCACAAAACAAACAACGCGGATGGTTGAGCAAGGTAAAACATCCGAGGTTTATGTGGCAAAAGACGCAGATCCGAGATTGACCACGAAAATTGTTCATCTATGCAAAAAGATGGGAGTCAAGGTCATCTTTGTGGATACAATGAAGCAGTTGGGCAAAGCTTGCGGCATAGAAGTGGGCGCTGCAATGGCCGCTGTGATAAATGAATGATTAAGCCATGTTTTTGCTTCGGGCTTTGGAGCTTTCCCGACCCGAACAAAAACATTTCCTTTGTTCATTTATGAACCGCCTGGATCTGTGGGCATGAAATATACACATTCATATCGAACTGTGATGGGAAGGGGGTGGCGAAATGCCGACAATTAATCAATTGGTTCGCAAGGGCCGCAAGGCAAAAGTGGTGAAGTCCAAATCTCCCGCTTTGCAAAGAGGCTACAACGCCATGAAACGTGAGGAAACAAACTTGAGCGCGCCTCAAAAACGCGGAGTTTGCACTCGTGTAGGTACCATGACGCCGAAAAAACCGAATTCAGCGCTTCGCAAATATGCGCGTGTACGTTTGACAAACCGTGTAGAAGTGACGGCTTACATTCCGGGAATCGGACACAACTTGCAGGAGCATAGCGTGGTTTTGATTCGCGGCGGACGGGTAAAGGATCTTCCGGGTGTGCGTTATCATATCGTTCGCGGTGCTTTGGATACGGCCGGTGTAAACAACCGGATGCAAGCAAGATCCAAGTACGGTACGAAGCGTCCGAAAGCCAAGAAATAATACGGTGAAGTTTGATGAATCAGGGATGAATTTTCAGAGAAAGGGGGATAACTATGCCTCGTAAAGGTCCAGTTCCACGCAGAGACGTATTGCCTGATCCGATTTATAACAGCAAGTTGGTTACTCGCTTGATCAACCGCATCATGATTGATGGAAAAAGAGGGGTAGCTCAGCGACTTCTATATGATGCTTTTGATGTCATCAAAGATCGTACCGGCAAAGATCCGATGGAGGTTTTTGAACAGGCGTTGAAAAATATCATGCCGGTATTGGAAGTTAAAGCACGCCGCGTCGGCGGAGCAAACTATCAGGTGCCGATTGAGGTAAAACCGGAAAGACGTACTTCGCTTGGACTCCGTTGGTTGGTGAACTATTCGCGTTCCCGTGGCGAGCATACGATGGAAGAGCGTTTGGCTGCTGAAATCATCGATGCCAGCAACAACACGGGAGCCGCAGTGAAGAAACGTGAAGATACGCATAAAATGGCGGAAGCGAACAAAGCGTTTGCTCATTACCGTTGGTAGACCAAAAATCATATTATCTTCATATAGAAAGGAGATATATCCGTGCCTAGAGCGTTCTCACTAGAGAAGACACGCAATATTGGGATCATGGCCCACATTGATGCGGGAAAAACCACAACAACCGAGCGCATCTTGTTTTACACGGGGATAAACCATAAAATTGGTGAAGTTCACGAAGGCGCTGCTACCATGGATTGGATGGCGCAGGAGCAGGAACGCGGCATTACGATTACATCAGCTGCTACGACTGCATCATGGGAAGGGCATCGCATCAATATCATTGATACTCCCGGACACGTAGACTTTACCGTTGAAGTGGAGCGTTCCCTTCGCGTTTTGGATGGAGCGGTCGGAGTATTCAGTGCCAAAGAAGGCGTTGAGCCTCAATCCGAAACGGTTTGGAGACAAGCGGACCGTTATGGTGTACCTAGAATTGCCTATGTCAACAAAATGGACATCATCGGAGCAGATTATCTGAATGTAATCAAGGACATGCGCGAACGTCTTAAAGCGAATGCGATTGCCATCCAGCTTCCGATCGGGGCCGAAAATGATTTTATCGGGATTATCGATCTGGTTGAACAGGTCGCTTACATGTACAAAGACGATCTCGGGAAAGACATTGAACGCATCGAAATTCCTGAAAATTTCAAAGCGCAAGTGGAAGAATTGAGAGCCGAGCTGGTGGAAAAAGTCGCCGAGCTTGACGAAGATTTGACGATGAAATACCTTGAGGGCGAAGAGATCTCTGTTGACGAGATCAAAGCCGCTCTCCGCAAAGGCACCTGTGAGGTAAAAATCTACCCGGTCATTTGCGGTTCTTCATACAAGAACAAAGGTGTCCAACTGATGCTGGATGCAGTTGTCGATTACTTGCCGGCACCGACAGATGTACCGGATATCCGCGGACATCTAGAAGATGGAACGGAAGTAACGCGGAAATCCGCGGACGATCAACCGTTCTCCGCTTTGGCATTTAAAATCGCAACTGACCCGTTCGTTGGTAAGCTGACATTCTTCCGTGTGTATTCCGGTGTTTTGAGCGCAGGATCTTATGTGCTCAATGCAACCAAAGGCAAACGCGAAAGAGTCGGACGTATTCTGCAAATGCATGCCAACAGCCGTCAAGAAATCAACGAAGTATACTCGGGTGACATTGCCGCTGCGGTAGGCTTGAAAGATACGATTACCGGGGATACACTTTGTGACGAGAAAAATGTTGTCATTTTGGAATCGATGAATTTTCCTGATCCGGTTATTGCAGTTGCGGTTGAACCAAAAACGAAAGCCGACCAGGATAAAATGGGCATAGCTTTGTCGAAGTTGTCCGAAGAAGATCCGACTTTCCGTGCGCATACGGACGAAGAGACGGGACAAACGATCATTGAAGGAATGGGCGAGCTTCATTTAGAAATTATCGTTGACCGAATGCTTCGGGAATTCAAGGTTGAAACACACGTGGGCAAACCTCAGGTTGCTTATCGTGAAACGTTCCGCACTCCGGCGAGAGTCGAGGGCAAATTTGTTCGGCAATCCGGCGGACGCGGGCAGTACGGGCATGCATGGATCCAATTTGAACCGCTTGAACCCGGAACAGGCTTTCAGTTCGAGAACAAAATCGTCGGCGGTGTCGTTCCAAGAGAATACATTCCCGCCGTTCAAGCAGGTATCGAGGAATCGATGAAGAACGGGGTTGTGGCCGGTTATCCTTTGGTGGATATCAAAGCAACGATTGTAGACGGGTCCTACCATGACGTTGACTCCAGTGAAATGGCATTTAAAATAGCCGGTTCCATGGCGCTTAAAGCAGCAAAGGAGAAATGTAATCCAGTCCTGCTTGAGCCGGTCATGAAAGTGGAAGTTACCGTACCTGAAGAATATATGGGTGACGTGATGGGGATGCTGAATTCCCGTCGCGGAAGAATCGAAGGTATGGATACGAGATCGGGGGCTCAAATTATCCGTGCGAAAGTACCGCTTGCGGAAATGTTCGGATATTCGACCACTCTTCGCTCCGGAACGCAAGGACGAGGCGTGTTCTCGATGGAACTGTCTCATTACGAGGAAGTTCCGAAAAGCATCTCTGAAGAAATTATTGCAAAAAACAAAGGCAATTAATTTAAAAAATATGCCTTTATTTAAGGAGGAAATGTTGAAATGGGTAAAGCAAAATTTGAACGCAACAAACCGCACGTTAATATCGGAACCATCGGTCACGTTGACCATGGCAAAACCACGCTGACTGCAGCAATCACTACTGTATTGTCCAAAAAATATGGTGGTGCGGCAATCGCTTTTGACCAGATCGACAAAGCTCCGGAAGAGCGCGAGCGCGGTATCACAATTTCCACAGCTCACGTAGAGTATGAAACCCCTAATCGTCACTATGCTCACGTTGACTGCCCTGGACACGCCGACTATGTAAAGAACATGATCACCGGCGCTGCTCAAATGGATGGAGCCATCTTGGTTGTTTCTGCTGCTGACGGTCCTATGCCGCAAACGCGCGAACACATTCTGTTGTCCCGTCAGGTAGGCGTACCTTATATCGTGGTATTCCTGAATAAATGCGACATGGTTGAAGACGAAGAATTGCTTGAACTCGTTGAAATGGAAGTTCGCGACCTGCTCAACGAATACGAATTCCCAGGAGATGACACTCCGATCATCCAAGGATCCGCTCGTGAAGCGTTGATGAATCCTGAGGGCGAATGGGCACAAAAAATCATCGAGCTGTTTGAGCAAATTGATACTTATATCCCGAATCCGGAACGCGACACCGACAAGCCATTCTTGATGCCTGTCGAGGACGTATTCACCATTACCGGACGCGGTACGGTTGCTACAGGCCGTGTTGAACGCGGAACGGTTAAAGTCGGAGAAGAAGTTGAAGTTGTCGGACTTGCCGAAGAAACTCGCAAGACAGTTGTTACCGGTGTAGAAATGTTCCGCAAATTGCTGGATTCTGCACAAGCGGGCGACAACATCGGCGCACTGCTGCGCGGTGTTGAGCGCAAAGACATCGAGCGTGGGCAAGTTCTGGCTAAACCGGGTTCGGTTAAGCCGCATACGAATTTCTCTGCTCAAGTGTATGTTTTGACCAAAGAAGAGGGCGGACGTCACAAGCCGTTTTTCTCCGGTTACCGCCCACAATTCTATTTCCGTACAACGGACGTTACCGGCATCATCACGCTTCCGGAAGGAACCGAAATGGTTATGCCTGGAGACAACATCACGGTAACCGTTGAATTGATCTCTCCGATTGCCATTGAAGAAGGTACCCGTTTCGCGATTCGCGAAGGCGGACGTACAGTTGGCGCCGGCGCTGTTGCAGGCATCACGAAGTAATTAAAAACTTCAAAAAGCGAATAAATAGTCCGGCCTCTCATCCAATCGGGTGGGAGGTCGTTTTAATTGTTTGGTGGGGTATTTCGTTTCGGGATCCATTGCTTTCCGGCAAGGAAGTTGATATGTCCAGTCCAAGCCCGAGAGATCAAGAACCGCCGAAGCATATGCTTCGATGGTTCTTGGTTTGTCAGGTCTGGATTGGTCATTTCGACATCCTTGCCGGAAAGCAACCGAAATCCCAAGCAGAAATCCCAAGCAGAAATTCCAAGCAGAAATCCTCCTCGGGCCCCTCATATATATAGAAGAAATCGATCCCGAATCAGAATATTCATCGACTGCAATTTTTTTTCTTGCAATCGGCCCGGATATTTTATATAATAGTGGACGTTGGTCTGTGACTTTGCGATGATGTGAGAGGTTGCTGACACACCCGGCTCCTTTGCCATGGGGCGGTTGTCAGGATATTTTCACGGAGTATGTCCGATACGCGAAATTGGACGATAAAAGGGAGGGAATTCAATGGCAAAGCAAAAAATCAGAATCCGTTTGAAAGCTTACGATCACAGAATCCTGGATCAATCCGCAGAAAAAATTGTGGAAACGGCAAAACGTTCCGGCGCAAGCGTCTCCGGACCGATCCCGCTTCCAACTGAAAAGCAGATTATCACGGTTCTGCGTGCAGTTCACAAATACAAGGATTCGCGCGAGCAGTTCGAAATGCGCACTCATAAGCGTTTGATTGATATTGTCAATCCGACGCCGCAAACAGTCGATGCACTGATGCGTCTGGATCTGCCGTCGGGTGTGGACATTGAAATCAAGCTTTAATCCAAGCAAGTAAAAACCAATGAAGATAGATGATGAGAGGAAAAGAGGTGTCAACATGACTAAAGGTATCTTAGGAAAAAAACTAGGGATGACCCAAGTATTTACTCCGGAAGGAAAGGTTATTCCAGTGACAGTCATACAGGTCGGTCCGTGCGTGGTTATGCAAAAGAAAGATGTAGAAAACGACGGATATGAAGCGATTCAATTGGGATTTAGCGACAAGAAAGAAAATAATGCCATTAAACCTGAGTTGGGCCATGCCAAAAAGGCGGGAACGACCCCTAAGCGCTACGTTCGGGAAATTCGCGGTGTGAATCTTGCGGATTACGAGGTGGGTCAGGAAGTGAATGCAGACCTTTTCTCGGAAGGCGAATTTGTTGACGTAACGGGAACTTCGAAAGGCAAGGGCTTCCAAGGCGTAATCAAGAGACATGGACAAAGCAGAGGCCCGATGGCTCACGGCTCGCGTTACCATCGCAGACCGGGTTCCATGGGATCGATTGCTGCCAACCGTGTATTTAAAGGCAAAAAGTTGCCGGGACAAATGGGGAATGAAACCGTGACTCTGCGCAATTTGGAAATTGTCAAAGTGGATGCGGAACGCAATGTGTTGTTGGTGAAAGGCTCTGTGCCGGGACCTAACAAAAGCTATATCAAAGTGAAATCAACGACGAAAAAGTCGTAGTGTTAGGAAAGGAGGAAGACTAATGCCAAAAGTAGCGTTATTTAACGTTAGCGGTTCTCAAGTGGGCGAAATCGAATTATCCGATGCAGTATTCGGGATCGAACCCCATTCGCATGTGATGCATGAAGCTGTATTGATGCAGCAGGCGTCGCTTCGTGCAGGAACCCATAAAGTAAAAGGCCGTTCAGAAGTTCGCGGCGGCGGCCGCAAGCCGTGGAAACAAAAAGGAACAGGGCGTGCCCGTCAAGGAAGCATCCGTGCTCCTCAATGGAAGGGCGGCGGAATCGTATTCGGCCCGACCCCGAGAAGTTATGCTTACAAACTGCCGAAAAAAGTCCGCAGACTTGCGATTAAATCGGCTTTGTCTTCAAAGGTAATCGATAATCAAATTATTGTGCTGGACCAATTGACAATGGCTCAGCCGAAAACCAAAGAGTTTTACGCGATGCTGAAAAACCTTAAGGTTGACCGTAAAGCCTTGGTAGTTTCAACCGGCGCTGCCGACGATAATGTGGCATTGTCCGCCCGCAATATACCGGGAATAAAATTTGTCACCGCCGAAGGGATCAATGTGCTCGATCTGATGGGACACGATAAGTTGATCATCACCAAGGACGCTGTGGCAAAAGTAGAGGAGGTATTTGCGTAATGAAAAATCCTCGCGACATTATTATTCGCCCGATTATTACGGAACGCACCAGTGATTTGATGTCGAACATGACTTATGTGTTCGAAGTCGATCGCAGTGCGAACAAGACGGAAATCAGACAGGCTGTGGAAGAAATCTTCAAGGTAAAGGTCGTCAATGTAAACACCGCGATTATGCCTAAAAAGCCTAAAAGCTACGGACGTTACAACGGTTTTTCGAAAGAATGGAAAAAGGCTTTTGTAACGCTTAGCCAAGACAGCAAGCCTTTGGAATACTTTGAAACGGTATAAATGACTTTTTAAGTAAGGAGGGAAAGCAAAGTGCCTATTAAGAAATACAAACCGACTTCACCGGCAAGAAGACAAATGTCGGTATCCACATTTGAAGAAGTTACGGCAAGTGAGCCGGAAAAGTCGCTGCTTGCTCCGCTCAGCAAAAAAGCGGGCCGCAACAACCAAGGTAAAATTACCGTACGCCATCAAGGCGGCGGACATAAACGAAAATACCGCCTTATCGATTTTAAACGCACGAAAGATGGAATACCAGGCAGCGTTGCCACAATTGAATATGACCCGAACCGGAGTGCGAACATTGCTTTGATCCATTATGCGGATGGTGAGAAACGTTACATTTTGGCGCCGAAAGGTCTGAAGGTGGGCGATTCCATCATGTCGGGCGCTCAAGCCGACATCAAAACAGGAAACTCGCTTCCGCTTGAGAACATACCGGTAGGTACGGTTATTCACAACATCGAATTAAAACCCGGAAAAGGCGGACAAATGGTTCGTGCAGCCGGAACGGAAGCGCAGCTGCTCGGGAAAGAAGAGCAATACGTGACGATCCGTTTGTCATCCGGAGAAGTCCGCAGAGTGCTGAAGGCTTGCCGTGCAACGATTGGATCGGTCGGCAACGAGGATCATGAGCTGATCAATATCGGTAAAGCCGGACGCAGTCGCTGGTTAGGCAAACGCCCGACAGTCCGTGGTGTCGTCATGAACCCGGTTGACCATCCGCACGGCGGTGGTGAAGGACGCGCTCCGATCGGCCGTAAATCGCCTATGTCTCCTTGGGGCAAGCCGACGCTTGGTTACAAAACTCGCAAGAAGAAAAAAGCATCAAGCCAATATATTGTACGTGGTCGTTCGTAGCAGCGGCAGCATGATGCGCCGCAAGCGGCAAAAAGCTAGAAGGGAGGACCTTATATGGGACGCAGTGTAAAAAAAGGACCTTTTATAGACGGATATTTGTTGAAGAAAGTAGAAGAAATGAATGATAACAGCAAAAAAACGGTGATCAAAACCTGGTCGCGCCGATCCACGATTTTCCCGCAGTTTGTGGGTAATACATTTGCTGTTTATGACGGACGCAAGCACGTGCCGGTCTATGTGACTGAGGATATGGTAGGTCATAAACTGGGCGAGTTTGCACCAACACGGTCATACAAAGGCCATACGAACGAAGATCGGAAAACCGGAAGAAGATAAATGCGAGAAATCAGCTGATTTCCCTTCTGAGAGGAGGTACATTCATGCAAGCTAAAGCAGTCGTTAAATTTGTTCGGATTGCGCCTCGCAAAGCAAAGCTTGTCGTCGACCTGATACGGGGAAAAGAAGTGGGCGAAGCAATTGCGATTCTGCGCCATACCCCGAAGGCGGCTTCGCCGATCGTGGAAAAACTGCTTAACTCGGCTATTGCCAATGCGGAGCACAATTATTCCATGGATCCCAACAACTTGAAAATTTCCGAAGTGTATGTGGACAATGGACCGATCATGAAAAGATTTCGTCCCCGTGCCATGGGACGCGCAAGCCGGATTAATAAACGCACGAGTCATATAACGTTAGTGGTATCTGAAAAATAAGGAGGGAAAACGTGTGGGTCAAAAGGTAAATCCCGTAGGTATGAGAATCGGTATTATCCGCGATTGGGAATCCAAATGGTTCGCCGGCAAAGATTACGGCGATCTGCTTTTGGAAGACGTGAAAATCCGCGAATACTTGAAGAAAAAGCTGAAGGATTCGGCTGTTTCGCATATCGAAATCGAACGTGCCGCAAACCGAGTCAATGTTACCATTCACACGGCTAAGCCTGGAATGGTTATCGGCAAGGGCGGTGCGGAAGTTGAAAATATCCGTGCTTATATCGCCAAGTTGTCCGATAAAAAAGTGCACATTAATATTGCCGAAATTAAAAATCCGGAACTGGATGCGATCCTTGTTGCGGAAAGTATAGCTCAACAGTTGGAACGACGCGTTTCATTCCGCAGAGCGATGAAACAAGCGATACAAAGAACGATGCGTTCCGGAGCCAAGGGAGTCAAAACTGCGGTAAGCGGTCGTCTTGGCGGCGCCGAGATTGCACGCAGCGAAGGTTACAGCGAAGGCACCGTTCCGCTTCATACGCTGCGCGCCGATATTGATTACGGCACAGCAGAAGCGCATACGACTTACGGCCGAATCGGCGTAAAAGTTTGGATCTATCGCGGTGAAGTTCTTCCGACAAAGAAAAAGGTTGTTGAGGAAGGAGGAAACTGATCATGTTAATGCCAAAACGCGTTAAACACCGTAAAGAACAGCGCGGCAGCATGAAAGGTCGTGCCAAAGGCGGTACAGAAATTGCATTCGGCGAATACGGTTTGCAAGCGATGGAGCCAGCCTGGGTGACGAACCGTCAAATCGAAGCTGCTCGTATCGCCATGACACGTTATATCAAGCGTGGCGGTAAAGTATGGATTAAAATATTTCCTTCCAAGCCGATTACCCAAAAACCGCTTGAAGTCCGGATGGGTAGCGGTAAAGGTAACGTGGAAAAATGGGTGGCCGTGGTGAAGCCCGGCAAGATCATGTTTGAACTCGCCGGTGTATCCGAGGAAATCGCTCGCGAAGCGATGCGCCTTGCCGCTCACAAGCTGCCGATCAAAACGAAGTTTGTGAAACGAGAAGAATTGGGTGGTGAAGCGAATGAAAGCTAATGATTTGCGCAACTTAACCACTGCTGAAATTGAACAAAAAGTCGCTGGTTTCAAAGAAGAACTCTTTAATCTTCGTTTTCAACTGGCAACCGGCCAGCTGGATAACCCGACGAAGATCCGCGAGGTGCGGAAACAAATCGCTCGCGCAAAAACGGTTTTGCGCGAAAGGGAGTTAGGGATTAATCAACCTACGGGTTCTTGAATGCCTGCTCGGGCCTAAAATCAGGAATGAAGAGAGGAGGGCGTCCGCATGAGTGAACGCAATGCACGTAAAGAGCAAATCGGCAAAGTCGTTAGCGATAAAATGGAAAAAACCATAGTAGTTGCCGTGGAAACTTACAAAAAGCATGATCTTTATCATAAACGCATTAAATACACCAAAAAATTTAAAGCGCATGATGAGAACAACGAAGCCAAAGTTGGCGATACCGTAAAAATCATGGAGACTCGTCCGCTGTCCAAGGACAAACGTTGGAGATTGGTCGAAGTCGTGGAGAAAGCGGTAATTGTGTAGAACTTCTAGCTCGTTACGAGCGTGAGATGAAAAGGATTTTCGGAAGGAGGGAACTTGAATGATTCAACCGTTTACTCGTTTGAAAGCAGCTGACAATTCCGGCGCCAAGGAACTGATGTGCATTCGTGTATTGGGCGGCACGGGAAGACGTGTAGGCCGCATTGGCGACATGATTGTCTGCTCCGTAAAACAAGCAACACCAGGGGGCGTTGTCAAAAAGGGCGATGTAGTCAAAGCCGTGATTGTGCGTACGAGAAGAAGCACACGCCGCAATGATGGATCTTATATCACTTTTGACGAGAATGCCGCTGTTATTGTAAAAGACGACAAGAGCCCGCGCGGTACGCGGATTTTTGGACCTGTGGCCCGCGAACTTCGCGACAGGGACTTTATGAAGATCGTCTCGTTGGCTCCGGAGGTTATTTAAAGTAAGAGAAGCGAAACAGGAATGTATGGACTTTTGCGATTGCGATGAAAGTCTTCAGGAGGTGGAACGAAAATGCCGAAATTGAAAAAGAAGCTCGAGTCCTTCAATAATAAGCTTCATGTCAAAAAAGAAGATACGGTAATGGTGATTACCGGTAAAGATAAAGGAAAAAAAGGCCGTGTGATTGCGGCGTATCCGCGTCAAAACCGGGTGTTGGTTGAAGGTGTGAATATGGTTAAAAAGCACGCCAAGCCTTCCCAGCAAAATCCGCAAGGCGGGATTTTGAATCAAGAAGCGCCGATTCATGTTTCCAACGTCATGCTGATTGACCCAAAGAGCGGGAAACCAACGCGCATCGGTTACAAAGTGCTGGATAACGGCAATAAAGTTAGAGTTGCAAAACGGTCCGGAGAAGTTCTCGACTAATTGAAGTTGACAGGAAAGGAGGCAAACTTAAGTGGCTGCAAGATTAAAGGAACGCTTTTTGAACGAAGTAACGCCTGCGTTAATGCAGAAATTTGAATATACCAGCGTAATGCAGGTTCCCCGTGTGGAAAAGGTCGTAATCAACATGGGAATCGGCGATGCGGTACAGAATTCCAAAGTATTGGACACCGCCGTTGAAGACCTGCAGATGATTGCCGGACAAAAACCGGTTGTAACAAAAGCGAAAAAATCCATAGCCGGATTTAAACTCCGCGAAGGAATGCCTATCGGAGCGAAGGTCACCCTGCGCGGTGAACGGATGTATTTTTTCCTCGATAAATTGTTCAACATTGCACTGCCGCGCGTTCGCGACTTTCGCGGTGTACCGACGAAAGCATTTGACGGCAGAGGCAATTATACGCTCGGATTAAAAGAACAGCTTATTTTCCCGGAAATCGATTATGATAAAGTCGATAAAGTGCGCGGAATGGACGTTGTCATCGTGACTACCGCTAATACGGATGAAGAAGCGCGAGAATTATTAAATCAATTGGGCATGCCGTTTGTGAAGTAATTCCCGGCGGTCGTGCCGATTCAATCGGAGGTGTTAAACTAAGTGGCAAAAACTTCGATGAAAGTGAAACAGCAACGTCAACCGAAGTATGCAGTTCGTGCCTATACGCGATGTGAACGCTGTGGTCGTCCGCATTCTGTACTGCGAAAATTTAAAATTTGCAGAATTTGTTTCCGGGAATTAGCCTATAAAGGTCAAATCCCCGGAGTGAAAAAAGCAAGCTGGTAATCCCCAATTCGGGAAGGAGGTTCGAGATATGGTAATGTCAGATCCGATTGCAGATATGCTTACGAGAATTCGCAACGCGAATGTCGTACGCCATGAGACGGTTGAAATGCCGGCTTCTAAAATCAAAAGGGAAATCGCGGAGATTTTAAAGCGCGAAGGCTTCATCCGCGACGCTGAAGTTATAGAAGATAGCAAGCAGGGAATCATTCGGCTGTTTCTGAAATACGGTCCGAATAACGAACGTGTCATCACTGGTCTGAAAAGAATTAGCAAACCCGGTTTGCGTGTTTATACGAAAAGCACGGAAATTCCCCGCGTACTTGGCGGATTGGGAGTTGCTATCATCTCCACATCCAAGGGAGTCATGACCGATAAGGAAGCCCGCCAATCCAAGGCAGGCGGCGAAGTACTTTGCTACGTGTGGTAAATCACATGCAAAAAGAATGGAGGTGTAACCATGTCACGTATTGGACGCAAACCAATTGCAATACCCGACGGAGTTAATGTGTCTATCGATCAATTTAACATTACCGTGAAAGGTCCAAAAGGATCGTTGTCGCGGGAATTTCATAAAGAGATGAAAGTCATCATCGAAGGCAAAGAGATTACGGTTGAACGCCCTTCCGATAATAAAACGCACCGTTCCCTTCATGGTACAACGCGCAGCGTCATTGCCAACATGGTGACAGGTGTAACCGATGGTTTCTCGAAAAACCTGGAGCTTGTCGGAGTCGGATACCGTGCCAATAAAACGGGAAATAAAGTCGTGCTCAACGTGGGTTATTCCCATCCGGTTGAAATCGATCCGGAGCAGGGCATTGAATTTGAAGTGCCGGCGCAAAACAGAATTACAGTCAAAGGCATTGACAAGGAGCTTGTCGGTGCAACGGCAGCCAAAATCCGTTCCGTTCGTGAGCCTGAGCCTTATAAAGGCAAAGGAATCAAATACGAAGGTGAACGCATTATCCGCAAGGAAGGCAAAGCCGGCAAGAAGAAATAAGCTTGAGTCAGCTGCATGAAGCGCAGCGCATTTCAGTGGAAGGAGTGAACGTCCTTATGATTACAAAAGGCGATAGAAATAAAGCGCGTCTGAAAAGACATCTGCGTGTCAGAAAGAAAATCAGCGGTACAACGATTCGCCCGCGCCTAAGCGTCTTTCGTTCTACCAAGCACGTGTATGCACAGATCATTGACGATACGAACGGTTCCACTTTGGTTTCGGCTTCGTCAATGGACAAAGAACTGAAGGATCAAATTAACAATGGCGGCAATGTGGAAGCGGCTCGCCAGGTCGGTTTGTTAATTGCCAAACGTGCAAAGGAAAAAGGAATCGATCAAGTCGTGTTTGACCGCGGCGGATATTTATATCACGGAAGAGTGCAGGCTTTGGCTGATGCAGCCCGCGAAGAAGGCCTTGATTTTTAAAATGCAAACAAGGAGGTTAGTGACTTGCGTGTAGATCCGAACACTTTAGAATTAACGGAAAAAGTGGTCAACATAAATCGCGTGGCAAAGGTTGTAAAGGGCGGACGCCGTTTCAGCTTTAGCGCGCTTGTCGTAGTCGGCGACGGCAATGGATGGGTCGGTGCCGGTATCGGTAAAGCTTCGGAAGTTCCGGATGCGATTCGCAAAGGAATTGACGATGCCAAGAAAAATCTTATGCACGTAGCGATGGTCGGAACGACGATTCCACATATCGTTGAAGGACGTTTCGGTGCTGGCAAGGTTTTGTTGAAGCCGGCTTCCGAAGGTACCGGAGTAATTGCCGGCGGACCTGTTCGCGCTGTATTGGAACTGGTCGGAATCGGCGACATCTTGACAAAATCTCTAGGTTCTTCCAATGCCATCAACATGGTAAACGCGACGCTGGAAGGCTTGTCCCGTTTGAAAAAAGCGGAAGAAGTAGCGAAGCTGCGTGGCAAAACGGTTGAAGAACTGTTAGGATAAGGAGGGGAAATGATGGCGAAGCAAATTCAGGTAACCCTCAAGCGGAGTTTGATTGGTCGTTCGGAAAAGCAAAGACTGACGGTAAATACGCTTGGTCTTCGCAAAGTGAATCAAACGGTCGTTCATCAGGACAACCCGGAAATCCGGGGTATGGTGAATAAAGTCAGTCATTTGGTTGAGGTTAAAGAAATTGAAGCGTAAAGCGCCTCAATGTTTGATAGCGATTGAAAGCAAACTTATTAAGGAGGTGCAACGATGAAACTGCATGAGTTGACATCATCTCCAGGAGCCCGCACAGTCCGCAAAAGAGTCGGACGCGGGATCGGCAGCGGAAACGGTAAAACATCCGGTCGCGGACATAAAGGACAAAATGCCCGCTCCGGAGGGGGAGTTCGTCTCGGTTTTGAAGGCGGACAAAATCCGTTATATCGTCGCTTGCCGAAACGGGGATTCACGAATATTCACCGTAAGGAATACGCGATTGTCAATTTGGAAGAGCTCAACAAATTTGCGGCGGGAACGGAAGTTTCCCCGGAGACGCTTCTCGAATCCGGAATCGTACGCAATGCGAAAGACGGCATCAAAATTCTCGGCCAAGGCGAACTTAATGTGAACTTGACAGTAAAAGCCAATAAGTTCTCCCAAACCGCGGTAGAAAAAATCGAAGCTGCCGGCGGGAAAACAGAGGTGATCTAATGTTTCAAACCGTTTCCAATATTATTAAAGTCGCGGATTTGAGAAAAAAGATTCTGTTTACATTGATGATCTTGATTGTTTACAGAATCGGCTCTTTCATTCCGGTTCCGAATATCGATACGGAGTTTCTGAAAAATTACGATCAGTCGCAAACCAATGATATCTTTGGTATGCTGAACACATTTTCCGGCGGCGCTTTGTTCCGCTTCTCCCTGTTTGCAATGGGGATTATGCCTTACATTACGGCATCCATTATCGTGCAGCTGCTGTCGATGGATGTCATTCCGAAATTTGCCCAATGGGCAAAAGAAGGAGAATCCGGCCGTAAGAAGATGAGTCAAATTACCCGCTATGGAACAATTGTACTGGGTTTGGTTCAAGCTTACGGATTGTCCATCGGTTTTAATCGTCAATACGGTTACCAAATGGTCAAGGATCCTAGTTTCACCACGTATACGATGATTGCCATCGTGCTTACCGCCGGAACCGCCTTGCTGATGTGGCTCGGCGAGCTGCTGACGGAAAAGGGGATCGGCAACGGGATCTCGGTGATCATCTTCGCTGGTATTGTCGCCCGCTTCCCGGAATACTCACAATTGATTGTGCAAACCGAGTTCGGCGCAAATGCCGGCGGGAACGTCTTTTTGAGTGTATTCAGGATCATCGTAATCCTGCTTGTGATCGTTGCGATCATTGCCGGGGTTATCTACATTCAGCAAGGGGTTCGCAGAATTCCGGTGCAATATGCTAAACGGGTTGTCGGCAGAAAGATGTACGGAGGTCAATCCACGCATATTCCGTTAAAGGTAAATGCGGCGGGTGTTATTCCGGTCATTTTCGCCGTTTCCCTGATTGCCTTTCCGACAACGATCGCCAGCTTCTGGAAAGGGCATCCGATTGCGGATTGGATCATCAATAATTTGTATTACGATAAACCGCTGGGTATGTTTTTCTATGTACTGCTGATTATCGGTTTCACATATTTCTATACATTCGTGCAGATTAATCCTGTGCAAATGGCCGATCAGATGAAGAAGAACGGCGGTTACATTCCGGGTATTCGTCCGGGCAAGACAACAACGATATACTTGACGAGAGTAATGAATCGAATCACCTTGACAGGCGCTCTATTCTTAGCGGCGATATCCATACTGCCGATGATCTTTACAACTCTCGCCGGTCTTCCCAATTCCATCCGGATTGGGGGAACTTCCCTGTTGATTGTTATCGGCGTTGCGCTCGAGACGATGAAACAAGTGGAAAGCCAATTGATTAAACGCCACTACAAAGGGTTTATCAATAAATAGAACAGGCTGAATTCGGGAGGAGTAGATTTTTTGAATATTATTTTCATGGGTCCTCCTGGTGCGGGTAAAGGGACTCAAGCAGAAAGAATCGTAACGGAATTAGGTGTTCCGCATATCTCAACCGGGGATGCATTTCGTTTGGCAATGAAACAGGGTACTCCTTTGGGTGTGAAAGCGAAAGAATACGTCGATCAGGGTTTGCTCGTACCTGATGAAATTACAATCGGGATCGTAAAGGAACGTCTGCAGCAGAATGACTGCGAAAAGGGATTTCTGCTCGACGGCTTTCCCCGAACGATTTCACAAGCTGAGGCTTTGGACGATATACTGTCTTCAATGGGAAGCGGAATCGACCATGTCATCAACCTGTTAGTCGATCGCAAGCTGCTTCTGGACCGTTTGACGGGAAGAAGGATTTGCAAATCATGCGGTTCAACGTATCATGTGCTGTTCAATCCTCCGAAGCAGCATGATGTTTGCGACAAATGCGGCGGGGAGCTTTATCAGCGTTCTGACGATACGGAAGAAAAAGTAGGGACGAGATTAGACGAATACCTGAACAAAACTGCTCCCTTACTGGATTATTACCGAAGCAAAAATCTACTCCGGGAAATTGTCGGGGAAGATCCAATCGATACGGTGACTTCAAACATCTTGAAGTTATTGAGAGGGCAGGCGTAATGATCATCTGTAAATCGGAAGCCGAAATCAGCTTGATGCGGGAGGCAGGCCGGATTGTGGCAGACACGCATCGTTTGATGCGGGATGCAATCAAGCCCGGCATTACGACAATCGAACTGGACCGGATTGCGGAGAAATTTATCCGCAGCCAAGGTGCAGTGCCTTCTTTTAAAGGCTATAATGATTTTCCTGCCAGCATTTGTGCTTCAGTCAACGAGCAATTGGTACATGGTTTTCCCAGTGAACGCAAACTGGTCGAAGGGGATATCATTTCCATTGATATTGGCGCTCAGTTTCAAGGTTACCATGGAGATTCCGCTTGGACTTATCCGGTAGGTGAAATATCGGATGCGAACCGGCGCTTGCTGGAAGTCACCGAGCAGTCCCTATTTGCGGGGTTGCAGCAGGCCGGGCCGAATGTGCGCTTGTATTCGATATCCCATGCGATTCAACGGGTTATTGAAGATGCCGGGTTTTCCGTCGTCAGGGAATATGTCGGTCATGGGGTTGGAGCCGAGCTTCACGAAGAGCCCCAGATACCCAATTACGGGACTCCCGACCGCGGACCTCGTTTAAAGCCGGGCATGGTTTTGGCGATTGAACCGATGGTTACGGCGGGTGAAAGATACGTCCGGACATTGGAGGACAATTGGACCGTAGTTACGGTAGACGGGACTATGTGCGCTCATTTTGAGCATACGATTGTCATTACCAATGAAGGCTTCGAAATCCTGACGCAATCCGGATCGTAGGTGGAGGTCACTATGGAAGCAAAATTCCCTCAGCCCGGACAGTATGTTCAAGTACTGCGCGGCAGAGACGCCGGAAAATTTGCCGTTATCATCAGAATCGACGATCAGCCATTTGTATGGATCGCAGACGGTGACAAGCGGAAATTCGACCAACCGAAGAAAAAAAACCTGCTGCACTTAAAGCTATTCGATCAATTCAGTAGTGAAGTGACGGACAGCTTAATGGAAAGCGGAAGGGTAACCAACGGGAAACTCAGGTATGCCTTGGGGAAATTTACCGAAAGCATGAAGACTGATGCAAATGAGAAAGGAGAATGAAAGTGGCCAAAGAAGATGTCATTGAAGTGGAAGGTACGGTAATTGAACCTTTGCCGAATGCGATGTTCAAGGTTGAGCTGGAGAACGGGCATACGATTCTTGCCCATGTATCGGGTAAGCTGAGAATGCACTTTATCCGTATATTGACCGGTGATAGGGTGGTCATTCAACTCTCGCCCTATGACCTGAGCAGAGGCCGGATCACTTATCGTAAGTAAGGCTTTCCCTTCAACGAACGGCGTCATTGTAGTTTTTCCTGTGAAATCTAAAGCATGGCTTTCAATGGATAGAGAAACAGTGTTTTGTTTTACAATGGGGTAAATGCTTGCGATGAAAGTTTTCCTGCGGAAAACTGTGAGGAGGTAATAAGCATGAAGGTAAGACCATCGGTCAAACCGATTTGTGAGAAATGCAAAGTTATTCGCCGTAAAGGCAACGTAATGGTGATTTGCGAAAATCCGAAGCATAAGCAAAAACAAGGTTAAGAAGGGGGTGCAGCAGTAAATGGCTCGTATAGCTGGTGTCGATTTACCGCGTGACAAACGCATTGAAGTCGCATTGACGTACATTTTTGGTATCGGTGATACCACGGCTAAGAAAATTTTGACCACCACTGAAGTTAATCCGGAAACCAGAGTTCGGGATCTGACAGAGGATGAAGTCAGCAAGCTTCGTGAAGCGATCGACAAGATGAAGGTGGAAGGCGATTTGCGCCGTGAAATTTCACTGAATATCAAGCGATTGATTGAAATCGGCTGCTACCGTGGAATCCGTCATCGCAAAGGGTTGCCGGTCCGTGGACAAAGAACGAAAACAAATGCACGTACGCGCAAAGGTCCTCGCCGTACCGTTGCAAACAAGAAGAAGTAAAGGAGGGATAGGGTAAATGGCTAAAGCAAGAAAAGTTGTACGCACGAAGCGCAGGGATCGAAAAAATATCGAGTCCGGTGTTGCGCACATCCGCTCTACGTTTAACAATACGATTGTGACGATTACGGATCCGCACGGAAATGCAATTTCCTGGGCGAGTGCCGGTAATCTCGGTTTCAAGGGTTCCCGTAAAAGCACGCCTTTTGCTGCCCAATTGGCTGCGGAAACGGCTGCAAAATCGGCAATGGAGCATGGCTTAAAAGTTGTTGAGGTTATGGTCAAAGGTCCGGGAGCAGGACGTGAAGCGGCTATCCGTTCTTTACAGGCTGCAGGACTTGAAGTGAACTTGATTAAAGACGTAACTCCGATCCCTCATAACGGTTGCCGTCCGCCAAAACGTCGTCGTGTTTAGTTCAAGCTCACAGATGTGGTATAAATAACTTCAACATGTGAATAATGGATGTGAAGATTGGCATACTACATGGTTTTGGGATTTTCACGAGTATCCAAGAGGGAACGACGTTTTGAAGGAGGAATCAATGCATGATTGAAATCGAGAAACCGAAAATTGAAACCGTAACGGTCAGTGAAGACGGAACCTACGGTAAATTCGTTGTAGAGCCTCTGGAAAGAGGCTATGGAACGACATTGGGGAATTCGCTTCGCCGCATTTTGCTTTCTTCACTTCCAGGCGCTGCGGCAACCTCCGTACAAATCGACGGAGTGCTGCACGAATTCTCCATGATTCCCGGGGTGTTGGAAGATGTTACGGAGATCATTTTGAACCTTAAAGGTCTGTCAATCAAGATTCATTCCGACGAGGAAAAGATTCTGGAAATCGATGCTGATGGAGAAGGCTCCATTACGGCCGGAGATATCCGTGCCGACAGCGATGTGGAAATTCTTAATCCGGAACTTCATATTGCCACGCTTTCATCCGATGCTCGTTTGCATATGAGAATCTACGCGAACCGCGGAAGAGGATATGTACAGGCAGACAAGAATAAAAGAGACGATCAGCCGATTGGCGTGATTCCGATTGATTCCATCTATACGCCGATCACAAGGGTAAACTACAGTGTGGAAAATACCCGTGTCGGCCAAGTGACGAACTATGATAAACTCTCCCTCGAAGTATGGACCGATGGCAGCATTCGTCCGGAAGAAGCCGTCAGCCTTGGAGCCAAAATCCTGACAGAACATCTCATGTTGTTTGTGGGCCTTACGGACGAAGCAAAAGATGCGGAAATCATGGTGGAAAAAGAAGAAGACAAAAAGGAAAAAGTTCTGGAAATGACGATCGAGGAGCTCGATCTCTCTGTGCGTTCCTACAATTGCTTGAAACGCGCAGGCATCAATACGGTGCAGGAGCTGATTACCAAGACAGAGGAAGACATGATGAAGGTTCGAAACCTCGGCCGCAAGTCTTTGGAGGAAGTTCAGGAGAAGCTCCAAGAGCTGAATCTGGGCCTTCGCACCGAAGATTGATTGCGCTTGAAATGAACTGCAATGTAAAGGAGGGAAACAAATGGCTTATCAAAAATTGGGACGTGATTCCAGTGCCAGGAAAGCACTGTTCCGGGATCTGGTAACCGATCTGTTCTTATATGAACGTATTCAAACAACGGAAGCGAAAGCGAAAGAGGTTCGTTCTATCGCGGAAAAGCTGATTACGCTGGCAAAACGCGGTGACCTGCATGCACGTCGTCAGGTAGCGGCTTTTGTACGTCGGGAAACCATCGATGGCGAACAGGATGCGATTCAAAAACTGTTTTCGGAACTGGCCACTCGCTATTCAG
>CAZESH010000042.1:0-21240 GCA_964514665.1 uncultured Caryophanales bacterium
CAATAGCGTGGTACGGAATCGGATTATTTGTCTTGGGGAGAAATTTGCCGGCAAAGTTGCTTCAGAAGGTGAAATTGTTTGGATTCAGGATGTCAATACACCAGAAGCGGAGCAGGAATATCAGTTTGAACCTGATCCCAACCGACGTTACGCCGGCATAATGGGTTTTCCGATAAGGGAATCCGGATTAGATGAATATAAACCTGTAGGTGTGATCATTCTTCATTTTGTCAAAGGTTATCACCTCGAAGAAGAACAGAAGATTGCCGTCGCTAAAATCCTTGAAGTGTATGCTCAAGTTATCTTATCGTCTGTAAAACTCCAAAACTATCATATTAATCTAAAGAAAAAGTATGGTATAATGGAAGCACAAGAAGAAATCAGTACTACATTTGATCTTGGAGGTGACACGGTATGAATGCTTTAAAAGGACTGTTGCTCGGTAGATCGAGCCATAGCACTTTCTCATCGACTAACATTACGAACATAACCAAATATTCTGTTGGTGCCCGTGTCCCGCGAAACGAGAAAGCAGAACGGATTGTGAGGAACGTTCTAGCCAATCGACCATCTGACCTTATGAAATTAAAATAGTATCAAATAAAAGCCTCAGGAAGAGAACTTCCAGGCTTTTTCTGTTTAAACTTCCTATCATTTGGAAATACAGATAATAACCCAAAATGATAGAGAGGTACGAGGCTATGAGCTTGTTTAGAAAGGCCTTGAAGCGGGATAAGAACATCACTAAATATAAAATTGGCGAAAGAGTTCCTCCTAACAAAAAGGCCAATAAAATTGCGGAAAACGCCATACGAGACTTCAAAAATACTCGAAAAAAATGGATATGACTATGCCCAGACCGCTGAAGGTTTGCTAGGCAACCTGACCAAACAGCTTCAGCATCACTTTGCGACGAATTGTGGATTTACCAAGCCACGACTCGCCTCCATTAAAGTCCTAAAAAAAAGCACCTATTGCAGGTGCTTTTTTTTAGGAGGCAAGAGGGATACTTCAACATCAGAATTATGAGATTCATGGCCCAATCATAGTATTTATTATGTAGGGAAGAGTTTCTGAGAGAGGAACTACCTGCCAGTAGAAACTTTTAAAGCCACAGCACATTTGCAAAAGGGAATGGTGGTCAAGGCAAAGTCTAGAAATTTTGAAATTACCATTTGATGAGCCTAAGTCACTTGGAGGAACGGATACGGGAATGAATCCTGTTGAGTTGGTGATTTGCGCTTTAGGAGCCTGCCAGTCCATTGTCGCTAGAGCCTACGCTCCGAAATTCAAAATCAATCTGGGGCTAAGGTTATTTAATTTACTATGGATCTCATTGTTTTGAATTTTTTACTTAAAAATCATATGAGGATGCATTTTTGACGGATTACATTAATAAGATGAATCGGACAAGTAGATCGTTATGAGAAGGTGGGACATGTATTTTTTGATCTTTTTGGTAACCTTTATATGGGGACTGAATGGAATTATTGATAAAAAAGCACTGGCAACCGGGCATCCCATCGAAGTAAATTTCATCACTACGTTTACTATGATAGGCATGGCTTTCGTTTATTTCATTGCAGCGAAATATTGGGGGATTCCATTGCAATTCAAATTCAAAATGAACACAGTCTTCTTTGCCATGACGAATGGTATTTTGATTCCAACTGCTTATATCCTCTTTTTGTTCTCAATATCAAAGGGAAGCCTCTCTACAGTAGTGACCATTACGGCAACATATCCTATCGTAACTTTTTTACTCAGTATCGGTTTATTAAACGAACCTGTATCCTTCAATAAAATTTTTGGGATTGTTCTTGTTGTCGCGGGACTTTTTATTTTTGCCAAATAAATCGGACAAGAAATGGATTTATTCTGGACAGGATGTGGTGGAATGTCGGGTATCATGATTGCAATCCTGGCTGCAATCGGTTATTCGTTATCTTATGTTTTTTTGCGGAAAGCCCAGACAATCTCCATACTTCCTGATCATGGCCTGTTTCCTGTTCTCGGCATTGGAGGTTTTATGCTGGGATTTAGTTCATTGATCCAACTCTTCCGATCTCCAAAGCCATTAGAAGCTGTTCCAAATTTGAATCATTTGATCATGTACTGCATCATGGTTGGAATTATCGGTACGTTGGTCGGACGCTGGGCCCTTTTTGCCGCAATTCATGATCTTGGAGCCACAAGAAGCGTGATCATCAAGACCCTTCAGCCAGTGATAACCATGTTGATTGCCATTACAATTCTGGGAGAAAAGTTCAACAAAACGGATATTATAGGGATTGTTTTTTTGTTAACAGGTGTATCTTTGCTGTACCTCGAACCTGCCTTATTGCCTACCTTAAGATCAAAATTTTTTCGTCATGGCCTAATCCTCGGTCTCTTTGCCGCTTCCTTGCATGGAATCAGCAATGTCATAAGAAAGTGGGTCATGCATTATCCGATCAGTCCTTTATTTGCTTCCGCCATTGAAATTAACGCTGCATTTTTCGCCTATCTTTTGGTATTAGCGATAAGGGGGCGCCTTCGAGATTATGTAAATCAATATATTCATGTTTTTAATAGGCATATCTTGATGGCAGGGGTGTTGTCGGCATCCGGAAGGCTGTTGTTTTTCACGGCACTGATTACTACTCCCATATTTGTCGCTTCTCCGATCCTTGCCATCCAACCGATGCTCGTTGCGTTATTTTCTGTTATATTTGGAATATCGGAAAGAATAGGGTTGTTTGTCTATGTTTCTATACTAATGGTTACGATAGGGATAACCGTGATTGGCTCTAATTAAGAAGGCTTGGAACTTTATGTCCGGACGATGGAAACAAGCCGATCAGCGTGATTCGGCGGCTGAAGGAAGAGATGCCGCCGGCCCTGGTGCCAGGGACAAATCTTGATCGCCAAGCGAAAGATAGGCAAATCGCAAGCAGGGCTATGGGAGTTCTCTGGCGGCAAGCTGGAGCCGGGCGAGTCGGCGGAAGCCTGTTTGCGTTAGAGAGCTGCTGGAGGAAATGAACATTGAAATTAAACCCTATGCATATTTCGGGGTGAACGAGCACGATTACGGTTCGATCCAAATCCGCTTGCTCGCTTATAGAGCGGCTTTCGTTCAAGGCGAGATCAGGCTTGTGGATCACGATGAATACCGCTGGGCGACACGTTCCGATCTGAAGCATTACGAGTTTGCTCCGGCGGATATTCCTTTTGTTGAACAATTGGAGCTGGAATATACCCGCAAATAGGAAACGATTTGGGGGTGATGAAATGCGAAAAATATGTGGGTGTGCGGTGACGGCAAGGAGCTGCTGGATTCATGAACAGATAAATGATATTGAAGGAGATTGTTAGAAGAGTACCGCGGAATTAATCACAGAAAGGAGCAGTTATATGAATTTTAATATGGAAGAGGCTATTGAGGTTTTGGAGCGTACGCCACAAACATTGGAGTATTTTTTATCTGGTTTGTCTGATAGCTGGCTGCAATGCAATGAAGGCGAAGGAACCTGGAATGTCTCTGAAGTGACCCAGCACCTCATTGAGGGAGAGAAAAATAATTGGATACCACGGTTAGAAGTTATTCTTCAGGAAGGTGAAAGTAAACCATTTCCCCCATTTGATCGGTATTCTCACTTAAATGAAAGGTCTGAAAGATCGATTGAACAAAAGTTGCTTGAATTTAAAACGATTAGAACATTAAATACAACCAAACTTAAGGTTCTTATTGAACCTGAACTGCATCTTGAATTGACGGGTTCACACCCTGCATTCGGTGTAGTGAAATTAAGAGAATTGCTTTCTACGTGGGTTGTTCATGATTTGACGCACATTGCTCAAATCGTACGGGTAATGGCCAAGAGATACAGTGCGGACGTGGGGCCTTGGAAAGAATATTTAGGTATATTGAAAAAGTAATGATGAGAAAAAAGGACCTGCATTTCCACTTTCCGATCTGAAGCATGCGGACAAGCGGCTGGGCTAAAAGCCGCTTTGCAGTAAGCGGAGCTAAAATTACCTTCCTCCGGATCATGGTAGAATCCCGGCCTGTACCCGCTGGGATACAGGTTTCTACCCATCCCATCATATCCGGTGGCTTCTCGGAAATCGCTTCCGACCGGTTAGACCGTCGGCATAACGGGGCACTGTTTTTAAATCACCAGAAATATGTATTTGCCGCATAGTCGTGAAATTCCGGCAGATATTACTAAAGCTTCAGAAGCATCATTATGAGCATATGGCAACGAGAAGAGGGAAAAGAAATATTGCCGATAGCCTTCATTTTTGTTCGATTATTGTATATAATTTTCATGAAAGCGCTTTTAATATTATATGGGTTTGGAGGAATATTTGAATGGAAGGTAGAGAAAGCGATGCATCCGAAATGGCAAACGGACTGGAAAGGAGGTATCCATTCTCGATTTCCGCAGGGGTGGCCGATGTTGCCCGATCCGCGCCGATCGTGTTCAGAGGCGATTTTCATAAAAGCGTGGAGTCGGCAAAGCAAGCAGGGTTTGACGCGGTGGAATTTCACCTGAGGAAACCGAACCAGATCGATCCCGATCGCATGCAGGAAGTGTTGGAACAGCAGGGCATGCGGATTTCGGCAATCGCCACCGGGATGGGATGGGTCATGGATAAATTATCGTTGATTGACGACGATGCGGATATCCGCTCAAAAGCGATCGAAAGATTGAAGGAACACATGTATCTCGCTGCCAGACTGAATTTCGGCATTGTGATCGGCAGCATGCGCGGCAATATTCCCGACTTTGATCAATACGGGAAGTACGAGCGGCGTTTGCTGGAAGGGATGAAGCAGCTGGCCGAATATGCCGAAGCCAAGAAGGTAGACCTGCTGCTGGAAGCCATAAACAGGTATGAGATCAACTATTTGAACTCTGTGGGCGAGACATTGGAGTTGATTGACCAAGTGAACAGCTCCCGCTTGAAGGTCCATATCGACACGTTCCATATGAACATTGAGGATACCAACCTGGTGCAAAGCATCCTCGATTGTGGCAGCAAATTGGGTTATGTGCATATTTCCGACAGCAACCGGCAATATCCGGGAGCGGGGCATATTGATTTTCGCAAAATACTGCATGCGTTGGACAGTATCGCATATCATGGATATTTGGCGGTGGAAATTCTCCCTGGCAGCAATCCGCTGGAAACGGCAAAAAAGTCGGTGGAATACTTGGATTCCATTATTTTTAGACCACAAATCTAAACGTTTAGATTTTAAAATGACGACTGGGGGAACGGCAATGACTGCAAATCATTTATTTAATCTTCATGGAAGAAAAGCAATTGTTACAGGAGGCAGCCGAGGGTTGGGAAGGGGCATGGCAGAAGGATTGCATGAGGCAGGAGCGGAAATTGCCCTGATCGATATTGCCGATGATTTGGAGCAATCTGCAGTGGAAATGGCGATTGCGGGACCGGCAGTCCATGCGATAAAAGGCAATCTGTTGGACAGGCATGATCTTGCCAGGGGATTTCAAGAAGCGCTCGACAAGCTTGGAGGAACCGTGGATATTCTGATTAACAACGCCGGCATGCATGTTCGCCGGCCTTGTATCGGATTTCCGATGGATGGCTGGGACAACGTCATGGAATTGAATCTGACGGCTGCCTTCCTGATGAGCCAATTGGCCGGCGAGGCGATGCTGAGACAGGGCAGAGGCAAAATCATCAATACCGCATCGCTGCTCAGCTTTATTGGCGGTTTCAACGCGACGGCTTATGCCGCAAGCAAAGGGGGCATCGCCCAATTGACCAAATCGCTTGCCAATGAGTGGGCCGCGGGTGGCATTAACGTCAATGCGATAGCTCCCGGTTATATGGATACCCAGCTAAATGCGGACTTGATCAACGATGCCTCGCGGACACCGATGATCAATGCGAGAATTCCCGCAGGCAGATGGGGGACGCCGAATGATCTCAAGGGAGTCGTTATTTTCTTGGCTTCGGCTGCCTCTGATTATGTCAATGGCGTGATCATACCGATTGACGGAGGGTATTTGGCAAGATAAGCATGTCCAAAGGGGAGGGGAAGAAATGAACGAAATAACATATGACGTGAGCAAGCCGATTGATTTTATCGCCGTCGGCCGCTTGGCGGTCGATTTGAACGCCAATGAAACGCAGCGCCCGATGGAAGAGACGATGACATTCACCAAGTATGTAGGGGGATCGCCTGCGAATATTGCCATTGGAATGTCGAGATTAGGTATGAAAACGGGGTTTATCGGCAAGGTCTCCGATGATCAGATGGGCCGATTTATCATCAGTTATTTGCAGAAGAACGGGATCGATACATCCGGGGTGACGACCGATCATTCCGGAAGCGTGACGGGCCTTGCATTCACGGAAATCAAAAGTCCCACGGACTGCAGCATCCTGATGTACCGGGACAATGCGGCCGATTTAAAGCTGGAGCCGAAGGACGTTTCCGAATCTTATATCCGAAATGCCAAAGCGATGCTGATCTCCGGAACGGCATTGGCCTCGAGCCCTTCGCGTGAAGCGGTCTTTCTGGCGCTGGAATTTGCGAGGAAACACGGCACGGTCGTGCTGTTTGATCTGGACTACCGCCCTTACTCTTGGCGGTCCACCGATGAAACGGCTGTCTATTACAGTCTTGCTGCGGAAAAATGCGACGTGATCATCGGAACCCGGGAAGAATTTGACATGATGGATAGCCTTACGGGAAAACAGCAGAACGATTTCATCACGGCGCAAAAATGGTTCGATCATCATGCCAAGCTTGTGGTGATCAAGCATGGCAAAGACGGATCCATCACGTACACCAAGGCTGGCGAGTCCTATAAGGGAAAAGTGTTTCCCGCGCAAATCGTGAAAACATTCGGGGCCGGCGACGCTTATGCTTCTTCCTTCATTTATGGTGTGATGCAGGGCTGGGACATTGAACGCTGCATGGAATTGGGCGGCGCTTCCGCGGCTATCGTCATATCCAGCCATAGCTGCTCGGATGCCATGCCTTCATTGAACCAGATTTTGGCGTATATTAAACAATGCACGAACGGGGGGAGATAAAAATGCTGGTGAATCTTAATGAGATCACAAAACGCTTCGTTAATCTTCCCGGAGCTGTCGCAGCATTCAATGTGTTCGGCTATGAGGACGCCATATCAGTTGTGCAGGCGGCGGAACAATTGAATGAGCCGGTCATACTGGCCACCAACAAAATTGCCCTGGAGCATATGCCGGTGGAGCTGCTCGGATCAATGCTTTGCAAGATTGCCGAGAAAGCTTCGGTTCCGGTTTGTGTGCATTTGGATCACGGCAAAGATCTGCATACCGCAATCAAGGCCATTTTATCCGGTTATACCTCCGTGATGTATGACGGTTCCCAACTTTCGCTCGAAGATAATATCCGAACGACCAAGGAAATCGTCAAATTCGCACATGCCATCGGCATTCCCGTGGAGGCGGAAATCGGATCGGTGGGCTACAGCGATCCTTCCTTGAATATGAAAGCATTCTATACCGAACCGGAAGAAGCCAAAATTTTTGCGGAAGAAACGGAAGTGGACGCATTGGCCGTGGCTGTTGGCAGCTTGCATCGGATGGAGCAACAGTCGGCAGTGATCCAGTTTGACAGGCTGGAGAAGATCCAAAGCAGGGTTCGGACGCCGCTGGTCATTCACGGCTCAACGGGAATAACCGATCGGGATTTGACCCGATTGGCTTCTTATAATGTAGTCAAAATCAACATCGGAACAGCGATACGGATGGCATTCGGTCAAGCACTGAGGGCAGAAATGAACCGCAGGCCGGAGGAATTCGACCGAATCAAATTGTTTCAGGCGCCAATGTTGAACGTGCAGGAAGAAGTCAAGCGAAAGATGCGGTTGCTTCATCCGCAGCGGACATAAGAATAACTTTTAATTGGAAAGGAAGATGCACCATGGCGAACGGACAGCAAAAACTGAACAACTATATCGGTGGACAATGGGTACAATCCGCAGCGACAAAGTACGATGCGGTGCCGAATCCGGCCACCGGAGAAATATTGGCCCATGTGCCGATATCGACCAGAGCGGATTTGGATCTCGCGGTGAATACGGCAAAGGAAGCTTTCAAGGAATGGAGCCGGGTCCCCGTCCCGAAACGGGCCCGCATTTTGTTCAAATATCAGCAGCTGCTGGTCGATCACTGGGACGAACTGGCCCGATTGATCACCTTGGAGAATGGAAAAAACTACAGCGAGTCTTCCGGCGAGGTTCAAAGGGGTATTGAAAACGTGGAATTCGCCTGCGGCGCGCCGACTCTGATGATGGGGAGGCAGCTTGCGGATATCGCCAGCGGTTTGGAATCCGGTATGTACCGTTATCCTGTGGGCGTTGTAGGCGGTATTACGCCGTTTAATTTTCCGATGATGGTTCCCTGCTGGATGTTTCCTATGGCTATTGCATTAGGGAACACCTTCGTGCTGAAGCCGTCGGAAAGAACGCCGCTTCTGGCCAATCGTTTGGCAGAGCTGTTCACGGAAGCCGGTCTCCCGGGCGGTGTGTTCAATATCGTTCACGGCGCCCGCGAGGTGGTCAACGGACTGCTTGAAAATCCCGACGTTCAGGCGATCTCTTTTGTTGGTTCCCAGCCGGTGGCTGAATATATTTACCGGACGGGTACGGCTAACGGCAAGCGGGTTCAAGCGTTGGCGGGAGCGAAAAATCATTCCATCGTTATGCCGGATGCGGATTTGGACAATGCGGTGAAGCAGATTATAACAGCAGCATACGGTTCTGCGGGGGAACGGTGCATGGCGGCCTCCGTCGTGGTTGCCGTGGGAGGTATCGGCGACGAACTGGCGGAGCGCTTGTCTAAAGCCGCTGATGAGCTGAGAATGGGCAGCGGTTTGGACGAAGGGGTATTTCTCGGTCCGGTGATCCGCGATTCGCACAAGCAGAAAACAGTGGAATATATTGCGGGCGGCGAAGCGCAAGGCGCCACACTGGTTCGCGACGGACGCAAGGATGAAGCAGCGGGAGGAGATGGATATTTCCTCGGTCCAACGCTGTTCGATCACGTAACCATAGAGATGAAAATTTGGCAGGATGAAATATTTGCCCCCGTGCTGTCGGTTGCAAGAGTCCGTTCGCTGGACGAGGCGATCGAACTCACCAATCAATCGAAATTTGCTAACGGGGCCTGCATCTATACGAAGGACGGCGGCAATGTCCGCACATTCCGTGAAAGGATTGACGCGGGGATGCTTGGTGTCAACATCGGCGTTCCCGCACCGATGGCATTCTTCCCGTTCTCGGGATGGAAAAATTCCTTTTACGGAGACCTGCATGCCAACGGGATGGACGGAGTGGAGTTTTATACAAGGAAAAAGATGATCACCACCCGATGGTAAAATGATGAAAAAAATCCAACCTATCCGCTGCGACGGATCAGGTTGGATTTAATTTGCTTTGGCAATTGTTGAACTCGCGCCGGTTGTTAATTTAACTTCGCGATGATTTTCAGGAAATCATTCGGATGGTTCGTAATGAGTTGGAAATAATTCGGCAGCTCGTCAAAATCGATGACATGGGTGATAATCGGATCGACTTTGACTTTCCCGCCGGTGATCAGCTCAATCGCAAGGGGAAATTCCCGGGCGCTGTTTCTTGAACCGCGAATGTCGAGTTCCTTGCGGGTAATCATGAAGGTCGGCAGCGTGACTTCCCGTTTGGAATACCCGATCAGAGAAATCCGCCCGGCAAATGCGACCAGATCGATCGCGCCGCGGACAGCCGCCGGGGATCCGGATGCTTCGATCAACGCTTCGGCCATGCGGCCGCCGGTAAGCTTGCGAACGGCTTCCACGGGATCTTGTTCATTCGGGTTGATCGTGTGTTCGATGCCCAGCCGATGCGCCAATTGCAGGCGTTTTTCCAGCATGTCGACAAGGATGGGGACAGCGCCTGCCTGCAGTACAACCTGAGCGGCCAATAAACCGATCGTTCCAGCTCCGGTAATGACCACATGTTCGCCTGGCGTTGGATCGATCCGGTGCACGCCGTGAAGCGAAATGGTCAGCGGTTCGACCATGGCCAGATGCTCCCAAGGCACAGGATCGGGGGTTTTATGGATCAGGTGCAGATCATGGGCGATATATTCCGTCATTCCGCCGTCCACATGGACGCCAAGCACCTTTAAGTTTTCACAGCAGTTGGTTTTTCCGATACTGCAGGGGTAGCAGGCTCCGCAGTACATGTAAGGCTCGATGACAACCCGGTCCCCGGCTTGAATTCCCCTGTCGTTGTCAGGGACGCTTACGATTTCCCCGGCGAGTTCATGACCTAAAATTCGCGGATAGCTAATCATCGGGAAATCGCCTTTATAAGCCGAAGTATCGGTTCCGCAAATGCCAATGCTTTTGATTTGCACAATCGCTTTGCCTTCCGGGTCATTGCGAGGCATATCAATGAATCTCATCTCGTGTTCATTTTGCAAAATCAACGTTTTCATAGGGGCCTCCCCTCCAATTTTGGCAGCTAAGGAATCAACGCAATGGCGCGAATCGGCGATCCGGACCCTTTATGAATTTTAAGCGGAGAAGCGATAAAATAGCATTTTGGAGGAAGGGTTTGCAGATTTTTCAGGCATTCGACCAAATAAATTTCTTTTCTCAGCACCCGCTCATGGACGTAACAATGATCCGAATTTCCATCTTTCACCGGCGTTCCTACTGCTACGGTATCCGCACCGAGCACTTTGATTTTTTTTTCCAGAAAAAATTCGGCAGCGTCTTCCGACAAGCCGGGTTGATTGTACGCATAATACTTCCATTCGAAGGTCGTGGTCCAATATTTTTCCAGCCAGCCGAAATTCAGCAGCACGATATCGCCTTTTTCGATTTCAACACCGCTTTGTTCCAATGCGCTTTGAATGTCCGATTTGGTTGCCCTTTCACCGGGCTGCCAATCCCTGTCGGACATGTCGATGACCGTGCATTTACCGAGCAATGCGTCCGGTGGGATATGCTCTACCGTATAGTCCGGCATATCCGCATGAATATGATAGGGGGCATCCACGTGGGTGCCGCAGTGTTCTGCGAGAAAGATCGATTGGCAGTAATAGCCGTCATGCTCGTGGGTCACCGTGGGATTGATGACCAGATGGGGATGGGTCGGCCATTTGGGAATGTTGTTTTCAAGCAGCGGCGTCAAATCCACCACCTTCGAATTGCTGATCAGGCTGGACAATAGATTCAAATTGTTAGCTTGAGACATGCTTTAAACCTCCTTAATAAGGTAAAAGTAGATGGGGATTATTGCCGAAGTTTCGGTTCTCTGGAATAGAACAGCAGGATCAACAACAAGATCAGTCCTTGAATCAACACCCTTACGCCCGGGGGCATGCCGACAGCAATCAGTACGCTCGTGAGCAGAACCAGCACAACCGAGCCCAAAGCGGAGCCGAGATAAGTTCCCCAGCCTCCGGCGAGGGAGGTTCCGCCAATCACGACAGCGGCAATAGACAGCAGCGAATAATCTTTTCCCATTTCCAGCTGCGCCACACCGACATAGCCCAAAAGGATCAAACCGCCCAACGTACCGGCCACGCCGGCAATCACGTAGGTCAGGATGACGGTTTTGTTGACGTTAATGCCGGCCAATATCGCTGATTTGCGATTGCTTCCTACCAAATACAACGTTTTTCCGTAGCGGGTTTTTCTCAACAGCATTTCCATGAAGAGAATAAGGATAATGCCCAGTATGAGAATCCAGCGGATCGGACCCAAATGGCCAATGCCGAGTTGTATCAACAATTCCGGAGCCCCCCCAGTAGGAAGCCCCTTGGTAAAAGCTAGTGCAAAGCCATTGACGACTGAAGCCATGCCAAGCGTCATGACCAGAGGAGGAATATCGATGAATTGGATGGCAAGCCCATTGATCAATCCGATGATAATCCCAAGGATGGTCAGCATGCCGACCGCATACCACAAGCCTTCGTTCGTTCCCTGAGTGAATACGGCACCAAGCAGCGCCCCCATCGACATGACCGCACCAATCGAGATATCGATGCCCTCTTTGCCGGAAATGACGATCAGCGTTTGGGCAATCGCCGCCATGGCAAGAACGGTGGCGATGGAGAGAATATTCCCGATGTTATCCAGTGAGGCGAATCCTGGGCTTAATATTTGTCCCAGAATCAAGAGAATCACGCTGGCCGATATGGAGGGGATATAAACGCCGATTTTTTTTCTTAGCCTGTTTCCCAGAGCAGTATTTATTATGTTTTTGGAGTTTGACCGGGTATTTTCATTTCGCATCGCGACCATACTATCCTTTTCTTTGCTCATGTTGGTTCCTCCGTTTCAGATTAAGTCGACAGTTTGGACAAAAACTTCTTTTTGCGTTTTTTCATCAGGGAAGCCCCGATAATGCCGAGCAGAACAATCACGCCGGAAGTCAGGTCCTGGTAAAATGAGGGGATTTGAATGGCGAAAACCAAAGAAAACGCCAACCCCAAAAAGACGGACCCGAAAATTGCACCGAAGGTGTCGCCGCTTCCGCCCATCAGGGAAACTCCCCCGATTACGCTCGCCGCCACGGCATATAGTGTATAGGTGTTGCCCAACAGCGGATCTCCTGCGCCGGTATTGCCCGTCAGAGCGATGGCGGCAATAGCGGATATCAGTCCGGAGGATACATAGGTGAAAAACTGAATGCGGGATACCGGGACGCCGGAAACGTAGGTTTTCTGTATGTCGCGTCCCATGGCATACAACTGCAGTCCGAGAGGGGTAAATTCCCACAGCATCCAGATTAAAATCGAAAGCATGATCAGTATCAAGGGAGCGGGAATAAATCCGAGAAGTATCGACTGATACCACATAATAAATTCCATCGGAACAGAGCCATTGGGATAAGGCATGATCCAAAGAGCCGTGCCTGCGGCCACGGAACTGGTGGCCAGTGTGGCAAGCAGCGGCGTCACCCGCATATAGCCGATGACGAAGCCGTTGAGCATGCCAATGGCAGCACCGGCCAATACGCCGACGAGGATGGCGGAAGAGAAGCTCCATCCCATGCCGGAGAGCGTCACGACAATGACATTCACCAGCGATATGATCCCGCCCACCGAAAGGTCAATGCCTCTGCCGAGCAAAACGACGGTTTGGGCCATGGCTACAATAATCAACGGAGCATAAGAAGTCAGGAAGCTGGATGCGTAAGACAGGCTGAAAAAGTTGGGTATCAGAAAAGAATCGAGAATGGCCAAAAGGATAATTAACGCCAGTGATGGAAACGAGGTCCAGCTCAACAGTTTGGTTGTCCATTGATTCATTTGCTCTCAATCCCTTCTCTGGGCAATGAAGCCGAAATGATGTTGTGTACGGTAATGTCATCGCCTTTTAAGGTGCTTACAAATCTTCCGTTGTACATGACCATGACTCTTGAATTTTTAAGCGGTTTTGTTAAATTGACCAGTTCTTCGTCATCGCTGGACACCATGAGGACAGTGGAACCGGTGCTGGCCAACTCGCTGAAGATCGCATGCACGTCTCTGCGAGCCTGCACGTCGATGCCTTTGGTCGGGTCATCGGCCAGAAGCACCTTCGGTTTGGCACCCGTCCAGCGGGCAATGACCACTTTTTGCTGATTGCCTCCGCTGAGCGTTCGGATCGACTGGGAAACGGAATCAAATTTCACGCCGTAATCCTCCAATAGTTTGCTTTGGTTCAAACCTTTGCGTTTCAATGCGCTTTGATTAACCGCTTCCAGATTCTCCGATATCGAACGCACGGCGAAAGTGCCTTCGCGTTCACGGTCGCCTGATAAGAACGCGAGCCCTTCCTTGACCGATTTTTGAATGGAGTTGATATGCAGGCTCTTATCCTCCAGAACGATATTTACCGGGCCCATTAATCCGAAGAGAGTCCTCACAAAGTCCGATTGGCCTTGTCCCTGCAATCCTGCTATGCCGATGATTTCGCCATGCTTTACATCGATGCTGACTTTGCTGCCGAATTGCTGAAGCGGCATGTCTTTCACAGATAAGAGAACTTTGTTTGTTTGGTCGGCCGATTGCTCTTCAAATACCCTTGCGCCAGGTTTTTCCTTGCTCCCGGTAAGCATTTCAACCAGCATATCTTCATTGACATCGGAAATGCTGTGTGTTCCGATGACTTGACCGTTTCGCATGACGGTTACCGAATCGCATAAAGAGAAATCTCCGACATTCGGTGAGAGATGAATAAAATGCCGGTTCCTTGACGGCTTAATTGTTTGATGATTTGTTTGAAGGTCTCCACTTCCTCCCGGAAAAGAGCGGAGGTAATTTCGTCAATCACCAAGAGCTTTGGTTCCTGTAAAAGTGATTTGGCGAATTCGACCATGAATTTTTTGTTTTCCGGCAAATCCTCCACCAAGGTGCCCAATTCATCCTCAAGACCGATTGTTTCCAGAATGTCGAGCGCCTGCTGCTTGATTTTTTTTCTATCAATAAACAGACTTCCTGCGCGTAGTATGGAAGGAAGTGTCAAATTTTCTTCTACGGTCAAGTTTGTCAACAGACTCAGTTCTTGAGATGTAATAATGATTTTTTGTTTTTTCGCTTGAGCGGGGGAATGGACCAGATATTGATTTCCCTGAAAATAAATGTCTCCGGAATCGGGAAAGACGGCGCCTCCGATAATTTTGGCTAAAGTGCTTTTTCCAGAACCGTTTCCGCCCAGAATGGCCCTGATTTCGCCTTTGTTCAGTGTGAACGAGGCTTCCTGGATAGCAATGACGGAGCCATATCTTTTTGCGATATTTCTGCATTCGAAGAACGGCATAATTTTCCTCCTGTGGGAAATTACTTAGGAAGATGCAATGGCTGCATCTTCCCTTTGGTTTTAAAAAAGGATAGGTTGTGGACAAAAAGGCTAAAAAGTCTATAATTGTTGCAGATTCTTAGTTACTCGGTTTTTCGAACAGGGAGTTCACTTGTTCTTCGGACCACCACGCATCCAGCGCGGCGCTGTCCGGTTGGCCTTCGCCGATCTTAAGCGCTTCGTCCAGGCTGATGGCCTTGATTTTCGGATCCTCGCCTTGCATCCAAGGGGCGTCCGGTTGAGCGTCTTTCGTCACGACATACGGTGCGGGAGATAAAACCGTATTTTTCAGGTCTGGATTCAACGGATTCGGCTGCAGCGATTCAGGCTTCAACTTGTAGCCTTGCAGAAGCTTAACCGTTACTTCAACAGAATTGGCGCCTACGCCGGGAGCATAGGGAACGGTCATGGTAACCAGATCCGGATATTTGTTTTTCCATGTGCGCAGGAATCCGAAGGTGTAATCTCCGGTCATGATCGGGAGAGGACGTTTTGCTGCTTCATAGGCCTGAATGACACCGGGAGCCATAACGTCTTGTTCCAGAACGCCGTCAATATTTTTGTAAGCGGAAAGGAAGTTCGACATGGCTTGTTGGGCTTTGGTCGGGTCCCAACCGCCGGGTGCGCTTGCGAGAACTTTGATGCCGGGATTTTTTTCAAATACTTTTTTGGCTTCCCTTTGACGCAGCTCGTCGGCAGAGTTTCCGGCAATTCCGGTTATTTCCACAATGTTTCCTTTTCCGTGCAGCTGTTCGGCAATCCAATTGGCTTGAATTCTCCAGAACGCCGTGTTGTCACCTGTTACATTGATCGTTCCGGGATATTCAGCCGGGTCGTCGCTGATAACGACCAAGATGCCTTTGGCAATCGCTTTGGCCACGACCGGTGCCAGAGCGCTCGAAGATACCGGATTCAGTACGATGGCGTCAACGCCTGAATTGATGAAGCTCTCTACTGCGGCAATTTGAGCGGGAACGCCGTTTGTATTCTGAATGATCACATCTTTAAGGATTCCGTCCTTTTTGAATTTGTCCCCGACCGTTTTTACCCCTTCAACATATTGGCTTCTCCAAGTGTTTCCGAAGTAACCATTGCTGAATCCGACGGTAAATCCTTCCTTTTTCTTAGGAACATAATCCAGTGCGAAATTGCCTGTTTTCTTTGTCTGCTCGGCTTGCGAACCGTTGTCGGCTGGTGAAGGGCTTTGTTTCGGCTGTTCTGTTTGTTGTCCCGCATTGGTGCTGGTGCCGCCGTTGGAGCTTCCGGAGCTGTCTGTGCTTTTGGAGCCGCAGCCAGCGAGAACAACCGTCATGACAATGATGAGGCTTAAAAAAATGGACATTTTACGTTGCATTCAAAAATCCCCCTTAAAGTAAAATAAAAATCATAGATGTAAGCGTCATTCCTTGAAACCCCTTACAATACTAGGAATGCCAGCACCCCCCGACTTGAGTTTCTCGGTCTTGTTCAATCTGACTTGCTATCTAAATAGAGGGCAAGACACCCGCTTACTTAGCACACGGCAATAGGGTTAATCATCGAGCCGGTGGCGTTCCTGACGGTCAGTGGAGAGGCGATGAACAGAAATTCATAAACGCTGTCTCGGGCCAAGAGTTCAACATCGACAAATTCCATGATGTGAATGCCTTCCTTGACAAGAAAAAGCGTATGAACAGGGTGCGGATTATTCGGATCAACGGCAGGAATTTGTTCCAGTGACTCATTGTCTCCCCCGACATTGACAACACCGATTTCGCTCAGCCATTTGGCTGCGTCCAGGTTAATGCCGGATCCGAAGTAATCCTTGCATTCAGGTTTGGGCCATTTGCTCATATAACCGGTGCGGATAAGCACCGTATCGCCTTTGCGCACTTCGACGCCTTGGGATTTGGCCGTTTCTTGAAGCAGCTTGGAGTCGACGGCATGATGCTTCGGCAGAATATCCATTCCCAAATATTTAGGGACGTCAAGCAGAACACCGCGGCTGAAAATCGGCAGGAATTTGGAACCGTCCGCTTTCAGGGGTCCCCTATCGCCAAGGTCGGTATCCGCTTTGAAATTGTTGTACCAGTGATTGTCAAATCCGCAGGTGATGTGCGCGAATGAATCAATGTGGGTTCCGGTATGCATCGTTCCGAAGATCACTTCGCTCATGCTTCGCATATTTTCAGAATTATTGACATCCATCCATTCCTGATCTTTTTCATTGATCAGCCCCATTGGCGTTCTGTAACCGATGACTTCAAAAGGCGGATGAATCGGATGCACGGGCATTCCGCGATATCGCTCGGTACCCATATCGTAGATGGCTCCTTTCTTGACAAGCTGTGAAGCCTGAACCACCGTTTCGTTGGTGGTGTGGGTGAAAACCCTTCCCATTTCATCATGCGCAAACACTTTACTGAATACATTGCCCATCTGATAGATGACCTCCTTTTTAATAGTAAAGTACTAAGATATAAAATAAAGAAAAAATGGAAACAAATAGATTGTAAACCCTTACATAGTATGAGAAAAAAATAACAATTTCCATTGATTCCATACATAAAACCGGATGTCATTGCTTAAGCTTCTAAACGTTTAGAATTAAAAACCAAAAAAACTAGATTGAGTTAGTATTCGCGCTCTCGCTGTCGAAAGGAGTCGATCTAATCGTTTAGATATTAATGTGCATAAAAATCAAATTGTTGCTGTGATGGTTTTTATGTTATGCGGAAACTTTTAATAAGTCAAGGTCTATTCCATATTTTTTTGACAAAAATACTTCCTTGACTTTTTATGGTTATGTCAATAATATATTAATATTATAGATCCAGGACTTGAAAATTATTACTTCTAATCGTTTAGAAGTTAACTTTGGAAAAGAGGAAGATGGATACGATGGTTACGATGAAAGATGTTGCCAAAAAATCAGGATTTTCCGTGGCGACAGTTTCAGCTGTCATCAATGGTGTTCCGATCGTAAGCCCCAAGGCAAAGGAGCATATCCTGTCGGCCATTAAAGAATTGGGCTATCGTCCCAATCATATTGCGAGGAGCTTAAAGAGCCAAAAAACTTCTTCTCTGGCGATCATTGTGAGAGATATCACAAACCCTTTTTACCCTGAAGTGATAAAGGGGTTTGAGGAGGTTGCTTGGTCTAATAATTATGATGTTTTTTTGTGCAACACTGAGAATAATTCCGAGCGGGAGCTTAAATACATTGACAATCTGATCGGAAAACGTGTGGATGGGGTCGTGATTGCAACCTCGTACATCAAGCGGGAAAAGTATTATGACCGATTGATGGAGAACGGCATTCCGTATATTTATTTGAACCGAAGGCCGGACGAACTGCTAGAATATGAATATTTCATCGGAACCAACAATAGGCTCGCTTCGGAAAAAGCGGTCAAGCATTTGGCCGATCTCGGTTATCGACGGATTCATTTTATGAGCGGACCTTTGCATCTATCCACGTTTAAAGATCGATTCGAAGGATTTGTTAATGGAATGGGGAAAGTCGGATTGAAGGTTGAAGATCATGGAATTTCCTTCGGCAACGACTTTGCAGAAGCTACTGGATACGATTTCGCCAAAAAGCTGTTGAGACTCAATTCGCTTCCGGATGCGATTTTTTGTTCCAGTGATTTGATGGCATTCGGAGTTCATCATGCGCTGAAGGAAGAAGGAGTCAGCATACCGGAAGATGTCGCGCTGATCGGATTGGACAACAACAGATACGGTCATCTTATCGATTTAAGCTCCGTTGAACCGCAGAACAAGGAAATGGGGAGGACGGCGGGCAATATTTTGATGAATCTGTTGCTGAAAAATGAAAATATCTCTCCGGAAAAGGAAACTTTGCTTGAACCGGAGGTGGTTGTGCGGAAAACTTGCGGGGCGGCATACAAAGCGGAGCTGTCCTAGCAAAAAAATTTGCAAAATGATAGCGCTTTATTCGGTGTATGGTGTATAATAATATCTAACCAAAATCTAAACGTTTAGAATTTAATCTAAACGTTTAGAAGAGGTGGAATTATTGTTATTTTTATGAATGAAGGAGATGACGTTAGATGATTGAAGTTGTGATTGTTTCAGGGGCTCGGACACCTATCGGTACGATGGGAGGCGCAATGAAGGACGTGCACGCCGCAGATCTTGGTTCGATCGCGATCAAAGCGGCATTAAAGCGTGCAGGAATGGCCCCTGATGCGGTGGATGAAGTGATTATGGGCAATGTCGGGCAAGTTGCTGAAAACGCTTTTATTGCCAGAATGTGTGCCATTGGCGCTGGTTTGCCGACCTCCTCGACGGCTTTGACAGTCAACCGACTGTGCGGATCGGGGCTTCAGGCAATAAACAGCGCATCTCAGATGATTCGCAGCGGAGAAGCGGATATCGTCGTAGCCGGCGGAACGGAGAATATGGATTTATTTCCGTATTATGTGAGAAAGGGTCGATATGGTTATCGCTTCGGGCATGCCCAACTGGAGGACGGCTTGGCGCTTGCGCTGTCCGATCCTTTTCAGAATTATGCCATGGGCTGCACAGCGGAAAACGTAGTGGACCGTTATCATATCAGCAGAGAAGACCAGGATGCATTCGCTCTTATGAGTCAGGAAAAGGCGATCCGTGCACTGGATAACGGATTATTCAACGATGAAATCGTTCCGGTGGAGATTCATGGACCGAAAGGGCAAGTCAGCCTGTTCGAGACCGATGAACATCCGCGACGGGGGACCTCGATGGAGAAGCTCGCCAAGCTGAAACCGGCGTTCCGGGACGGAGGCAGTGTTACTGCGGGCAATTCCTCGGGAATTAATCAGGGCGGGGCCGCGGTTGTCATGATGTCAAAGGAGAAAGCGGGCGAACTGGGATTAAAACCGTTGGCATACGTGAGAGAGCAAGCGGTTGGCGGAGTGGATCCGGAAGTGATGGGGATCGGACCGGTGCCCGCAGTCCGAAAAGTGCTCGAAAAATCGGGATTGACGCTGAAAGATATTGATTTGATTGAGTTGAACGAGGCTTTTGCCGCGCAGTCACTTGCCGTCATCCGTGAACTTGGAATGGATATGGATAAAGTAAATCCGAACGGCGGAGCGATTGCGCTGGGACATCCCATCGGTGCGACAGGCACCATTCTGACGATAAAATCGATTTACGACATGAAGCGCAGGGGATTAAAAAGGGCGCTAGTCACGATGTGCATCGGCGGGGGACAGGGAATCGCCACGATATTCGAAAATGCAGAATAATTGACTTGTTTGGGAGGAATCGAACCATGATTGATCTTTCGGGTAAAACAGCTGTCGTTACCGGCTCCGGACGCGGATTGGGAAAGGGGATTGCAGAGAAGTTGGCCTCGCTGGGAGCTCAAGTGATCGTCAGTGATATCAATTTGGAAAGTGTGGAAAGCACTGCTGCGGAATTCCGTGAAAAGGGATATCTTGCCGACGTTTTTGTCTGTAATGTGGCGGATAGCGAGCAAGCTGAAAATTTGGTTCAATACGCCGTCAACACATACGGCAATCTGGACATTATTGTAAATAATGCAGGCATTAACCGTGACGCGATGCTTCACAAAATGACCTTGGACCAATGGGACCAGGTGATCGCCGTCAACCTGACTGGTGTGTTCAACTGTTTGCAGCCTGCTGCCAAACATATGCGGGAGCGCGGTGAGGGAAGGATTATCAACATTTCGTCGGCAAGCTGGATGGGGAATATAGGTCAAGCGAATTATGCCGCCGCCAAAGCAGGCGTGTTGGGACTGACTAAAACAGCCGCAAAGGAGCTGGCCAAATTCAACGTCACGTGCAATGCCATTTGTCCGGGATTCATCGAAACGGAAATGACCCGCGGCGTCCCGGAAAATATATGGGATCTGATGATCTCCAAAATCCCCATGGGCCGGGTGGGCAAACCGGAGGATGTAGCCAATCTCATCGCATTCCTGGCATCCGAGCAAGCTTCCTATATTACGGCGGAAGTGATCAATGTCGGCGGAGGCTTCGTTATTTAAGTTGATCTGTTAACTCATGAAAGGGGATTCATGCAATATGGAGATAAAGAACGTAGCTGTGGTCGGCGCAGGCCTGATGGGCTCGGGAATTGCACAGGTTGTTGCCGAAGCCGGTTTTAAAACAGTTTGGGTAGATGTGTCACAGGAGCAGTTGAATAAAGGTAAGGCCAATATCGAGCGGTTATTGAAGCGGAAAGCTGAAAAAGGAAGATGCGATGATAGTCACGTTCAGGCCACGCTAGCAAGATTGCATCCGGAAACGGAAATGCAGGCCGTATCCCTCGCAGATTTGGTCATTGAAGCGGTTCCGGAAAACCTTGAGCTTAAGAAAAAAGTCTTCCGTCAACTCGATGAATTTGTTCCTGAACATGCCGTTATGGCTTCCAAT
>CAZESH010000043.1:0-21122 GCA_964514665.1 uncultured Caryophanales bacterium
GGTCAGAGATGTGTTGGCTTTCAGGAAAAACCCCAGTCCGCGCGCCGTATGACTGACATTCATCTCTTTTTTGTGGGAGAGATAGTTCACCGGAGCGGCTACGATCTTCCCGGGACGCGAGACGGGTTGGCGCAGCCGAACCTCGCAAAGCGGATAGGAAGGCGCCTTCCGCATCAGTTGTTCAAGATCTTGCTTGTATTGTTCATAGCCTTGTATAAAAGCCTGCATCGGACACGGGACGGGATTATCCCCGAATAATCCGGCGCCGATATCATAAATGGCATCTTCCCGGATCAATCCGAGCCGGAAATCATTAAATAACGCGAATTTCATGCGGTTCTCCCTCCCAAAGCTTTATAAAAACTGGTTTACGCTTCAAACACTTTTTCCACCTGCTGTTTACCCTCGTTTTCAAGCCATTCTTCTTCTTTCTCCAACCCCAGGATTTCCATTACGGGTCGATCGTTGATCGAAAACAGATAAGCGCTCTCAGATCCGGTATTCCGATGCTCATGCCAGCTCCAGGGCGGCACGACAAATAGATCGCCTTGCTCCCAATCAAACTGAACCCCGTCTATAATCGTGCTTCCGCTTCCTTGCACGACGTGATAAACCACGCTGTGAACATGGCGATGAGCACGTGTATGCATGCCTTCCGGCAATTTTTGCATAGTCGTTCCAATCCGTGCATCGGCCGATCCGCCGGTGCTAGGATTGATATAGTCCACCGCATAGCCGTCGAACGGATCGGGATCGAGCCGGGTCAACCCTTCCAGCGCCTGCCGGATATTTGCCCATTTATAATTGATCAAGGGTGAGGGATAGCCGTGCTTTTTTCGTTCGGAGATGGCGCGCACGCCCCCGGCATAACGGGCGATCGAGCTGTCGGGCACTCCTGTCGACGGATATTTGTCCTCATGATACGGTTCGAAGAACGAACCGGTAAGCGTTTTGACCAGACCCACATCCAACCCGTCCATCCAGAAGACGGGACCCGTTCCTTCATGCCCGTGATCGTGCCAGGTCCAGGGGGGAGTCAGGATCAAATCGCCTTTGTTCATATATGTCTTTTCGCCGTCGACTGTCGTATAGGCGCCCCCGTCGCTTTCGACGATAAAGCGGATGGCGGCCTGCGAATGACGATGGGAAGGCGCCACTTCACCCGGCAGCAGCAGTTGGATCCCGGCATATAACGTATCGGTGGCATATCCGATTTTGCCTTCTTCGATCAACGACGGATTCTGCAAATAGATGACTCTCCGCTCGCTTTCGCGTCCGAGTCCCAGCAGCTCGCCCGCTTCCAGCAAATAGGAGCGGATCGTCGGCCACTTCCATAAATATGGCTTGACTTTATGTGCGGGTTGTCTGGTGATCATCGCGCCAAGGTTATCCCACAAGGGTCCCAGATTTTCCTCCGCCAGTTTGGTCGCAAATGCGTCCAGCGCTTTCCTTTTGTCCGAATGACTCATGTTTTTCCTCCTTTGGATCATAATGGTAAATACCGTTTACAAGTTTTTTGACAATTGCATGCTTCCGTTCCAGACGATCCAGCAATCCGATGATTTCCGACATGACCAGAAAAAAATCATTCTCAAATTTCTCTTTGTAATAATGACGGGCTATAGCGCTGCCAGTTGCAATGCCTCCGCCAATCATTTCCAGCAGCTTCCGCGATTTGTAATCGATTCTGGATAACCGATTGTAAATCAATGTCTGTACGTCATGAATGATTTTCCCATGACCGGGAAATAGCGTCTCGATATCCCATGTCCGGCACCGCTCAAGCGAACGATCATACCGTCCTTCTCGATGATTTCCATTGGCTGTACGCTCCTAATATTTTGTTGATACCAATGGAGAGCCATGTTTGGGTCCGTATGGCCCCTCATCGAGCCATCTTCCCATACGGGGGATGATAGGCGTCAACGAAGCGGCCAATTCGCGCTTCATATTCATGTAAGCGGAATTGCCCTGAATATGTTCAAGCGCCGTGCTTGCGGCGTCGCGATTGTGAAGGGCGGCTGTTCTTCGTTCCTCCGCCGCCGCCAGAATGGCTTTCTCCCTCTCGGCTGCATCGCAAGCCTTCATCGCTGTCTGGATTGCTCTGGCAGCCAGTATTGCATCCGGCACACCCGAGTTCAGACCGCGTGCCCCGAACGGCGCGAAAAGATGGGCCGACTCTCCGGCAAGCAGAATCCTCCTTCGCTCGTCGGTGAACGAGCTTGCCACCACCTGATAAAATTGATAGGTGGATACCCAGGTCACACGATCCGCATATTTGGCGCCCATCACCTTGGGAATCCACTTGCTGACCCCGTCGAAGCCGCCGAAATCATCCGGATTGTCGCCTTCCAGCAGCTGCAGATCCACCCTCCAGCCGCTGGCAAAGGGCACAAGCAGGACATTGCGTCCTTCCATCGCGGGGTGCTCGTAATGAAAAGTGCGTTCCAGCGGCATTGGGTCCGCTTCATCCTCTTTCACATCAACAACGAGAAAGGAATCGTTCGTCCTCGGCCCCTCAAGCTCAATGCCGACCGCCTTGCGCACGGTCGAACGGGCGCCGTCCGCCGCTATGACATATTCCGCGGTCCATACATCTCCATTGGATGCAGTCAAAGTTACTCCATCATCTGAAGTTTTCACATCTGTAATCGGTGTATTCCATATAAATTCCACACCCGCTTTCAGGCAGGCATCGTACATATAACGTTCGATATCAACTTGCGCCAAACTGGTGAAAGCCGGAATTTCGCCAGGAAGCGGTGCCGGGTAGTGGCGTGCGTATACCTCCTTGCCCCGGTACAACGTTCGTTTAACCGGCCATATGATGCCATGCCTCGACAAGGTGAATCCGAGACCGGGCGCCACTTCCTCAAGAAGCTTTAAAGTGGCTTTATGGATATAGATCGCCCGACTGCCCGGGCGGAACCTGCCCTCCTGTTCCGCCTCGATAATAGCGGTCTGAATTCCCAGGCTTCTGATTGCAAGCGCCGCCGTCATTCCTACCGGACCTGCCCCGACAATCAACACGGGTCGCTGCTTTGCCTTATTCATGCTTACTCCTCCTTCCAAATTTGCGCACCTTTATTTGTCCGAATAATTCGGCTTTCTTTTCTCCATAAAAGCCTTCATGCCTTCCAAGCGATCCTCGGTTGTGAATACATTGCCGAAACAAACGGCTTCCAAGGTCAGCGCATTATTCAGATCCAACTGGGCCCCTGCATTCACGGCGGTTTTCATCATTCTCATGGCAACACCCGGTTTGGCGGCCAATCTGGCGGCCCATTCCCGGCAGGTTTCCTGCAGCTGTTCCAACGATACGACTTTGTGGACCAATCCGATCTGCTCCGCATCCCGCGCGCCGATCATGTCGCCAAAATACAGCAATTCTTTGGCCTTGGCCTGACCGATCAAGCGCTGCAGCCGCTGCGTCCCGCCGCCGCCGGGTATGATCGCCAACGTGATTTCCGGAAGTCCGAACCTGGTGTTCTCCGAACATATCCGGAAATCACAGCACAGCGCCAATTCACATCCTCCGCCCAGCGCCAATCCGTTCACTGCCGCAATGACCGGTTTGGACAGCTGCTCCAATTTGTCAAAAGCTTTGCGCGACACCGCGTTCATCTTGGCCATTCCCGCCGCATCCAAATTCGCCATTTCCGTTATATCCGCGCCAGCCGCGAACGCCTTTTCCCCGCTGCCGGCAATGATGACCGCTTTCACTTCGTCATCGTATTCAATTTGATCCAAAACCTGATTCAATTCTTCAAATAGTTTACGGTTTAATGCGTTTACCGGCGGCCGGTTCAATTGAATCGTCGCCACTTTTTCCTCGACTGTCACGACTAGTGTTTCGAGCTTCATTCGCTTGATCTCTCCTTGTCAGCAGGTATTGCAACCTTTATTTGTTGTAATCGTACCAGCCTGCCCCGCTCTTCCTGCCGGTACGTCCGGCGCGAATCAGGCGTCGCAGCGACAGCGGCGCTGCGAATCGGGGATCCTTGAATTCTTCATGGAAATAATCCATCACATGCAGCCCGATATCGACACCGGCGAAATCCTGCAGCGCGAAGGGTCCCATCGGATAATTCAACCCGAGCGTAACCGCCTTGTCCACATCTTCCGGCGTCGCCACGCCTTCTTCAACCAATCGGATGGCCTCGATGAATTGCGGAATCATGATCCGGTTGACGATAAAGCCCGGGGAATCCTTCTTGACTTCAATCGGCTCCTTCCCCATTTCCCGCGCCAGCTCCATCAATCCGGCTATGGTATCATCGCTCGATTTCAACCCGCGCACCACTTCGACCAGCTTCATGATTGGCGCCGGATTGAAAAAATGCATCCCCGCCACCTTTTCCGGACGTCTCGTCGCCTCTGCCAAGGCAGTAATCGACAGGGAAGACGTATTCGTCGCGATGATCGAATCAGGTCCCAATATACCGTCCAATTTGCTGAAAATCTCTTTCTTCACGTCCATATTCTCGACGACGGCTTCAATGACAACGCTTGCAGATTCAAGCGCTTTCAAATCGTCAGTCGTGCGAATTCTGGAGACGGCTGCATCCCGGTCTCCTTCCGACCATTTCCCCTTTTCCACACCTTTCTGCAAAGAAGTCCGAATACGCTCCAAGCCTTTGGAGGTCAACGCATGATTCAAATCATAAAGTACTACTTCAAATCCTGTCTGCGCCGCGAGTTGAGCGATTCCGCTCCCCATCGTCCCTGCTCCTGCCACTCCAAGCAATCGTTTGTTCATTTGGCATGCTCCTTTTTATATGTAATACATGCGAGTGATGCATCTTGATTATCATTATAAAGGGATTGCCGATACACATGAACCTGCATCGTGAAGGAAAAACAGTGTTCCGATTCATCTGCATTGCAGGAATGCCGGAAGGTCGACAAAAAAAGCCTACCGTTCAATATGAACGATAAGCTATGAAGTAGTAAGCTAGGAGTCTGTCCGACGAAGTTAAAACGGAGAATATTTATTCAAATCCTGACGTGCATCTCGTCATGAAAGCTTTCTGACCGTCTCTTCGCTGTCCACCTCCACCAAATAATCCATGCGATTTCGCCCGACAGATATTCGAATATTTCCTTTACAAGTTCCAATTTATCGTCAGTTGTGATTCGCGATAAATACTGAAGGGCGACGGTCGTGGCCAAAGCGGACGATTCCTTGCAGCGAAGATCCGGTTCAAGGGCATTGCCGAAGCCTTTGTCGGCATTCTGATATTCCCTGAGTGCTGCTAAAACCTCCATCAAACTGCCAGCCTCGAACTAATATTTAAACATGGCTTTATCAATCTCTCTGGCATGATGAAGAAGGAAGTCCGTTGCTTTTAAATAAGCTTCCTTGGATAAACGAATCATCAGGCAGCACTCCCAACATTAGTATGCTTTCTATTCATCGGTTCCCAGCACATCTGTATACGGAGGGACATAACCCATTTGGCGCGCCATGGACATCATCTGTCCCTTGTGATGGAATTCATGCGTGACCGTATGCACCAGCAATTTGCCGGGGGTAATGGTCAAAAGCTCTTCTTTTTCCCTCCAGGGGATTTTCCTCCCGATCTCCTCGTCCATGGGATGTACGTGTCCTGCAAACACCTCATTCACAAAAGCATCCGCCAGTTCAAAGCGCACTTTTATTTCGTCAATACCGAACCTCTGCACGACTTCTTTTGGGGTCAGCGGCTTATCCGTTCTTGACAGCACAAATGAACCCAGCCAAGCGATATAGCAATCGGCTATGTGCACCAGTGCATCCCGCATGCTCCAATTGAACCCTTCCGGATGGCGGGTAAAGTCACGGGGTTCCATCTCGCCGCAAAAGTCGAGCACCGTTTTTCTCGTCTGTCTGACCCACTCATATTCGTGTGGCTGCATCCTGATCCCTCCCTGTCTACTTGCACACCATCATGACATTGCCGTCCGGATCTTTAAAATTGAACCATTGGCCATACTGGATGTCCGTGACCAATTCCACATTATGCTCTTTCATGTATGCATAAGACTGCTCGATATCGTCCGTCATGAATTGAATGGCCGGGATTCTGAACACGTGCTCGGGAGCGTAGATTTTGCTGTCCAACACGATGCCGGCCGAGCCTTGCATGGGCAAAATAAACAGATGCCCGAAGATGATTTCACCTTCAGTTGGAAGATCGAGGATTTTGCAATACCAATCCTTGGCCTTTTCAATATCGCTGACCGGAATGAAGTTGCAGCGGATTTGATTCTTGATGGGACTTGTCATTTTTGGGACCCTCCCGTCAAAATTCAATTTGCAAGTTGTATCCACGCAAAATTCAGTTTGAATCCCCGCAATGATAAGCTCATTGATTTGCTTTGAATCCAGTTCTTGCTTGAGATTTGTTTCATGAAAAGAATCCGGGGTTTTCTTCTGAATGACGACATCCCGCTCTTCAGGCATAATTATGGGTTGACATTAACCAATTCCCCCCTCAAGGTCGTAACCGCTTTTCCTGAAATCAGGACACGCGTGCCCTCCATGACCAAATCCAATACCCCTTGTCTTTCCGATAACTGAATGGCCTGCAGCTTTGTTTTGTTCAACTTTTCGCCCCAATAAGGCCCGGAACAGCAATGTGCCGATCCGGTTACCGGATCTTCGTCCACGCCTATCGCCGGGTAAAAGCATCTGGATGCAAAATCATAATCTGTATCCCCTGACCGGCTTGTTACAATAATGCCCCTTGCCTTTAAGTTCTTCAAAATATGAAACCGGGGCTTAAGCTTTCTGACCGTCTCTTCGCTGTCCACTTCCACTATATAATCCATGCGATTTCGTCCGACAAACTGAAAAGGCACGCCTAACCCCTCTGTCAATTCTGCAGGTGGCGCGCATTCAACTGCACGCTCGATCGGAAAATTCATGCGAATCCGATCATTCATCCTCTCCGCCGTAATTTCTCCGCTCTTCGTTTGAAATCGGATCATTTCGCTCACAGATATTTTTTCTTCCCATAAAATATGCGCACTTGCCAAGGTTGCATGGCCGCACAAATCCACTTCCGCCTCGGGTGTAAACCAACGCAAGCTGTAAGAATTGTCATCCGTTCTAAGAACAAATGCTGTTTCCGACAGATTCATTTCACTGGCGACCTTCTGCAGCAAATCATCGGATTTTACAGTATCGAGCAAGCATACTGCTGCAGGATTCCCTCGATATGGCGTATCTGTAAATGCGTCTACAATGTACATCTTCATTGAACATGTCTCCGATCCGTTTTTTTTGATTTTTGGGTTACTCAATTAACTTATACATCAGAACGTCATCAACATATGCGTGATTGATTAGAAACTCCCTCAGCAATCGGCCTTGAATTAAAAAGCCGCACTTCAAATAAAAATTTATGCCAGCTTCATTTGTTGATAACACCCTTAAGGACAGCTTCTTTTTTCCGTTTTTCTTTCCCCAATCATAAGCTGCGTCCAACAATTTCCTGCCAATACCTTTATTTTGAAATTCAGGACTTACCGCGATAACAAGCTCAACGACATGTTGATTTGAACCCAGCTTGGTCGGAGCTTTCAAACTCACGTAACCGCAAATTTCAGCGCCGCATTCCGTTACAATTTGGCTTCCTGCAGGGCAGTGCTCTGCATACTCCTCTGTACTCTTCCACTGGATCAATACAGGGGCGTTGGATTCATTCCATACTTGGTTATTAAGCTGGACAAGCTGCTGCATATCCCTCTCCTCGGAGAGTCGAGTGACAATCTTAAATTGATCATGCTCCATTTTTGGAATCCCATGCCCCTTGTATTTTTCTAAGTTCCATGATTTGCCCGATATGATAGGCATTATGAATATTTAGATTGGCAATAACCGACCCCCAAGGTTCATCAGATTCCTGATATGCGGCAGCATGCAATTTTTCTTCCGCACATGTTTTAAAAGTATCTCTCCAATCTGACATCACGGTTTGCAGCTGCGATACTGCAGCAAGCCACTCTTCATTGGTTTCATTTAGGCCTGTGCCATCAAACGTGTTGTCATTGTTGATTTCTACCCGATCAAGCGGAATGCCTTTGAAGCGTTTCAAATACCGCTCATTCCAAAAGATTAGATGGTTGACGATCTGCCAGATGGAATTGCCGGTGCCTGTTTTCCATGCAGCCTGTTTTGCCGAGATCTCAGCCAATGCTGTATTCATGGGTACAAACCAGTCTTTCCGATCGAAACAGGCTTCCATTTGTTGCAACAATACCATTTTAAGATCCATTTAAATGCCTCCTTGAATTTAATCCTGTCCTCAACTTCACTGCTACAAACCTTTCAAATATTTCTTAATAAATACAAGGCTGTTCCCCACATGATGACGGCTGAAACCTTGTTCAAGTATTGTATGGATTTTGTTGTTTGAAATTTGGCGCCTATCAGCCTACCTGATGCCGCTAATGTAAAAAACCATATCCATGAAACCAATATACAGGCTAGCGAAAAAGCAATTTTCATAGTTCCCTGATAAAATAATGAACTCGTTCCAATCACTCCGATCGTGTCAATGATGGCGTGGGGATTAAGGATCGATATCATGGCCGTAAAACGGATCGCCTTGTAAAAGCCGGGAAATGATTTTTCTGAATTTGAATGATTCTTCTCTCCGTTATTCTTCCAGGTCAATACGCCTATGTAGATTAAAAAAATAAATCCGCCGACAACCAATAAAGTTTTAAGCCATCCAAAGCTTAAGACCGTCAATGAAACACCAAGTACAGCAATCAAGATCAACAATGTATCACAAATTGCGGCAGTCATGATAATTGGAACAACGCTAATGAAATTCTTTCTGACAACGCCTTGCGTAAAAACAAATAAATTTTGTACGCCTAGAGGCAGTATCAATCCGATTGCCAATACAAAACCATGTATAAATGCACTCAACATCATTTCTCCTGTCTCCTATATCTCTTTGAAAATCCGATGGCAGCTGATCATTACGTTTCAAAAAACCCTAAACTTCCATTTCTTTAACAAAAACTGCCGTGCCAGAAATAAAAATATCGATATGATTTTCATTCCGCAATGCACTCACTTCTACCCTGCCCTCTCTTCCGATCTCCCGGCCCTGCTCTACAATAAATTCAACGGACGCCAAATGCGGCTTTACATAAGCTAAATAGTAAGCCCCCATTACACCCGAAGCAGTCCCGGTCACCGGGTCCTCTATCGTGCCGGAATATGGAGACGAGAAATGCCTTGCATGCATGAGAGCGTGCCGATCATGCGTCTCGAAACAAAACGGATGCATGGATGCTTTTGAATTCTCGATTAATACGTCAGGAAACATCTTATTGTTTGGTTTCATGTTTTGAAAGCTGCTCAATTTTTTGACCGGGACAAGCAGTGTCCATGTGCCGGTGCTTCCATACACGATGGGTATCGAACGATCGATATCGTCTTCCTTTAAACCTATGGATTCGGCCAACATAGCCGCATTGCCGTTGAAAGGTGCAAACCGCGGTTTGTCTTGTTTCATTTTTACAAATAACCGGCCGTTATTTTCTTCGAAAGCAATCGGCAGTACTCCTGCGTTCGTTTCTATCTGAATCGCCTTTTTATCCCCCAACAATCCGCTTGATTTCAAGCCATACAGTGACCCGATCGTAGCGTGGCCGCACAAGTTTATCTCATGCCCCGGAGTAAAGTATCTCAATCTTAAATCGGCACGGTTTGAGTCTAAGACAAACACCGTCTCATTAAACCCGACTTTATGGGCTATACGCTGCATCTCGTGCTCGCTTAGATCGTTCCCATTTAATACGACACCTGCAGGATTGCCTTTATTGGGAATCGTCGAAAAAACATCATAATGAAAAACTTTTACAGCAGTCATGCTCGTTTCCCGCTTTCAAACTGTAATTTGTCAACTGCCTCTGGCATGTTGAACTGTATTCCTCTGTATATGTTCGCTAACTTGTAAAATTATTCCTCCAATGCCGTTTCACTCTTCCGCTTCCTCCGACAAGAAAAAAATATCCGCAATCGTACTCGTCAAGATTCAATAAATCCCCGTACTTCTTCTGCCACTTCCCTGAGGACAAATCTTCCGACAACCGCTTCAAGTTATTGGCAAGCAATGGCTTGGGAGCGGCAGCCAATGAAGAAATTCCCGAACTAAATCCTTCATCCAAGTAAGCGTCGGGTGTTCTCCATCCGCTGAAGAAGAATCTATCTTTAAGATCATGCGGCAGCAAAAAAGGTTGAATGATTGCACTTCGTGAGGTATTAGCTTCAAACAAGCGCTTTAAAGCATCCATCTCCGGCTGATTCTGGCAGGATTGATCCACAATCTCACTGAAATAATCCCAAATCCAACAATTGTCCAAACATAATCGAGGGTCGGCAGTGAATATGACAATCTTTCCTTGTTCTTTTACCACCCTTGCCATCTCGCGGAAAGCAAGCTCCAAGTCATTAAAATGGTGAGAAGCCAGCGTGCAAATTAGACCATCGACAGAATCGTCCTCCATCGGCAATGCTTCCGCGAAGCCATGCAGCCACTCCAAATTTTCATGCTGTTTGCCTTGCCCTCTCATCGTAGCGGAAGGCTCGACAGCCGTAACCTTGAAGCCCTTCTTGGCAAGCTCATAGCTGTAATTGCCCGTTCCGGCACCCACATCCAATATTCTGGCATTAAGCGGCAGATCCAGATATGTAAGGAGTGCGTTTGTAATTCTCTCATCAGGAACACGCGTGCTATTATAAGTTTTGCCGATATGATCATATTTCATCTTCAAGGATTCTCCTCCTTACCGGCTGCACACGCAAACCTCCTCAAAACAAATCTTCCTCTTCTTTTAATTCTTGCAGTAGTTCCATTGGTTCTAATTGGTCTGATTCTATTACCATTGCAGTCATTCCCTTCTCTGTTGATACTTCATGCCATTCTCCGGAATTCCAGAATGCCAGTTGTCCTTCTTTTATTGGAGTCTTTACTTTTTCTGCTCCACTCACCCATCCTTCACCGGCAATAACAATAAAAAACTGCGGGACTGGGGCCTCGTGCCCACCAACAATTCCGCCTTCACTCAAGTACAAACAAGCTGCTTGCATAATCTGCACAGGCTGCTTATCCATTAATCTCATGATTGGCGTAATGTGCAAGTTCTTACTCCCAAAATGATGAATGGGCATTCCCGTTTCCTTATCTATTCGAAATAATTTCATACGCAATCATCCTTAAGTTTTTATCAGTCCCCAATTTTGCTTGTCCCCGAACTCGACCCTGACTGGAGACTTTCATCTATAGTCTGGACCTTCAACTCGTTGCCGCCGTTGTCATAGCCGATAATATCGAATTTCTTCCCTTGCGATTGCTCCAAAAATACATAATACAACTTAAACCGATTGTCTATTTTAACAATCTTCGCTCACGATATCCGGATGGGTAATGATTCCCCCAAGTAACGGAAAAGGTGTATTCCCGTATTTCGATTTTTTAGGACTGGGAAGATACAAATACGAAAATGATTCCGTTCTGGCCTTCTTTTCCGGTAAATCCAGTCGAAAGTTTGATGTCGTCTGACCTCCCCCATAAACCCATTTCCAGCCTCTCCATGTCTTCTTTACGTATTCAATCGAAAGATTCTCGCCGCCATCCTCATAGTGTCGAACCATCGTTTATAAATCTTATCCCGATGTAGACAAGCACTCCAACTGACACGATAATGGAATTCAAAAGTTTTTTCACAATTCCCCCTTGAGTTTCTTCGGAAACACATTCCCGGTATTATCTTATTTTTTTCCCAAAAACCACATGCCAGTGCATATGCTTCGATTCTTGATATTCCCCTAAATTTGTGATGATTTTACAAGCCCCGTAATCGGCGACTAATTGAGCGGCTATTTTTTTTATGACTTCCAATATTTCCAGCAGCAAAGCATCCGTGTATTCATCTTCATCTGATATTAAAGAGCGTATATGTGTTTTGGGTATTACAACAACGTGCTGTTCATAAAACGGACGGGTATGATAGTAGGCCAATACACGATCCGTTTCCAATATGCGATTTACAGGTGTTTTGCCGTTCAGAACCTGATCGCAATAAAAATCATTCGTCATTTTTCTCCTCCCGGATAAGTTAGATTTTGACGTGCAATTTTTCAGGCAAGCTGTCTTTTCATTTGGATGGTCATGATCCCTTTGGTTTTCATGTGTATGGTTTTCAGATCATAGGGTTTGAAATGATGTTTATGATAAAATGCCAAGGCCCTTGTATTCGTATTGTGACAGGAAAGCTTTAAAATCTTTATTTCTTGATTGTGCTTTGCTTTATGCATCATGGTGTTAATCAGCACTTCCGCCGCTCCCTTTCCGCGATGAGCGGGAGATACAATCACATTTCCCAGCCAACATTCATCTGCATTCTTATCATACAAATTAGCGTATGCCACTGCATTACCCGTCTCATCCTCCACAATGACGGTGGGTTCAAAACGGTTTGCAACCAGCTCCAATATTTGCTCCGGTGTTAAGGGATATACAAACCGGGGACTGACATAAAACAGTTCTTCCTCTGATTGCGGAAAGGTGCATATTGTTTCAAGATCCGCATGGGATAATGGACGGTGACTATACATGGCATCCTGCTCCTTCATCGACTTGTTCTTTCAATGCAATCCACTACCCGATCGCCAAAATTTCTTATATCGTCCAAATAATCGTATCCTTCCGGATTGCCTAATGAATTGAACATTCTTACGGCAACTGTGTTTAACTCTGGCATCACTAAACAAGCACAACCGGTTATACCCAGCGTTTGAAAAGATCCCGGCGGCAATTTCACGCCAATCTCATTTTTCTTCGAATGGTGCTGCAGCCACCAAATGAATCCTTGTCTTGGCAAATAATCGGACAAGCTATCGGGTGTTTGCAAACTCGTTATACGTTCAAATGCGGATTCCGGAAGAACCTGATTCTGACTTACGTAACCTTTGTTTAAATGTATGTATCCCCAAAAAGTCAATTCCCGCGCACTCACAAACAAATTGCTTTGGTCCCCGGCATCGCTTGTGTTGGGCCCTAATAAATGGCTGTTTTCATAAACGTTATAGATCAACTTCTCATTCCGGCTTGTTCTCCACCCTGTTTCCTTGAGTCCATAGGGTACAGTCACATACTGATTTATCATCTCCGCCACATTTTTCCCGGAAGTTAAATACACCAACTGCGTCAACAGGTTGATTCCGGAATTATTATAATGCCAATCGCTTCCTGCCGGAAAAATGCGTGTGAGTCGTCCTGCGACTATGTTCAATCCATGCGTATGCGTAAGCAGATGACGAATAGTCGTCCCTTTAACAACCTCCTGGTCAAGCCCCTGAATATATACGCTTATTTCGTCATCAATGCCGGCGATCATGCCTTGATCAATCAGGATACTGACGGCTAATGCAAGATATGTTTTCCTGATTGATCCGACATTAAATTGGGACTGTTCGTCTACTCGGCGGGATAAACTGGACTGATCATGATGGCCTGAATACCACTCATTCACGATAATCCCGTTTTGTATGATGAAAACTGCAGCGGCTGTAGCATTGATTTTCTGCTGTACCGAATAAACATGAGAATTTAAACTAGCAAATTTAAGGTCTAATTGTTTGTCCAGTTTCACTAGATACACACCCTTCATATTTACAAATGCTTCCACCATATCCCGGCGCATTCAGGTACGGCAGTCCACTCATTTTCAACGATTTTATTTGCAAGCTCCGTTCCAAAGAAAAATTCCGTATGCTTTACGGCTTCAGCAGTATTTTCGAAAGTGTAATCCGCCCTAATCCAGCGATGATCGAATCCATATTTGTTTTCAAGAAGCGAGTAATATACCGTTAGGAAATCCGGCGGATTGGGAGTTTCAGTGCCTGTGCCCATCGTCTCCAGAATGATGATGGTTCCATTGGGCTTGAGAATTCGCTGCAGCTCTGAAAGAATGGTTTCAAGATTCATCTCCCAATCAGCATTATTCGAGCTTGCTAGATAACAAATACTCCATCCTGAAACCACAAGATCTATAGATGAATCAGGTACGGCTAATTTTCGGTGATCTGTTTCGAGCGTAATCCAATTTCGGGTTTTATTGCGACTCTGCAATTTCTTATTCAAAATGTCCAGCATGGGTCGTGAAATATCTGTGGCGTTTGGTGATGATCCCAAATCGTATATTTCGTCAACTGAGGATCGGAAGCATACCGGAATAAGTCCTCCGCATCCTCCAATTTCATCTTCCTTAAAATGATTCTGCCCCTATGGAAAATAAAGGTTGGACAGCAATTTCGTCGTTCCATTGTTCCTCCGCTTGTCAATGTAATGTTAATCTGCGTTTATTCTGTCATTTCTTGTATTCGGTTGCGATATAACCAGAAACTCTATATCTTTTCCCGACTTGTTCAATACTTGATGCGGTACTGAAGGCAGGACTTCTATTCCTTCATGTTTGCCAAGTCGATACTCGGATCCATTCACTTCAATCGTCATTGTGCCTGATAAAACAAAGAAAAATTGTTTGGACTTATGATGAAAATGTCTGATCTCGCTTGTCCCTGCCGGCATCCGCTCATGAATAATACTCCTGTCTTCATCATTGATTAACCGCCAACCGTCGCAATTATTGCCCCAAATGTAATGTTCCGCATTATTTTTGCTTATCATATGATCAGTCCTTGATGATGATGTATCTGTCTATTAAATTTTTAATCTGAGAAATGTGATGTCGATTGTGCCACAAAAATCTTTGAAGAGCCGTATCGAGAGTAATCACACCCAATGCTTGTGTTCTTAAAGTCCTCTGAAAATCTTGATCGTTCATTCCCTCCAGCAAAATGACAAATCGGTCGTGGAGTGCTTCTAGAAGGATAAGTGAGGTTGCGATAGGGGTATTTGTGTAATCATTTAGTTCCGCAAACAAATCTTCGCGATAAGAAGCTGCAAAAGGCTCATTTTCGGTCAAAGACCGCTTGAAGCGCAAAAATGCGTTCATGTCGTTGTCTGCCATATGATGAACAATTTGTTGAATGGTCCATCCGCCGGGACGATAAGGAATATGGAGTTGTTCAGGCTCGAGAGGCTGCAAAATAGCTTGCAATGACCTTGTAATTTCGGGAATTTGCTTTACAAACTCGTTTCGTTCCTCAACCGATGGGTTGGAAACGGGAATAAATTGGCCGATTGGGTATCTTATATCATCTGTCATTACAACCCCCCTCTGCTATCCATTTGATTTATATTCTTCCATAACCCTCGTAATAAATCGTGTTTTACCTTCAGTATAACTGTTGCGATCATCCCTAAATTTCTTTGCCAACTCTTTCTTCAACGAAGCATACTCTTCCAATAAATTCGGATAAGTCCTTAGAATATTTCTAAAAGTAACGTGTCTTTCCAATTCGGCACTTTCCATGCTGCAAACATACAAATGATGCTCCGGTTTCCTGTTCATCGATTTGTCATAAGGTACCCTTTCATCGATTCTGGAAAATGCCTCGCGATCTTCAATACCCAGGTTTCCTTCATGGTTATATCCCAATTCATTCAACTTAACAATAACTTCTGGAAGAAGCGATATAGACTGGGTGACGATATCGATATCAATAATCGGTTTCGCTGCCAATTTCGGTACGGACGTACTTCCAACATGCTCTATAGTAAGAATGAGTTTACCCAAACGATCTCGCAAGATGGATTGAAGTTCATCAAACATAACCGGCCACCGGTCATTATATGCTTCAACGATTACTGGCTTTGGAGTCACTGATGATCCCCCCTCATAAACTATAGGTTAAGAATTGCTCTTAATTGATAAATTTCGGTAAATGTCAACGTTGGCTGGTGATTGGATAAGGGTTCGTTTTGATTGGGATTAATCCATATTGTCCCGATCCCGACTTTCATGGGTCCTAAAATATCGGCGGTCCACGAATCGCCGACAAATAAAGATTCTTCGGCGGAAACCCCATGGTGTTCTAACACCAATTGAAAAATCTTCGGATGAGGTTTGGAATATCCGATTTTCTCCGATATAAATACGGTTTGATGATCGAAAAGATGTCCTAACCCGATTCGGGCGATCTTTTCCATCGCAATATCGCCTGGACCGTTCGTAACAATGGACAACTTATATCTTCGCGATAATTGTTCCATCAAATGGACAAGTGGTTCGTCGCGTTCAATGATTTCAAGGTTTTCACCAATAAAAAGCCGATTGAATTCGTTAAATTCTGTTTGATCAACTTCCATGCCAAATTCCCGTAAAGCATGATAAAGCCTCATGAACCTATATTCATTAAATGTTATTTCCTTGTTGGTGGCCAATTCCCAAAGTTCATTACTGTAGCGCTCAAATTCGGCAAAAAGTTTGTCCTCGTCCAAATGAAGAGTTAATGAAAACTTTTTAAATGCTGAGCGAAGAGCCCTCGGCCAATAATAACTAAAATTGTAAAGCGTATCATCGAGGTCAAACATTAATAAACGGATGTTGTTAAGGTTAAGCAATTTCCCATCATGCCCCCTAGTTGTGTCACTAAATTAATTCCTCCGGAAGACCCATCTGATACATCTCTATGCAATCATTATGTTTTTCTAATGTACTTATAATTTCTGGATGAGGTTCATCGTAGTTCGTCAAGTAATCCCATTCTCCGTACTGTTCTCTGATTGGAAATGCCAGCTTCTCTTCCTCGATAGAAAATTGGGCATTTATTCCCTCCTTATTGCCTCGCGCATCTAATCGTATCCATTTATCCAGATCTTTCAGATAAACCGTATTCAATGCATGTATACAATATCCATCCTCCGGTTTTTCATACAGGGTCAGGTTTTGGTAGCTTATGCCCGAAGGAATGTTCATGCCTCTCGTGACTTCCCGATTTTGGATGTCAAAAGAATGACCGATCTCATCGCGAACAAATTCAAATGCCGCCCTTATCCGATCAACCTCGGTTGATGCTTTTTGATTCAATGAAAGAATGACGGCCTGTATCTGAGGATCTAAATAGTCGAGATATGCTGATGGTTTCAGATATGCATCCAAAGATTTTTCGTGCCCCATGTTATGCCTCCATATTTCCTAGCGTCGGGTCGGATAAATTCCATTCGTTATAAAATTGTCTTAAATATTCTTCGATAAAGTCATGTCTTTTCGCTGCCAACTCCTTGGCATATGATGTATTCATTAAATCCTTTAACTTTAAAAGCTTTTCATAAAAATGATAGATCGCCGTTTTCTCATTTGACCGATATTCCATTTGTGTAAATTCCTTTTCCGGATGATGCATGATTTGCCCTTTAAAGCCCGAATAAAGAAAAGTTCTGGCAATGCCGATTGCCCCCAATGCATCCAAACGATCGGCATCTTGAACAATCTGGCCTTCCAATGTCTCCATAGGCGGATTCTGCCCGCCATCATAAGACATAGTCGAAATAATAGCCAAGACCTGATCGATGATGTTCTTGTCTTCAACGTGATGGATCATCCAATTTTTCACTTTATCCAATCCCGCTTGTTTGGATTCGTTTAATTTTTCATCCGCTACGTCGTGAAGAAGAGCTGCTAATTCACATACAAAATCATTTGCCCGTTCGCTTCTTGCTATCTCGAGGGCAAGTTTTCTTACCCGATCTATATGCCACCAGTCGTGGCCGGAAGGATCAAATTCCAACTCTTGCTTCACTAACTTCTCAGCAAGCTTGATCATATCTGCTTTGTTTGTCATCTTTAACCTCTCATTATTGGTCTTGTGAGTCCGCTTAGCTAATACTCGATATTTTACCACAAACACCCAATTTAGGAAGCTTTATTTGCGACTGTTTTCTTGGGAACTCGGATTAGCCTCTTGATACTTGCCGTATTGTCCATAGGCATCCAGTTTGAATTCTTTTCAAGAGTCTTTATCTATGGTAAAAAAGCGATAAGAAACATGATTTCAGAATAAACTTATAAAGACCGAAGATGTTGGCAGCATCTACGGTCTTGCAATAGAATCATATCCAACTGTTCTTGCATTGCAATGATATTGGAATCTGCGCCGATAAATTCATGATAATTCTGACAAGCTTGGGGCGTCATTCTTTGTTGCTCTTCCTGATTATATTAAATCCACTTTGTATGAACATATATAACGTTCAACTCCTGGATACTTCTCTCCCAGACTTCTGATTTCGAAACCGATGTGTCGATAAAAATCCAAGGTTTCATCATCCGTTTCTGCAATGATTTCTTTCGGGTTTTCTTTACTTAAAAGTTCAAGAATCAATCCCCGTCCAAAACCCGCCCCTCTGCAATCCGGTCTAACCGATAGGTGTGTGATTTCAATTGCTTCCTTGTCGGTGTGCCGGTATCCTATCAGACCTACGACTTCATTCTCAGAAACGAGTCCATACAAATGCAATTTCGAACTTGTTTTATAAGTTTCGATAACCCGCTTCAGATTGTCTGGATCAGGAAATATACAAAGGTTTAGTAGTTCCTTTATTTCAGGTTCTTCAATCTTACTCATGATATTACTGAACAAAAATCTCACATCCTTGTATTCAATTCAATCAAAATAAAGCTTCCATATCATCGATATGCCTTTTTACCTCTAACCAATTCTAGCACGATAAATTAAATCATTGCCAACACAAAAATTATACGGCTGCTCAAATAATAATGGTTGCTTTTACAATGAGCATCTGGTTTATTCCTTTCATATTTTCATATTACAAAAAATCTTCTACCCTTATTTCATGGATAGTTCGAACAATAATGTCAGCTTGAGACAAGTTTTGATTGCCTGAATTTAAATTTATGTATCCTATACATTTCATGCCTGCTGCCTTTGCAGCCATTACGCCATGCTTCGAGTCTTCAATTACAACACATTCCCTTGGTTCTACACCCAGAAGCCGAGCAGCTTCCATATATACATCAGGTGCCGGTTTTCCCTTATTGACCTCTTCTCCGCTTACTACACATACAAAATGATCAATTATTCGAAATTTCTCTAAAACCGCCTCAATAAATACCCTTGGAGATGAAGACGCAATGGCTATTGGAATACGATGCATCTGAAGTTCGTTGATTAAATCCATAATCCCTTCAATGGGTTGGATGTTGGACTTCTTCAACACCTCAATCTTGTGCTTTAATTGATATTCTATAATTTCAGCTACTGTTTGTGGAATATTGTAATCCTTTTTAATGAATCCCCACATCTCGGGATTGGTCATACCTACGTATTTTTCTAATTCTTCTCTATTTATATTTACGCCAAAATGCTCCAAAGTCATGAAATCAACATCAAAATGAATGGGTTCACTATCTAAGATTACGCCGTCCATGTCAAAGATAAAAGCTTTCACTATGCTTCCCTCCATTTAATGTTTGGTGAAATTTTTCAATATGTCTTTGCCGGTAATGATTTCATATGTTCTTATAAAAAACCACATAAATCCTGCATAAAAACCGACTAATGGATATCGAAATGACGCCGGTTTATTGCCTTCAAAATAAAAATGCCCGATCCAAGAAAATACATAATGCAAGATCCCAAAGGCTATAGTCACCCAAATGTTAATAAACAAAAAAATCCAACCCAAAAATGCAAACATAAAAGCAAAGTAATGAAGTATTTGATTATTCTTATTTTGATGAGCCTTTAAATAATAAGATAAATCTTTCCGAATACGATGATTCAATTCAAATCCCTCATTACAGTATTTTTTATAATTCCTTTAAGGATCCTCACAAGCCCAGAATATGATATCCTGAATCCACATGAAGCACTTCACCCGTTATGCCTCGTGAAAGATCACTTAGCAAAAACATCGTTGCATCTCCAACCTCATCTTGATCAATATTGGTCACAATACTCACTTCAATAGTTGATCTTATGTCATTAAATCCGGACACGCCTTTTGCTGGTCACAATACTCCCTCCTGTTTTCATCATTCGCTTAGCCTCCCGTGCTACAGCGACTAATGAATAGGAACTGGATTCCTGGGCTAACAGATAGCCTTCTCGGGTTGTATCGACATATTCCCCTTGAAGTTCATCTTTATCGGCAAAAGCGACAGAATGGACAATCCCGTCTATTGTCCCTACATGGGATTCTATTTGGGAAAAGGCTGTTGTTATGCTTGAATCGTCCAACACGTCACATTGAACTGTTAATAAGGCTTATCTTATTTTCTTCAAGCAATTCTAATAACTTTTCCAATGATCTACAATAACTCCAATTCCGAGCAAGGGCATTCTTACGTTAGCCGTTAATTGACCAAATAATGCCTGGTCATTTGTTACTTGCGCTTTGCCGTTTACCCTCAATGTTTCCTCAAGACCCGGAATGATGAATATGACTCCGATCTTTGATTCCCAGGTCTTTCAGGAATAACAAACCGATGCTCATTGATAACGTGAACAAATCCAGGAGTATCTCCTCTTGGAGAAAACATCGCACAATCCTTGGTCATCCACTGTTGAAATGAAAATTAAAGGCGACATCGCAATAAAATCTTTGCAATGCAGATCCGTATGACAGGACTAAAATGCGACATTATGACCCCTCCAATGCACAATCACATTATTTGCTGTGCTTTACGCCAGCGTTCCCGGTACGACTAAGTAATGAAAGGTTATCCCGGCAATTGCGGTTTGATGTACCCCGCTTTTGTAAGCACAAACTCCGAGAAAGGATTAATTCCCTCTATAGGTTTATCTAATGTAAAATAATCCAAATCGAGACTTTCCTCATCATTGATTCTGGGTTCCCCTTCAACACCTTGCGCTTCCAGCACTGCCATAACATTATAAACTTCGTCACCATGCGGATACCGAAAATACATGTCTTTACCGGAGAGAACTGTAACAAGTTTAAAAGATTTAGCCAATAACCCCACTTCTTCGTATAATTCCCGCTCTGCCGTTTCTTCAAAAGACTCACCCAATTCCATCGAGCCGCCCAAAGTCCCCCAATCTCCAGTATCCGTCCGCTTCTGAAGCAAGATTTGTCCTTTTTCATTCAACACCACAACGCAGGCTCCCACCATAATTAACGGACTGGTTCCGACATGTTTGCGAAGTTCCATGATATATCCCACTG
>CAZESH010000044.1:0-21071 GCA_964514665.1 uncultured Caryophanales bacterium
ATATTCATCCAATTTTTGATAGAACAGTCCCAGCATAATCAATCGTTCGGAGAGCGAGTAGCTGCGATTTTGCAGCACTTGAATTGTAAAGATGCGAAGCTCCCAGAAATATTTTTGTGCTTTGCGGGAAAATTTTGCATCACTCGTATTCAATCGGGTGCCGTTCATTTTCCGCGATTCCGCAGGTTCCCCTATTTCGTCAAATTCGATTCCGTCCGGATTAAGCAGAGCAAGCCGGGCAATTTCGGGACAGGAAATGGTGGCCGATCTTTCAAGCACCCCGTTCACTTCATTCGAGGTTCTCGGGTAAGCGGCGCAGATATTGGAAAGGTAGTCTTCCCCCAGCTTGAGCTGAACGCTGCATAAATGGTCTTCGTTCAAAAAAACGCATGCGCCATCGGCACGCATCTTGATTTTTGCGAAATTTTCCGCAGTAGCGTTGGAGCGGTTCCGAGTGATCTCCTTGTTCATGAGCGGAGTCAGCTCAGGGTCGCGAACTCGATTATATTTCTTGTAGGTTTCTTCATCGATGTTCACACGCCAGCCTGCACAGCAGCTGTCCTCACAATCCGAACCGATGCAGGAGAATTTCCGCATATACTGCGGAACCAGTACGAGTCTTTTTTTCGTCATGAGGCCGCGCTCCTTCCTTTGACATACAAGTCATGTCGTGCCCCGAATCGGGGTGGTTTTGCCATCCATGGATGATGAAAGGAGAAAGGAGACTCCAGAGCTGCAGAGTCTCCTCCCTTCAAGAAATTACCGCAGCAATTGCAGGATCCCTTGCGGTTGTTGATTCGCTTGGGCCAACATGGCTTGGGCTGCTTGTTGCAGAATGTTGTTCTTGGTGAAAGTCATCATTTCTTTGGCCATGTCGACATCGCGAATCCGCGACTCGGCAGAGGTCAGGTTTTGTGAGGATGTCCCCAGATTGTTGATGGTGTGCTCCAGACGATTTTGGAAAGCACCCAATTTTGCGCGTTCATTCGACACCGTGTTGATGGCGTCATCAATGACCGAAATTGCTGCAGTAGCTTTATCCGCTGTAGAGATATCCAAAGCAAACTGTGTGGTCTTGTTGCTGGTGCCGTCTGTTACGGTTGCATCTGCGGTAACGGACGCCACTTTTCCGTCCTGTGCCGTAATCGTTTGGCCAGCCTTGGTACCTGTCAAATTAAGAGCTCCCGCACGCATGTCATTGATATCGACTGACAAGGATTGGCCCGAATTTGCCCCGATTTGTACCTGAAGCGAATTGTCCTTGACCCCGTTTTGAATGACAAAGGTTGCAGCGTCGGACTTTGTGGTACTCGTGGTTGTATCAATGCTGACACCCGTAGTCCCCAGCTTGACCGTGTCTCCCAGGTGAAACGCTTGCTGCTTCACGTCTACTGTATTGTAGTTGCCGTCTTTATTCACATCGCGGGCAAGCGTCATTCTGTAATCATCGGCGGAAGTCACATCTTGCACGGAGAAATAAGTATCGCCCGCTGCAATCTTGGTGCCGTCATAATTCAAGCCGACGTTAAACCCAAGATCCGCACTTTCAGTGGCTGTTGTTCCTGTCAAGGCAAAGCTTGCCGCACCCGTTACAGCGGAACCGTCTGCGTTCTGGATAGTAGCGGTATAGGCCGTGGAGGAAGTGACATTGAACTTGGCTGTAGCTGTCGTACCGCTTGACAGGCTGCTCAATTTAGCCGCATCCAAGTCGATTTGCACGCCATTGCCGGCAGCGCCGATTTGGATATTCGTCAAATTGCTTGGATTTGTCAGGTCCGTACCTTTCAATGTCACGGCACTTCCGAGCGCGGTTCCGCCGCTGTCCTTCATTTGGATGGCATAGGAGTCGTCATAAGAAACCGTTGTCGTATAAGTGTTGCCGCGTGTTAATTGATTGGCGCTGTCCACCGTATCAAGATTTAATTTGCCACCATCAGTGAAGGTAAAAGTTTGCGTAGCAGCTGCAGCACCGTCTGCCACAGTTACCGATTTTGCCTCGCCTGTGCTGTTCTGGGTAACTGTCACTTGGTTATTGATGGTCAAGCCGACTGCATTGCCGCTGAATGTACTATCAACTGCAGTACCAGTCGAAGCACTGCTGTTATAGATTTTGGCGTTATCCACGTTAAATGTGACATCACCCAATTTGATGGCAGTGGTACCGGCACCATTGGTAAACGTCGACGATGTGGTTTGAAGCACAGTACCGCCGCTGTCCTGCAATTCAAATGTGAAATTGACATTTCCGGCAGTTCCTGAAGCGGTCTGTGTTGCCACAATCTTGTACCCGGTGGTATTCGCATAAGTGGAACCCGCAGCAATTTGAACGTTAGAGATAGCGCCGCTGCTTTGCAGAGTACCTGGTCCATTATCGGCCGATGTTACACCTGCCGAGGTGGTGATGGTGTACGTCCCTGCAGTAGCTTTTCCAGTAGCAGCGTCCACATTGCTGATCCCGCCGCCGTTTACTGCGGTTGCATTGATTGTAGTCGTCTTCGTCACGTCGACTTGATATCCGTTCGCAGCCGCCAAATTGGAGTTGGCGTCAATCGTGATCGCATTGTTGCCGGCCGTTGTATTCAATACCGGATTGGTGGCATCATCGGTAACGGTGTTTGTCGATTTTGCCGTCGTACTCGTCACATCGATCCGATAGTTGCCTGCTGCCAGCCCGACATCATTGCCTGCACCGCTGTATTCGGTTACGCCGGTAACACCCGTGCCGTTGATGGTGCCGTTGCCAATGTTTTGAACGGTGACTCCGCCCAGATTTTCAACTGTAATTTTGTAGTTTCCGTCTGCAGCTGTTGCACTGGGGTCTACCGTCAGATTGGCCAGATTTGCAGACAGTTTTTCCGTACCGTCCAGCTCTTTGGCCACACCGGTCAAGGAAACATTGCCGTTCAAGATTTCCCTTGTGTTAAATTCCGTTGTGCTGCCGATTCTGTTGATTTCAGAAGACAGCTGATTCATTTCCAACTGAATGTTTTTGCGGTCAACATCGGTCATCGTGTCACTTGAGGATTGAACAGCCAATTCGCGCATGCGCTGCAAAATCGAATGATTTTCGCTCAATGCGCCTTCCGCTGTCTGAATCAAGGAAATGCCGTCTTGGGCATTTCTTTGCGCTTGATCCAAACCGTTGATTTGGGCACGCATTTTTTCCGAAATCGCCAAGCCTGCCGCATCGTCCGCAGCCGAATTAATGCGCAAACCTGAAGACAATTTTTCCAAAGCTTTCTGCGTGTTGGTCGTGTTGACCGTCAACATCCGGTACGTGTTGAGCGCAGCAATGTTGTGGTTGATTCTCATTTTTACATTACCTCCGTGTGAGTTTTTGGAATGCACATCCGTTTGCATTCTTTTGTTCATGAATGTCCTTACAGGCCGCTGCCGGATCGCGCGCCAATCCCAACAAGGATCTGCAAGTCCATACCTCGTGTCTTCCCTGACTCACACCACTCGTCCTTAAGCGGAAGACCACCTGAATTCTATTTATTGACTTTATGGCCTTGTTTATTTTTCTCTTCAAACAATTCTCCACGAACAATCGAAACATGCTTGGGAGCATCAATCGCCAGGCGCAAATGGCCTTCATCGCTTTTCACGACTTTCACGATGATATTGCCGTCAATCAGCACAAATTCCCCTGGCTTTCTTCCTAGTACCAGCATTTATCCATCTCCTTGAAAGGCAGAATAAAAAAAGATGAGCAAACGAGCCGCTGCCCCTCTTCCTCCTGAAGATTGACAATCGACCTGTTTGCTCATCCATAAGTCTTGATCCTATTCATTTTTCGCATAAACCATCGTTTTCCCGAATTCAAACAAAACAAAAAAGACGAATAAATATGCATGGATTTTCAAATCTTCATCCTGAAAATACCCTGCTTATTCACTCGTCCCTGAGTGTCCTAATCTATGCTTAATTAGTATATCGGCACACTCATTTGTATTTTTAATACTATTTTTTTGTTTTTTATTTTCCTCATTGAATCAAGCAATCTTTTTAAGAGATAACGTAAATGGAGTTCGTGAATTCTTGACTTTTTTTGTTGATGGTCGAGAACCTTCTTTGGAATGGATGAATGGGGGGGGATTTCAATACAAATCTTTCACTAACGAAAGTTATATTATTAATAACCTAATCTTTCTGAATATCGGCTCTTTTCTGCTCTTCCAACAATTCTCCCCGAACAATATCAACGTCTTGCGGGGCATCGATTGCAAGGCGCAAGTGTCCCTCTTCGCTTTTAACCACCTTGACAATAATCTTCTCATTAATCACTACGTATTCGCCCGGCTTTCTTCCCAGTACCAGCATTAACCTCGCTCCTTTATCATGGATCCTATAGCCAACGGGTTCCCTTTCCCCGAATAATAAAAGTATTTGCTATAAATCCTAAGCTTTTCGCACGGAAAAGTAGCCTAACGAAAGTTATAGTTCGACAAAAAATTCAAAAATAAATAATTGAACAGAAAAACCCAAACCTTATGGTTCGGGATTTTTCTGTTCTTGGTAATCTTTCTATTGTATTAATCTCAAAGTTAGGGATCTACCGCGCTTTTAACTTGGTTTACTTTTAGTTTTTAATTGGCTTTCGGTGAATTCGGTTATGAACGCCTTGACTCGTTCACCTGCTCTTTATTCTTTTCATTGATTAACGGCAAGCTGTTTTCAATAGCTGCTCTTCGTAATTCTTACATCTATCCATCTAAATCCTCCAGAAGTACTTCTCTCTGAATCCAGGCAATTACTTGATCAAGGCCCTCTTCGCTTTTCAGGTTGGTAAATAAGTAGGGCCGGTCGCCTCTCATTTTCCGGGAATCTTGGTCCATTACAGCTAGGTCGGCGCCAACATAAGGGGCTAAGTCGATTTTGTTGATGACCAGAAGATCCGATCTGGTGATACCAGGACCGCCTTTACGGGGAATTTTATCGCCTTCCGCTACATCAATCACATAAATGAAGGCATCCACTAGCTCCGGACTGAAAATGGCCGATAGATTATCCCCGCCGCTCTCCACCAGAATGATCTCAACATCCGGAAATTGATGGATGAGGCCATGAATGGCTTCCAAATTCATGGATGCGTCTTCGCGGATAGCAGTATGCGGACAGCCGCCTGTTTCTACACCTATAATACGTTCCGCCGGTAGAACCCCGCTGCGCACTAGAAATTCGGCGTCTTCCTTTGTGTAAATGTCATTGGTAACTACCGCCATGCTATAATTTCCAGCCATATGCTTAGCCAGTTTCTCAGCAAGCGCCGTTTTTCCCGAACCGACCGGTCCCGCAATTCCGATACGTACATAACCCATCGATAAATCACCTCTCCTACTCTAGTTCGTCAATTCGTGTTGCTTTCAAATCTTACTTTCCTTTATTACTTCCCGACCCTGTTTATATGGCATTCGCTTTGCCGTCCAAGACCTGAACATCGTTCAATTCACGATCCGATCCATGTTCATTTCCGTGGCTATGACCGTAATCGTGACTCTGCCCATGATTAGGGCTATCATCATGATGATGGTGTCCGCCACCTTTGGGAATGGGCTGAAATCTCCTGCTTTGCTTCTCATAATGTGCATTCAACTTCTTCAAAAGCACTTCTGTCGGACTATCCGGGAGTACTACAATCTCCCCTTTTTCCGTAACCTGCAGCGGAAGATGGCGGTTTCCAAGTTCATATGCAAGAACTCCAAGTTCCTGTATCGATTCTGCAAAGATAACTAATACCTCGCAGGGTTGCACAAAAACCAGTACAGTATGCTCTTCATCCTGAAACAGGATGTCTCCATGCCGGAGGATTGTTTGAAAAGGAAGCGAAACGCCTATTTCTTTGCCCAAGTCCGTTTTTTTTCGCAGAATCCGCTTAGCACATTCATCCCAGGTTAGCGCAACAATTTCAAATCCGTATAATTCGTCATTATCTGATGTCAGTTCCAATTCAAATGAATTACCCTTTATTTCCTTACATATCATAAGGGTTCGCCCTCTTTTCTACTCATCTAGAGAAAATTATCTTAAAAAATACAATTTGCCCAGTGGAACATCTTCAAGGGGCTCACAGGTTATCCGTTCTCTGTCAATTTCCACACGGTACGTTTCCGAATCAACGGTAATGTTCGGACAGTAGTCGTTACGTACCATATCTATTTTGCCGAGATTCCTGGTGTTTTTTACCGGCACAAACTTTTCCGCCGAAGCCGGAAGTTTTTTCCCGATGCCTTTATCCAGAGCCGCCGGATTCACGAAAATATAGGACAGGCTGTTGGGATTGCTTCCAAAAGCGCCGTACTGCGGACGATACATAATCGGCTGGCAGGTCATCAGCGATGCGTTGGCTTCTCCCATGGTCGACCAGGCGATAAAGCCTCCCTTAATAATAGTTTCGGGCTTCGCGCCGAAGAACGTATTGCGCCACAGCACGATATCAGCAAGCTTCCCCGGCTCCAGGGAGCCGACATAATCCTGTATGCCGAATACAATGGCCGGATTGATCGTATATTTAGCCAGATAGCGGAGAACCCTAAAGTTATCGTTCTCCCCCTGTTCCTCGGGCAAGGATCCTCGCTGCTGCTTCATCTTCGAAGCTAGCTGCCATACTCGCAGAATGGTTTCTCCGATCCTCCCCATTCCCTGGGAATCCGAACCCATTATACTGATGGCTCCCATATCGTGAAGCACATCTTCAGCCGCAATTGTCTCTTCCCGAACACGCGAATCCGCAAAAGCCACATCTTCCGGTACCGCCGGATTCAAATGATGGCAAACCATTATCATATCCTGGTGCTCATCCACCGTGTTAACGGTAAACGGATTCGTCGGATTTGTGGAAGAAGGAATAATATGCGGATAGCCTACCACTTTAAGTATGTCCGGTGCATGGCCGCCACCCGCGCCTTCCACATGGTAAGCATGAATGGTTCTTCCGTTGATGGCTTCCAGCGTATCGTCGACAAAACCGGATTCATTTAAGGTATCCGTATGTATTTGTACCTGGAAATCCATCTCATCGGCCACCTTCAGGCAGTTATCGATAACAGCAAGAGTGCTGCCCCAGTCTTCATGAATTTTAAGACCGATCGCACCTCCTTCTATTTGTTCGATCAACGCCGCTTTCTCGCTGGCATTTCCTTTGCCGAGCATGCCCATATTCATAGGAAAAGATTCAAAAGCGGCAATCATCCGCTGGATATTGAAAGCGCCTGGCGCTTCGATGCCTACTGTCTTAGGTCCTGTACCGCCACCGATCATGGTGGTAATTCCGCTGCTTAACGCTTCCATAACAAGCTGCGCGGAATCAAAGTGAACATGGGTATCGATTCCGCCCGGTGTAGCGATCATACCAGGATCAGCCGAGATAATATCCGTGCCCGGCCCTACAATCAGCCCGGGTGTAATATCCATTGTATTCGGGTTTCCCGCTTTTCCGATGCCAACAATTTTCCCTTCCTTAATTCCGATATCTCCTTTTACAATACCGAGGATCGGATCCATCACGATTACATTGGTAATGACAAAATCAAGAGTTCCATCCGCATTCGGTATACTAGACTGTCCCATTCCATCACGCAGCGTTTTCCCACCTCCGAAAACGGCCTCATCCCCATAATAGGGTTCATTATAGTCTTTTTCTATTTCAATCCATAGATTCGTATCCGCAAGACGCAATTTATCCCCGGTTGTCGGTCCAAAGAGTTCCCCATAGTGCTTTCTGCTAATCCGCATTGTTTCCCCCTTTTCCGGCTTCCGGTTTTCCCTTTAAGTACCCCTTGCTCCTTGCACGTTCAAGAGCAGCTTCCCTGACAGCTATGTCGTTCATGTTGCCCATGGTTAGTCCGTTAAAACCAATCAATTTTCCTCTTCCTCCGAATGCTACAAGCTTCACATCCTTCTCCTCACCAGGTTCAAAGCGAATAGCCGTACCCGAAAGAATATCAAGATGCATGCCGAATGCCTGCTTCCGGTCGAATTCGAGCGCTTTATTCACTTCAAAAAAATGAAAGTGGGAACCCACCTGGACGGGGCGATCCCCACAATGCCGAACTCGAATATCCATTCTTTTACTTCCCGCACGCAGTTCGATTGGTTCATCCCTATACTGAATGGCTCCGATCTCATATTTATCTTCTTTCATGATCCGCAACCTCCATTACAATGTCAGATATTTTTCTGCTTCCAATTCTCTCCTGGTCGAGAAACGGATTGGATCATGTACCGTAATCAGTCTGGACCCATCTGAAAACATTCCTTCAACCTGGATCATGGGAATCAACTGCTCGACACCCTCCAGCACTTCTTCCTGCGTTAATATATGTGAACCAAACGCAATGACATCGGCAAGACGTTTCCCTCCTTCTCTAGCTTGCTCCAGGAGTTCATCGCAAATGATGGCGACTGCTTCGGGATGATTCAGCTTAATGCCGTTTTTCAGTCTTCTTCTTGCCAGTTCTGCAGCCGTATAAATAATTAGCCGCTCATTCTCCCTTGGAGTAAGATGCATGGCATTCACCACTCTCGCCAAATTTGTTTATTAAGACATGCATAATCGTGTATATAACGTTTCGTGCTTCATGGATGCAATTTCCAAGCCGGGTGCAAAGGTATTCACATTTTCCAGGGATAGCCCTTCATAATCGATCTTCAGCGAGGAAAGGCGTCGACTGAGCCGAAACAATACCAATTGGGATTCATTCTGCCCCAGTGGAATAATTCTTGTCGCAACGGATACAAGAGAAGCCAGCCCTGCATAAATATAAGTTTGCAGAGTTTCAGAGGGGGGCATGTCCATCATGGCAGCCGCCATCCCGTACGCCAAAGCATAGTGATACGTAAGCGTCGAATCATTCAAGTTGCCAAAGGGTTCCGGCGTTTCTTCCTGATAGAGGTTTTTTATGCCAAGCAGCAGAGAACGCCCTGTTTTCAGGCTGGCTGAGTATAGCTCCTTAGCGAGTTTGGAAGCCGAGTAGATACTCTGTAAGGTTTCGAGAAAATCCATGTCTCCCCTGCGGATCGCCTCATAAGCTTCCTTCACGAAAATGGCATCGGTTTGGATGAAGACCTCCAGATAGGTGAGCAGGATTTCTTCTACGTCCGCTGCATTTCGGACCCGATTGGATTGAATATAAGTTTCCAAGCCATAAGAATGATTAAAACTCCCTGTTGGAAAGGTTCCTCCGGCAATCTGCAGCCAGATCAGTAGATAGTCGGTTTGATTATTTCCGGATATAAGGCAGCTCCTCCTTCAGCATCAATGGTCGTAAACGGGACCAGACTTGTTGAAAGCATTCCTTGACAGCTTCATATTCCGAACTTAACGCTTTAATGATAATGACTCCGCTTGGATGAAGCGAACAACCCGCCCATACACCGTACCGGTTTATGCCTGTCAGACATTCATGTACGGTCTGAAGCATACTTGTGCTTTCTTCATTTGCATATATATATAAATTCCCCCAATGGGTATACTCTTCCAGATATCCGTATCGCCCTATTTGCAGCTTATATCCATCCAGACGGTATTTTTCCCAAATGGCCTGCTTCCCACCGATGTTGATTTCAAACCGGTTCACCATACTTCGGAACTGAAACAGTTCTCCCGCATGCTTTCGACCGCCCGCGTACATTTCACAAAAGGCAAAAACCGAGTCGCAATCCGCATCAATACGGGTAACCGTCTCCATAGAAGTGTCTTTAAACAGCATGACCTCCTCCGGAAAAAACTCCATACTGGCATTTCGTCCGATTGAGAAATATTGATTGATTCGGGCATCACCGTCGGGCATACTGTAGGATTTCGCGGTTGAAGCATTCGTTAAATAAAGATGGGCACCTTCATCTACACGGATCTGGTAATCCAGACTGTCTCCTGCCAGCATCCCACCCGCAGTATCAAGCACATATACAAATGCGGTACCGATCCCGTCCAGATAGAAAGTCCGCAAAATTTTTAAAGGGAATATATAATTCATACGGGAGATAAAGCTTCTGTTTCTCCGGTTTGCGGTAATGCTTAAATCCAACTTGCCCTGCATGACATTCCTCCCACTGCTGTCACTCCGAAGCAAAAGAATGTTTAAAGACAACGTCTGCTTGGCCTCGCGAGTAATGTGCCGTATAAACACCTGGCGCCTCTTCGACCGAACGTTCCATTAAAATTTCAGCTAACGGAACTTCGATATAAGAACGGAAAGCCCGCTTTAGCGCCCTTGCACCAAATTTTTTGTTATAGCCCTTTTCCGCAAGGAAATCCCTGGCAGACTTCTCAATCTGTAGTTTACAGCGATGCTTACGGAGCCTGGAATTCAATTGATCCACCAGCACTTCCGTAACTTTTTCCAAGATAGGCTGTCCCAGCCAGTTGAAAATAACGATATCATCGATCCGGTTGATAAATTCCGGTTTGAAGGACTTTTCCAGCTTTCTCATTACAATACGGTCTAATAAACTCCGATCACGGCGGATCCAGTTGGCCGGATTCAGATAATAGGAAAATCTTGCCGGCATGGAAGATAACTGTCTGTCGGTAAATCGGTAAATATCCGAAGCCGCAAGATTGCTCGTCATACAAATAATGCTGTTCCTAAAATCAATGACTTTGTCTCCGCTGGAAATAGTCATGATCCCGTTATCAAAAATGTTCAATAAAGTTAGAAGAACCTGGGACCCGGCTTTTTCAATTTCATCAAAAAGAACGATACCCGGTTTACTGAAGCTTCCCTCAATTTTTTCCTTATCCAGGATGGTAAATCCTTCTTTGCTTCCAACATAGCCCGGAGGTGCACCGGTTAAAGCCGCAGCGTAATGATCCTGTGCCATCGTATTCATGTCCACGCGGCAAAATCTTTCTTTTGAACCATGAATAATCTCTGCCAACGTCCGCACGATCTCTGTTTTACCGACTCCGGTAGGACCGAGAAACAGTCCCACATAGAGCGGTTTATCAGGGTCGGCAATATCGGAACGGACAATTTTCAGCATATTTTCAATAGACTGTATCGCCTGCTCCTGACCGTAGATCCGGTTACGCATCTTGCCCATGACTTCTGCCACATCAAACTTGAAACGAGTTTGCGTTTTATGCCCTGTAGAAAGAGATTGCTTCTCTTCTACTGCCTGCAGCATATCGTTAATAAACGGCATGAGGATCATCCCCTCTGTTCTGAATAGTTTGTTTATACGGGAGACGGACCGGTCAATAAACGCCGTCCGTCTCGCCGGTTCTCTACTTGTTACTTGCCTTTTTCCTGCAGCTTATTTTCCCTTCAGAAAACGGGTAGTTAGCAATGCCGCGATCCTTTGGTTTTATTTTGTGATTTCTTTGACAAGCCCTTCATTCGGAATCCCTTCAATCGGGCAGTCCGCTGTGCCGAGAGAAGATCTAGTAATTTTTTCCACATCTTCTCTCGCTTTTTCCGCATCCATAACCCAGGTTCTGTAGAAATCAAACGGACAGTCTGCAATACCGCGATCTCCGTCGCCGGAGTTCAGGACTCCGGTATATCCACGGTGAAGCAGTTTGAACAGGTGATTTTGGGATTGTGCATTTTTACGGAAATCGCGGATTTGGGATACCGACATTTCGGCGTACTGCACGCCGTTTTCTTCCGTTCCGCATTCACCGAGCGTACGGCCGTCAAAGCCGACAAGCGAGGAATGGCCAAAATAGGAGTAAACACCATCAAATCCTGTGCAGTTTGCTACAGCCACATACACATTGTTCGCCCATGCCATCGATTTCGCCATCATAATTTGTTGTTCTTTCGCCGGATACATGTAGCCCTGGCATCTAACGATCAACTCAGCGCCTTTCATGGCACAATCGCGCCAGATTTCCGGATAGTTTCCGTCATCGCAGATAATCAAGCTGATTTTCATGCCCTTTGGTCCTTCGGTTACATAAGTGGTGTCTCCAGGATACCAACCTTCAATCGGACACCAAGGAATACATTTGCGGTATTTTTGTACAATTTCACCTTTGTTGTTCATCAGGATCAACGTGTTGTATGGCGCTTTTTCCGGATGGCTCTCATGTCTTTCACCGGTTAGGGAAAATACCCCCCATACGTTAGCTTTTATGCAGGCTTCTGAAAAGATGGCTGTTTCTTCACCCGGGATGGAAGCTGCCGTTTCGTACATTTCTTCGTTGTCGTACATGATTCCCATAGTGCTGTATTCGGGAAATACGACCAGATCCATTCCCGGCAGGCCTCTTTTCATGCCTACTACCATATTTGCAATTTTACGTGCATTGTCCAAAACCTCCGCTTTAGTATGCAGGCTCGGTATTCTATAGTTAACTACCGCTACCCCTACTGTATCCGCACTGCTCGAAATATCTCCGTGTCTCATTGAAAAATCTCCTCTCAATATATTGTAGGTTAGATTGTTAAATATTTTTTAATCGTTTCCATGGAAACTTCCTTGGTGCTCCCCGAGTTTACAATTTGTCCTTTTTCCATTACGTAAAATCGCTCTGCAATTTTAAAAGCAAAATCCAAATTTTGTTCTACTATAAAAACGGAAAGCGATTTTTCAGCATGGACCCGGTTCAATGTCCTGGCAATTTCAGCAACCACATTAGGCTGGATTCCTTCCGAAGGCTCATCCAGGAACAGCAATTTCGGCTTAGACATCAATGCCCGGCCGATGGCAAGCTGCTGTTGTTGGCCACCCGACAATACCCCCCCTTTCCGGTGGAGCTGCTCCTTCAGTGCAGGAAAATAAACCAATATCTCCTCTATCAGTTGCATGGTTTCTTTCGGATGATGGGACATGGCGCCAAGCTCTAAATTTTCTTTGACCGTCAGCATTGGAATAATCTCCCTCCCCTGCGGCACATAAGCAATTCCCATTCGAGACCTTTCATTAGCGCGGGAACGAGTGATTTCTTTTCCTTCCCATTTAATTTTGCCTTCCCGGGGGGGCAAAAGACCAATTAGGCTTTTCAACAATGTCGTCTTTCCGACACCGTTGCGGCCCATTAGGCAAACTTTGTCGCCCTGACCCACATCAAGGCTGACACCATTAATGACCCGGCTCTTTCCATATGCAACTTGGAGCGCATCAGCGTTAAGCATGGGCACCCTCCTTTAAATAAACCTCATGAACTTTCGCGTTCTGTTCAATTTCCACAAGCGGACCTTCCGCAAGGAATTTACCCTGATGCAGCACAGTAACGATTTGGGCTATCTGACGGACAAACGCCATATCGTGTTCCACAACGATTACGGAACGATCTTTGAAAATAGTCTGGATCAGTTCACCGGTTTTGTAAGTTTCTTCAGCAGTCATCCCAGCGGTAGGCTCATCCAGGATAATTAACTTTGGATCCTGGGCAAGCAGCATTCCAATTTCAAGCCATTGCCGTTCACCGTGAGACAAATTTACCGCCATTTGTTCTGTTTTCTCGTTGAGATTGATCGTGGACATAATAGCCGCAATACGATCTTTAATTTCCGTTTTCCTTTTATAGAAGAGGGATTGAAAAACTTTGTGGTAGCCTCGAAAAGCCACTTCAATATTTTCCATGACAGTCATATTATCGAACACATGCGGATTTTGAAATTTCCTTCCGATTCCCAGCTTCGCTATGTCATAAGGCTCCATTCCTGCGATTTCCCGGTTGTTGTAAACAATTCGTCCCGATGTAGGTTTTATTTTCCCGGTGATAAGATCCATCAGCGTTGTTTTGCCCGCACCGTTGGGTCCCAGGATTACCCTCAGTTCCCCTTGATTCAAAGAAAAATCCAAATCCGAAATGGCTTTAAATCCTCCGAACTGAACAGTTAATTCGATGGTCTCCAGTATTTTTTCGCCCATGTTCTGTCACCTGTCTTCCTTTAATAGAACATCGCCTTTTTTAATGAGAAGGGGGTCTTCCTTCTTCACATTTTTCTCACGCAAACTCCAGTCTTTCCACCAGTTTTCCAGTGTTCCGTAAATGCCGTTCGGCAGGAACAGGACGATCAGGACCATAGCGCCACCGAGAAATAACTGCCACAGTGTCGGATATTGTTCCGACAGCAGGTTCGACATCCAGTTAACAATCAACACCCCGAAAACCGGCCCCATCAACGTACCTCTTCCACCGATTGCCAACCAGATGATCAGGCTTGTCGACATAGCAATCCCTGTATCTTGAGGAGAGATAAAACCGTTCATCGGAACGTACAGCATACCGGCAAGACCTGCGAGAAATCCGGAAGCAGTGAATACAAAAATCTTGTAGTTCGCCGGGTTATAGCTCAAGAAGCGGATACGGCTCTCATCTTCCCGGATAGATTTGATGACTTTACCGAAATGGGAATGAGTCAGCCACCTGGTGAAGAAAAAAGCCAGTACGGCAACTGCAAGGACCAAATAGTAATAAGAAGTAAGGCTTAAAGGTGCACCTTTAATCGGAAAACGAGGCAAACCCATTAATCCGTTAAATCCACCTGTATAAGCCTGCAAATTGATAACCAACATTTCAAATAATTTTGCAAGCGCCAGAGTAATTATGGAGAAGTACACACCGCTTACCCGACTTTTAAATACGAAGAATCCGATCAAACCTGCGAGTACGGCCGGAATGAGCATCCCAAGAAACAACGCCGCCGGAATGCTTTGCAACAGCTTCATAAACATTGGGATTTCCTTAATGTCGAAACGGGCCATAAAAGCAGGGACCCCATCCTGCAGACTATAAGATAAAGCAAGCAGATAGCCGCCTAGTCCGAAAAATACAGCATGACCCAGGCTTAACAGTCCGGTATAGCCCCAGATCAGGTTAAGGGAAAAGGCAAATAGGATAAAAACAATAAATTTTCCCATTAACTCAACACGGAATTCTGATGCAAACGAAGGAAAAATCACCAGAAATATGAGAGTCAGCATAGCAAATGTATTGTTGAAACCAAGTTTGTTGATTTGCATGGCCATCTATCTCCTTTCCATCCGAAACAAACCTTCCGGTTTAAACCGAATCACCAGAATAATTAGTAGAAACACCAGAATTTTAGCTCCGGTTTCCCCCATAAATGTGGTAAGCAGTTGATTGCTTTCTCCCGTAACAACCGATCCGAATAGAGTACCCAGCAAAGACCCGACCCCACCCAACACGACCACCATGAAAGAATCAATCAGATAGTCCAGACCCATAGTAGGCGAAACGCTTTTGATTGGAGCCAGGATGGCACCGGCCAAGCCGGCTAACCCTGCGCCAAATGCAAAGGTAAATGCATCAACACGGGAAGTATTAATGCCAAGACATTCACACATATCCCTGTTCTGCGAGACGGCGCGGAGTTGAATGCCAAATTTGGTTTTGTACATGACGTAAGCGGTGGCTAAGACCATCAAAATGGCGATTCCAACGATAAATAGACGGAAATAAGGTACGGCTACAACTCCTAAATTCATTGCGCCTTGAAAAGGGCTAGTAACGGATTTCCCATCCGATCCGAAGATCATTCTAATCAGCTGCTGCAGAAAAATAGACACACCAAAGGTGGCGAGCAGGGTTTCCATAGGCCTGCCGTACAAACGCCTCAACACAAATTTTTCCAACAGAAGTCCAACCAGAGCGGTAACGATAAAGCTGGCAATCATTCCTACGAAAAACGGCATATGCCCTTCCGTACATACCAAATAGGTTGTATAGGCTCCGATCATGATCAGTTCTCCGTGAGCCATATTGATGATTTTCATTACCCCGAAGGTAATACCAAGGCCGAGTGCGACAATCACTAAAATACCGGCTATACTTATTCCGTCGGCAACTTGCTGAATGATGCCCATCACATTTCCTCCTTCCCGGTATGGATGGAGCACGGAAAGGGAGAACCCCCTTTCCGCTCCATTTGTTGATTCTGTATTATTTCTTCCAGGGCTCTTTATGATCAGGGAATAGGATTTTTGCCCAAGGCTCAGGTTGAATCGGTTTTTCCATAGTTTGAATAATTTCGAATTGACCGTCTGCACCGACTTTACCTATTCTGGAGTTCAACCAAGCATGATGGTTCTCAGTATCAATTTTGACCGTTCCTTGCGGAGCTTTAATTTCTAATCCGGCAAATGCACCGATAACCGCTTTGGTATCTGTAACATCCTTTACTTTTTTCAGTGCTTCTGCGAGCAGCAAGGTGGAGAAGTACGAAGCTTCAATAACTTGGGTAATCGGCTCATTTTTACCGTATTTTGTTTGGTAAGCTTCTACAAACTTTTTATTCTCCGGCGTATTTACAGATTGGAAATAAGCGGCGGAAGAAATATGACCCTTTGCCACATCGGCACCCATGGATACAATTTCAGATTCAGCAGTTACCGGGCTTGCAATCGGCATGGCAGCCGGATCTAAACCATAACTTTTATATTGTTTATAAAAAGCAGCCACACTGTCGCCGACAAGATCCGAGAAAATCAAATTTGGTTTTGCTTCTTTAATTTTGTTGATGACAGAAGCAAACTCCGATTGACCGAGCGGTACATATTGTTCACCAACCACTTCTCCGCCGTTCATTTTCAATAATTCTTTTACCTGTTTATTTGTTTCTACCGGATATACATAGTCGGAACCGATAAAGTAAACCTTTTTGCCTACATTTTTAATCAGCCAAGGAACAAATTCTTGAAGCTGTTGATTCGGGGTTGCTCCTGTATAAATGATGTTTTCGGAATATTCTTCTCCTTCATAAAAGGTTGGATACACAAGTACACCGTTATATTGCTCTACGATCGGCAGCATTGCCTGACGACTGGCAGAAGTATATCCGCCAACGATAGCGGCTACTTTATCCTGCTGAAGCAGCTTCTTTGCTTTGGTCGCAGCTACGGACGGTTCAGAGGCTAGATCTTCTTGAACGGCTTTAAGTTTTCTTCCGTTGATACCGCCATTTGCGTTTATTTCTTCAATTGCCAAGAGGGTTGCGTTTGCCATTCCTTTTTCCGTAACCGCTAAAGCGCCGCTTAAGGAGAACAGAACGCCTACTTTAATATCGTCACCTTTACCGGATGTACCACTCCCTCCACCGGAACATCCTGCAAGCAGTACAGAAAAGGTAAGGATAATGGATAAAAGAACTAATGTGGTTTTTTTCATACTGTTTTTCAAATCTTTCACTCCCATTTTCAATTTTTTCTGATCAACCATCTTACCGACAAATAATTGAATGCGTTGCCCTCCCCCCTTATGTTAAGTATTATTACACAGACCCCCTAGTGTTTATGGCGTTAAAACCGGTGTTTATGGTTTCACTATTTATAAAAGCAATTCCCGTGCCAAACTCATCAAAATTTAATATTTCATAAAAAAATATTTAAAAAAGTTAAAAAACTAACCTTTTTTTCGGTACATTCACTAACATATAATGTAATATATATTGTTTATTTTTCAAAATACATAGTTTGATATCCAGGATTTCAACAATTCGAACAAAATATGAACAGTTTATATGTTATAATAGTTTACATACTGTTGCCGAGTTGTTCTATAGACGGTACACTTTCAATACAATCAATGAACATTTCTAGTAATCTGAAGAGCGTTGAACAATTTTGAACACTTTCATTTCTATAGAGGGGCGTTGCCATATATGGAAACAAAGGATGACGAATTAAAGGTTGGCATTCTTTTCTCTCTTACCGGGCCTACAGGTATTACCGAACGCGGTCAATATCAGGCTAGTTTGTTGGCCATCCGACAAATTAATGAACAGGGCGGCATTCATGGCAAAAGGCTGATTCCCATAGTCGAAGACATTGCATCCGATCCTTACCTTGCAGCACAAAAAGCGGAGAAATTGATTCTATCCGATCAAGTAATCGCTATTTTCGGTTTGTATACTTCCGCCTGCCGTAAAATGGTAATTCCTGTTCTGGAGAAATATGATATTCTGCTATTTTATCCAACCCTATATGAAGGAGCAGAACAGCACCGAAACATCTTCTATTGCGGTTCACTTCCCAACCAACAACTTCTTCACTTCATCCCCTGGATTATCAGCCAACTGGGAAAAGCATTTTATTTAATCGGGTCGGATTATATCTATCCAAGGGAAACTAACCGGTACATCAAGCACCTGATCCAAGCACACGGAGGATCCATCCTGGGAGAAACTTATGTTGGCTTGGGCGACCAGAAATTCAGCACTCATTTACAGGAAATTCGCCGAAAAAATCCGGACGTCATTTTCTCTACCCTTGTCGGAGATAGCGTAGGCGCCTTTTATCAGCAGCATTATCAATACGGTTTAAAACAACATATAACCAGTCCTATTACTGCCGAAACGGAAATTGCCGCTATCCAATCTTCTTACACAGTCGGACATTATTCCAGCTTCCCTTATTTCAATACGGTTAATAATCCGGCCAATCAATTGTTCGTGTCGGAATATCGCCGCACTTATGGAACGGATATTATAAGTTCCGTTATGGAAAATGCCTATAACTCTGTTTTTCTGCTGGCTGAAGCACTGCGTAGAATTAAAACCGTTTCCACCGATTCCATTCGCCACTCTTTGTCCGGCCTTACTCTCGAAGCCCCGCAGGGCAAAATTGTAGTCGACCAAAAAAACCAGCATTTATGGTTAAATTCACGAATCGGCCAGGTTAATGACAGAGGCCAATTTGATATTGTCTGGGAGTCCGGCTCCCCTTTACCTCCCGATCCTTTTTATGAATCAGGGGAGACGAAAGTGACAGCAGGCCAAGGCGAACTTTCCCAGAACACATTGGAAAACCGATTGATCCGGAGCGAATTTCTTCTGAAGGAATTAAAAAAAACGACCGGTTTCTTTCCTTTCACTTTTGCTTTTTTTGATCCGGAAGGCATTCTGTTGGATGTATTTCATAACGAGCAGGCAAATAAGCCGGAAATTTTTCACCATTTGCGAATAGGCAACAATAGTTGGACCCATTATCCGCTCAACAAGACAGGCATCGGCCTCGCCTTAACCGGGCATACGCTTTCCTTTGTGAGTTCAGAAGACCATGAAGTAAAGCAACTGCAAAATTGGATCACAGCAGGACTCCCCGTTAAAGGCGAATCCGATTCCACCCACATGGGAGTACTCGGTGCATTTATAGATAAAAGTTTTGAAGATACCGTTCCTTTCCTGCTTGGAAGTTTGTCCAGGTTAACAGTCTCTTGTGCAGAACTTATCATTAAACACAACGAATATCTTTCTCTATCCAAGGTTTTGCAGGATGTATCCGGCCAACTGACCAAAAGTTTATTTGTATTGAATAAGGAGAAAATTGTGTTTCATAACCAATCGGCTCAGGATTTACTTTCAAGGAAACGTGATCTTGTGCATACTTTGTTGTCGGAAATCTCATCGGACAACCGGGAGGAAGCAAAATATATGATGAGAAAGGAAGACTCCGACAGCTTATTCGAAATTCAAATTATCAAAAACCATGATTTTCACTATGTTTATTTCAAACAGCTGGATCGCCGCACCACCACAGTCCGCAAAGACAAAAGCAAGTTTACTACGAAAGATCTCATCGGTTCCGATGTGAGCTTTCTTCGTACCGTATCCCTGGTCAAATCCGCTTCAAAAACCAATGCAAATGTGCTGCTTCTCGGAGAAAGCGGAACCGGAAAAGAATTGTTTGCACGCGCCATTCATAATGAAAGCTCGAGAAAGGAAAAATCCTTCGTAGCCATCAACTGTGCAGCGATACCAAAAGAACTAATCAACGCGGAGCTTTTCGGTTATATGGAGGGGGCATTTACAGGTGCAAAAAAAGGGGGAAATCCCGGCAAGTTTGAAACCGCAAACGGAGGAACCTTGTTTCTTGATGAAATTGGAGATATGCCTTTTGAACTGCAGGCTACATTGCTGCGTGTTCTTCAAGAAAAAGAAGTGATCCGGGTAGGAGGGCATAAACCGATTCCAATCGATGTCCGAATTATCGCTGCGACCAATAAAAATTTAAATCAGGAAATTGCGTATAATGGTTCGTTCCGGAGCGATTTATACTATAGATTGAATGTCTTTACCATCGAACTTGTCCCTCTTCGTGAACGAATCCATGATGTTGCCGAACTCTCTTCCTATTATATTCGTGAGTTATCCCACGAAAACGGCTATCCGATTAAAAACATTGCTCCGGAAGCCTTAAAGATGCTCTCGCAGTATAACTGGCATGGAAACATCAGGGAACTGAATAACGTAATGGAAAGAGCTTTTTATTTATCCGACAGATCTGCAAGCATTACAATTGATCACCTGCCGCAGTATATTGTACACAACCCGCAAAACGAAATTCATGAATATCAACCGAATCTTGTAGAATCGTTTCAAAGTTTGGAACATATCAAGGAAATAAAACAGAAAGGCGATGACAGCGAGCGGAACTTCTATATCCAGATCCTTATAAAAAGAAAAGGAAATATCAGCCAGGTCGCTAAAGATTTGGGTATTTCGCGCACTACACTCTATAGAAGACTTAAAGAAAATAACATCAAAATCGGTAAATAATCCAACCTTAATCCCCTTAACGACTTGCCCTTACTGACTTCCTGGATCGGAGATTGGTTTGTCAACGGACCGTCCGTTTGCTTGATGTGGCAATCCCCATCTCTTCCCGATTGCGTATTCTGCTAGTCGATCATAATTAGTAGTGACTACTTTAAAACTCTGATTAGCCGTTCTGTTAATGATTTTTGTGAAGAAACAACAGGGCTACGACGATAGTCCTTTTATGACAGAAATGATTCTAGCCCGCGATTTTGAACAAAGGTACTGAGTGATCTTAAATACTTCACCGATTTCAACAAAGTGTATCAAGAATATTTCTCCCGCCCTTATCCGGTCAGAACGCCAGTCGGCAGCCGACTGGCGGACATTTTGGCGGAGATCGACGTCATCGCTCAAATCCCAGATTCAGAATAGTAAGTAAAAACCATTCCAACCCGCCTAAACGGTTCGGAATGGTTTTGATTTGTACAATCAGTTCACTCGTTTCACTTTAATATCGGACAACAGCTTCTCCACGTCCTCTTTACGAATATGTCCAGCTCTCTCATTCAAAGCATTCGCTGCTCCTGCCGCCGTGGCAAGCTTAAGGCATTCTTC
>CAZESH010000045.1:0-21038 GCA_964514665.1 uncultured Caryophanales bacterium
GATCAGGGCTGGCATGATCAGCCGTTCATCCAAGAAAATGTGCACTTTTTGGAGGATTTTATCCAGGTGCTGGAGCCGTATACCCTTGACTATGCGGAACTAGTCACAGGAATTGCAAAAGAAACCTTGATCGAGGCAGCCAAAATGATTCGCGATGCAGACGGCACTTGTGTGCTGTGGGGCATGGGCGTTACGCAAAACACGGGCGGAAGCGACACCTCGGCGGCAATTTCGAACCTGCTGCTCGCCACAGGCAACTACCGCCGTCCGGGTGCAGGCGCCTATCCTTTGCGCGGACACAACAATGTTCAAGGCGCTTGCGACATGGGAACCTTGCCGGGTTGGCTGCCCGGATACCAGCATGTCACCGACGACATCGCCCGCGCCAAGTTTGAAAAAGCATATGGCGTAACGATCGAGGGGGAAATAGGCAAGGATCACATTCAGATGCTGCATGCCATCGAAGAGGACGAGATTAAGGCGATGTACTTGATCGGTGAAGATATGGCCTTGGTGGACTGCAATGCCAATGAGGTCCATGAGATTTTATCCAATCTGGATTTCTTCGTCGTGCAGGATATATTCTTGACGAGGACGGCGCAATACGCAGATGTTGTGCTGCCCGCCTCTCCGTCTCTGGAAAAAGAGGGCACCTTCACGAACACGGAGCGGCGCGTCCAGCGGTTATATCAGGCGCTTCCTGCTACCGGAGAATCAAAGCCCGACTGGGAAATCATCCAATTGATCGCAAACCGCATGGGCGCAAATTGGAGCTACAGCCAACCAAGTGAAATTTTCAAAGAAATGGCCGACTTGTCGCCCTTGTTCGGAGAGGCAAGCTACGACAAGCTTGAAGGCTGGGACAGCTTCTTATGGGGCAGCCTGGAAGGCAAAAGCACGGCGCTGCTTTATGAAGACGGCTTTAACTTCCCGGATAAAAAAGCCCGTTTTGCCCTTTCCGATTGGGTGCTCCCCGTAGAGTTTCCCGAAGAGTACGATCTTCACATCAACAACGGCCGTATGCTGGAGCATTTCCATGAAGGCAACATGACCAATAAATCGCAGGGCATTCAAGCCAAGGTGCCTGATGTATTCGTCGAGGTTTCCCCGAAATTGGCGAAGGAACGCGGTGTAAAGGACGGATCCTTGGTCCGCCTGATCTCTCCGTTCGGAGCGGTCAAATTAAATGTGCTTGTTACAGATCGCGTTAAAGATAATGAACTGTATCTGCCGATGAACTCGGTAAACCAAGAATCGGCGATCAACTTCCTGACAGGTCCGGCGCATGACCACCGGACGCATACACCGGCGTATAAACAAGCAAAAGTGCGGATGGAAGTGCTGCAGACGGAGGGCCGGTGCACGCTGCCTGCCACGAATCCGCGGAACAAGAAGCGCCACCCCCAGAACGGGGTCGAGGTTTCGCACAAATGGAACCGTCCCGGCTATGTACATTTAACGGACCAAGGATAGGAGGAAAAATTAATGGCAAAGCCAATCACGGCAGTAAAAAAGCATGTACCTACCGAGGAAGAAATCAAACAGCAGAAGCTTGACGAGCTCGTCGCTCTGCTCGCTGAAAACGGCGAGGCGGTAACGAAGACATTGGACATTATCGGCGAATTGCACCACATCGGTGCGCTGGAGGCGGCGAACGCCATGCTGCAAGCCAAAGATAAGCTGGCCAAAATCGCCATCGGCCAAATCTCCCGCGAGCCCGTGACGAATATCATCAACAATCTGATGGGCGCAGCCGGCACGTTGTCGAAGGTTGACGCCGAAGCATCAAAGAAGCTGCTCGGCAGTGTGGTTTCCGGCCTGCAGGAGGGGCAAGCGTACATTCAAAACGAAAAAAAGGTCGGCTTGCTCGATCTCCTCAAAGTGCTGAATGATCCCGACATCAACCGGGCGATCGGCTTCGGCATTCATTTCCTGAAGGGCATGGGAAAGGAACTGAAAGAATAAGCCGCATCGCGCCACGCATGCCGAGTAAATCTAGAACGGTAATTTTGATTCAGATCTCACGAATAAAGGGATTACATCTATCGGCGCATCGCACAAAAACCAACTGCCGCCCTCATGGATTTTTCCTGTGCTCGCCTCTTTCCATAAAGTTGCCTTGGGCAAATATACTTTTCTTTCTCTCTCTCCTTCGTATAGGATTGGAGCAATAAGCAGATCAGGACCGAACATGTATTCATCCTCGATGTTCCATGTTTCGTTGTCCTGTGGAAAATCAAAGAACAAAGGCCGCATTGGCGGGGTTCCCCATTTATGGGCGGCTATCATCAGTTCGGTAATATATGGGCGAAGACGTTCTCGGATGAACATGTATTTCTTGAATATTTCGTATGCTTCTTCTCCATAGCTCCATACTTCATTCGCAGCGCCGCTGCCGAATAAACCGCCTCCGCTGACGCCCAGGGGTGCAGAATGAGGCTCACGGTCGCCATGCAGCCGGAAAACCGGACAGAAAGCTCCGTATTGGAACCACCGGATGATGCACTCGCGGAATGCGGGATCATCCGGATTGCCTCCATGGAATCCACCGATATCGGTCGTCCACCATGGAATGCCGGCCAGACCCATATTCAATCCCGCCTGGAACTGATTTCTGAGCGATGCAAAGCTCGAATCGATGTCACCGGACCAGACAAGGGCTCCATAACGTTGACTTCCGGCCCAGGCACATCGTATCAGATTGATGATATTCTCCTGCCCGGCTTCCATCATACCGTCGAAGAACGTCTTGGCGTACATGACCGGGTAAATATTTCCGATCTGCACATTCGGCCCCAAATAATACCTGTAGTTATCAAAATCATACACGGAATATTCCGGTTCTGCCTCATCCAGCCAGAACACCTTAATTCCCTTATCGTAGTAGTTTTTCTTTGCAATCTTCCACACGAAATCCCGCGCTCCGGGATGGGTCGGATCATAAAACACGGTATCGGCTACAAAATCCATCGTTGTCCGAATCCCCCGTTCCGTTCTGACAAGATATCCCTTCTGCAGCATTTCCGGGTAATTCTCGCTTGTCTTGTCCACCGTGGGCCAGACGGAAACCATCAGTTCGATGCCCATTTCTTTCAGTTCGCTGATCATAGCGGCGGGATCAGGCCAGTATTCCGGGTCAAACTTCCATTCGCCCTGCTTCGGCCAGTGAAAAAAGTCGACGACGATCACCGATATAGGAAGCCCTCTGCGCTTATATTCACGCGCAACGTCCAGCAACTCATCTTGCGTCTGATACCGCAGCTTGCACTGCCAGAATCCTGTGCCGTAATCCGGCATCATCGGCACCGTACCTGTGGCCTTTGCGTAAGCTTCCACGATCTGGGCCGGCGCATCCCCGGCGGTTATCCAATAGTCCAATTGCTTTGTAGATACGGCTTTCCACTCCGTCACATTTTTCCCGAACGTTACTTGGCCGACAGCCGGATTATTCCAGAGAAAGCCATAGCCCAAGCTGGATAACGCAAAGGGAATGCTGGCTTGCGAGTTGCGGTGCGACAGCTCCAGCGTACAGTTTTTCATATTCAAATAAGACTGCTGATATTGACCCATACCGAAGATTTTCTCTTCCGGATCGGATTCGAACCGCAGGGTCAGTTGGTAATCCCCGCCGATAATGGGTTTGAATTCACGGGCGTCGATATTAAGCGCGCTGTTGAACTCCCTAATATCATTCCGGTTGCGGACGTATTCCTGCAGCAGGACGTCGCCCTTTTGGTTATAAAACGCAAGCTTGCCTCCGGCGGAAATTTCGGCGCGGATATTTCCGTTCTTAATGGAAGCGGACGTACCCGCAATTGAAATTTGCGCATCACCTGGTTTTTGCGGCAGCAATGCCCAATCTTTCTCAATCATGGCTGCGTGCTTGGTCGACCGTACACGCAAGCTATCGGCGCCCCATGGCTCGATCCAAAGTTGTTCTGCGTCGTATTCCCGGACCAGGCGGTTTCCTTCTATCCGAAATAAACTGTGCAATTCATATCCCCCATTCATCCGTCATATCCCTACCGTATAAAGCCATTCAGATCGATGCATCCAATGCTTCGAACCGTATCGAAGGTTACATTATGATACCATTCTTACTGCGATTTTGCTTTGATGACGCTGACGCGCCCCCATTGAATGACGCGATTGCCTCGACATCCTTATATTGGGTTGCATATATGCGAATCGCCATCTTTTCCTCTGTTCTGTCAGCCTTTTACGGCTCCGTCGGTCAAACCGCTGACGATATATTTTTGTACAAAAATAAAGATAAGAACGACCGGGAGAATGGTGACGACACCGAAAGCCATCAGGTTGTTCCACGACGTGCCCAGGTATCCAAGGAAATTGTAGATGCCGACTGTAATCGGTCGCATCTCGGCTTTTTGAATAAACGTCAGCCCATAGGCAAGATCTCCCCATGCGAACAGGAACGAGAAGACAGCCGCGACCACGACGCCGGGGTACGCCATCGGCAGCATAATTCGGACAAAGGTGCTCAGCATGTTGCAGCCGTCTATCTTGGCGGAATCCTCCAGCTCCTTCGGCAGTGTCAGGAAATACGTTCGCAGCGTCAACACCGCGAAAGGCACGGCGATCGTCGAATCGGCAAGAATCGGAGCCAAATACGTATTGATCATTCCCAGCTTATGAAAGGTGATAAACAAAGGCGTTAACAAGAGCGATGAAGGCAGCATTTGGGTGACGAGGAAAAGCAGGATGAACAGCTTCTTTCCTCTGATCGAGTAACGCGCTAAGCCGTAGGCCGCCGGTATGGACAGCACCGTTGAAAGAACCATAGTTCCCAGCGAAATGACGCCGCTGTTGATGAAAGCCCGATACAAGTTGTATTGCGAATTGGACAATTGATCGATATAAGGACGAAAATTGATGCTGGTTGGAAATAGAAGCGGGGGGGAGCGAAAAATATCGACCTCCGTCTTCAGCGATGTCACAACCAGCCAGTAAAGCGGGAATAAAAATAGCAGGCACAGCAAAAACAAAATTAGATTGAGCGTTGTTCCTCTACGTTTCTCAATGGAAGTTATCGCTTTCATACCTACATCACCTCATCCTTGCCGACAAGCTTCAAATATCCCAGACTGACGATAAAGAGGATCACGAATAAAACATTGGCCGCGGCTGCCCCTTTGCTGAAATTAAATTCGACAAACGAGAGTTTGTAGGAGTACGTCGAAAGCATCTCGGTTCCGTGAACGGGACCGCCGCCCGTCATGACGAACACCAAATCAAATACTTTAAACGTGTAAATAAACCCTAGAACCAAAACGGATACGATAGCAGGCTTGAGCAACGGAATCGTAATCAAAAAGAATTTGCGGATCACACCTGCGCCGTCAATCGAAGCACTCTCGTAGACGTCTTGAGGAATGGTAGTCAAGCCGGTTGAGATCAGGATCATATTGAAGGGAACACCGATCCATGTATTGGCAATGATAAGAGACCACATGGCGCTTCCTGGCTGCAGCAACCATTCAACCGGCTTATGGATGACATGAAGATCCATTAGCAGCGCGTTAATAATGCCGCCGTCCGTGCTGAACATATATTTAAACACAAGCGCGGTAATTGTGATGGGCATCAACCAACTTACCATTATGATCCCGCGCAATCGCTGTGCAAAGCCGGACTTGCTGTTGAAAAATAGCGCCATCGCAAAGCCGATAACGAACTGCAACCCGATACACATTACAGTATATACCAGCGTATGCTCCAGAGAGATTCCGGCCAAACCTTCTCTAAATAAATAGATATAATTATCAAAACCGACAAACGGCTGGGTTTTCGATGCAATATTCATCACATTCACATCATAGAAGCTGAGCCGGATATTATCGATAATCGGATAGCCCACTAAAGCCAATAAAAAGATCAGGGCCGGTAGAACAAATAAATAAGCTGAAATTCGTAATTTATCTAATGCCATTTCTCCCACCCTGTTTCTCTAAATAATTGGAGTGCATGTTGCGCCATGCACTCCATCGTTTCATGCTGCCAAAGGCACAGACTACTTTTTCAAAATTTGTTCGATTTTCGCTTGAGCTTCTTTCGCATTCGCTTCTGGAGTAGCATACTGAGTCAAGGTCTTATCCAATGCTTCGGAAATCGCATTAGAGATTTCCGGCCATTTCGGACTCGGTCCGCGAGGTTGCGCATACTGCATTTCCTCGGCAAACGCTTTGACGAGCGGGTCTTCCGTCCAAGCCTTGTCGGAAGCAACGTCTTTACGCGGCGGGAAATTGCCGAATTCCTTCGTAAAGTTCTTCATCACTTCAGGTTGGGCAAAGTACTTCAGGAATTCAAAAGCGGCATCTGCATTTTTTCCATTGACGATACCCAGATTTTCGCCGCCCAGAACGGATGCGTATTGCTTGTCTTTGGGCACCAGGGTAATCCCGTATTTCAGATCCGGGGCAGTTTTCTTAATTTCCGGAAGCTGCCACGGCCCGTTGATCATCATCGCCGCTTTGCCGGCAATAAACTGTTTCATGGCGTCGGCCTGCGTCCAGTTAATCACCTCTTTGCTCATCGAGCCGTCCTTGATCAAATCGGACAGGAACGTAAGAGCTTTCACCGCCTCGGGGCTGTCCATTTTTTCTACGGAGGCTCCGGTCGATAATAACCAAGGCATGAACTGGAAGGTGCCTTCTTCATTCTGCGGAGCTGAAATCGCCAAACCTTTCGTGTCCCCGCTTGTCAGCTTTTTCGCTGCGTCTCTGAGCTCGTCCCAGGTTTTCGGAGGCTGAATGTTTGCTTTGCTCAACATATCGCTGTTGTAAAAGAGTGCGATATTGTTGCTCGCGAACGGCATTCCGTAAATTTTACCGTCAAGTGTAGCCGACTTCATCGGTCCATCAAAAAACTGGTCGAATCCTGGCATCGCTTTTATTTTATCGGTAATATCGGCGAAGAGCCCCATTTTTGCATAAGCCGCATGATCCGGGTTGTCTATAATAACAATGTCTGGCAAATCTTGTGCCGCCATCCCCAAGGACAGGCGCTTTTTGAATTGATCGAACGGAACGTATTCGGGCGTTACGGTAATGCCGGTTTGAGAACTGTTGAATCCTTGCGTCAGACTGCTGATTTTTTCAAAACGATCTTTCCCCTCATAATAGAACCAGAGCTTTAATTGCTTCGTCTCTTTCTGCTGAGTTCCGCTATCAGCAGTCTTTGCGGTGTTTGAAGCTGGCGCGCTTGTAGCCGCTTCGTTAGTTTTGGCACCACCGCCGCATCCCGCTAATAAGCCGATAACGATGAATACACTGGCCAAAACCCCCATGATCTTCTTCATGCTGAAACCTCCCTAGAAATAATAGATATGGTGTATCTGAATCTATCTTACTCATTTGAAAGCGCTTCGAAAATTCTAAATGTATAAGAAAGGTGGACATTTTTAAGATCAGAGCCTTATGGCATTCTCCCCTAGGAGTCTGTCCGACGAAATTTTAATTGTGAATATTTATTCAATTTGCATGAAGGTTTTTTAGCCAGCCCTGAGGGGGATTTCGGTTTGGGGCTACGGTTGCATTCCGGCGTGGATGTGTAAATGATTAATAAATATTCACTGCAATCCTTTCGTCGGAAAGACTCCTAGCCGAATATGTCTTTTGGATGCTGCCCATGAAAATTCCCCTCCGAGTAAACTGTAGTGCTCGTTTTAAGCACTGTCTACTCAAAGGGGATCCTAATCACAGGGATGCAGTTTGGATAAGGCTAGTCAACAAGCTTGTAGATCTTGAGTTACTGTCCTACTGAAATATTGTCCAAATTAATGCAGTCGTCCTGATTGGCAAGCTCTCCCTTAAACTCGATGGTATTGATGCCTGCAACAAGGCTCAGGCTTTCCAGTTCCTCTGCCCAGGTTTCCCAATTCCCCGTACCGTTAAACACGATATCCTTCACTTTCGTTCCGTTAACGTATAGTCCGACGGTCCGGTTAATGGATGCCGTGCCGACAGGTCCTGCCGAATATCTGGAAACAAGGCTATAGCTTCCGGCGCCAGGAACGGTTACCTTGATTTTGGTCGACATCGTTCCTGATCGGTCGTAACCCGCAACAAATCCGGTTCCCGTATATTGGGTATGATCGGACATTACTATGGTTCCGCCCAGAAGCGTTTCATATTCTGCCTCGTATACTTGCGCAGTTGATGTTCTATACGTCGGCGTCGCCGTTCTTTCGTTCCATATCGAGCTGTCGCCGCTCGCATTTACGGCAACTACGGCAAAATAGTAATTGGTTCCATTGGTCAGCCCCGTAACTTCGTAAGGACTTGCAGTTACTCCCGTGATGGTGTTGGTGTAAATTCCCGGCTGTGTGCCGTACTTGATTTTGTACGACGTTGCCCCGTTGGAGGTTTGGAACCATAGCTTGACTTTGCCGTTCCCGGCTTGCTCTGCATACAGTAATGGAGAGCTTGCAACAGCTTCCGTCGTGAACGAGTAAATGCCGCTTGCATCTGCCGTCGAGTTGGCCAAGTCCTTGGTGTACGCCGTCACCCGCCAGTAATAAGTGGTATTCGGGCTTAACAGATTAGGCTCGAACGTATATTTGTTGTAGATCATGCGGTCTCTTACTAACACCGGACTGGACATATCCGCACTAGGCGAAACCTCCAGCTTGTAGAAGAAAGCGTTCTTCGGCTGCTGCCATGACAATACCGCCCTTGTGGAAATTGCCGTTGCCCCGTTTGCGGGCGCCGTAAGGCTGAAACTTGTCGGCGCGGAGCTTGCCGGCTTGGTCGTAAAGTATTGGACGGGACCGTTCATCGGCCGTTCGCCGTTAGCGTTCGCCGCATATACCATCCAGTAATATTTCGTATCATTCGCCAGTGCGGTTGTCGGCTGATAATAACCTGCTGTCTGTGTTCCGAACTGCGGCGTATCCATCAGGCTGGTGATGCCCGACTGGTTAATGACCGGGTTAGACAAATCACTGTTGGTTGAAACAACTAATCTGTACGAAGTTGCATTGTAAGCCTTCGACCACATGAACTTCGGTGTGGTGGATTCGTTCGTGAAGTTGGTCGAAGGCAGGTATGGCCCGAATTGCGCAGGTACCCCCGTATTCGCCCCAACGATGAACGAATATACCGCATTGTTGGAAACCGGGGTGCTGCCGTTTGAATTGACGGCTGTTACTCTCCAGTAGTATTTTTGACCCGTTGTCAGAGCCGTGCCTACGTTATAGCTTGTTCCGGCAATACCCGTTTGGTTGATAACCGGGCTCGACAGATTCTTGTTGACGGATACTTTCAGGTTATAGCTTGCCGCGTCCTTTGCCGCAGTCCATGTTAGCGAAGGCGTGGCGGTTGCTACCTCTCCGTCATCAGGCGCCATTTGATGGAAGAAGCTTGGTGGGGCTGCGATTTTCTTCAGAACAGCCATCCAAGATTCGTTCGCTCCGACATTGTTAACCGTAAAAGTCAAATTATCCGTAGAGGAAGGTGTTATGCCGGATTGATAGACAAGCCCGTCGTTTTCAGTGGACGTGATCTTGTAGAGGTCGATTCGGATGTTTTGACCGCTGTAGGGCTGGTTGTTCAGAACGATCCTTTTATTTCCGGCAGTTCCGTTGTTGACGAATATGATTTTTGATTCGTTCCGGTCTTTGCTTGCTACAGCCGTGAAGGCCGTGCTGCTGTCATCGGTTGTTGCGCTTACAATCTCGCCCGACAACTGGGAGAACATATAGTATACCCACCACATGGGTGTCCGGTATCCGGGATTTTGCTGCGTTTTGTTGGTCTGCAGCAAATCGCTCATGCCGTTCCAGTTGTAATTTTGGATGACCCCTTTAATCGTTTGAGTCAAACCCGAGTTGATTACATTCGCCATGTCTCTCGCCCAATTGGCCTGGTCCGTCGTGAACGAATTGTTTTCTTCATAAATCCGGTTCTTGCCGTTCGCCTCCGGATATTGGGCCTGCCATCCCTTCACCGTATCGTTCCAGCTTTTGAGCTTGCTCAGGCTATCGAAGGATTGCGATGCCCAATCATTATGCCAAGTAGTACCTTCGATTGAAAGCTTGTTCTGACTTGCATACGGCAGCCAGTCCTGACTGCTCTGGTAGGTTCCAAATCCTACCCCGCTTGGTCCGAGAGCCGGAATTTCCTCCGGATATACTTCCCTCAGCGCGTTCCAGACGTTGTTATAGGTTGTCGTGGTGCCCGTCCATTGTTCGTTCGTCAAATTGGCGAAATCAATCTTTGCTCCATTGTCTTTGTAATATTGGAGAACATCCTTGATATACTGCTTGAACCACGCCGGATTGGTCGGGTCCCCACCCCAAGGATTATTGTTCGGGACCGTCCATGACGGATGCATGCCAAGAATGAAATACCATTTCAGACCGTTATCGGTCGCCCGTTTGTAAGCTTCGAGGCTTCTGGCCAGTACGCTTTCTTCATATTGATATTGGGCCGGATCCCCGTCTCCGACCGCCATAAAATTTTGAACGGGAATCGATTCCCTGTTCATAATCGGTCCGAGCAGCGTCATCCTGCTGTCGGGAACATCATAGTTCGACGTCAAAATGTAACCGAACATGCCCCTGTCCACTTGTCTCGTTGCATTGGCAAAATCTACAGTCACCGTCGGGTCCGGGTTGACCGTGACCGTAACCGTAGCCGAGTTTCCGTTATATTGAGCGGTTATCGTTGCAGTTCCGGGGCTGACGCCGGATATCAATCCGGAGGCGCTAACGGTCGCAATGGATGAATCCGAAGAATTGAAGGTCGAATTAGCTGTCACATCTGTTATCGTTTCATTGGTATATACTGCGTTAACCTTCGTCTGTACGCTGCCGGATTCCGAAGTTGTATACAAGCTTTGCTCAAATTTGATGGCATAGATAACAGGATTGGATACATTCTTCCAAATCGACAGCTTGTCGAGGTTGATTGAATCGCTATTATCACCGGAAGTCAAATCCGTATACGTGATTGTATTCGTACCCGCGTTGAGAATAACCGTCCTTACATCGTCCGACCAGGATTCCCAATCACCCGTACCCGGAAGCGTAACGCTGCCCTGACTTACGCCATTGACCACAAGGCCTACCGTCCTGTCGTTCGGCCAACCGCTTACCTGCCCGGCGCTGTATCTGAGAGCGATATTAAAATCCCCTGAAGTGCCGACGGTCACCGTAAACATCGTTTGTGCCGTGCTGCTGTTATCGTAGCCGGCTACAAATCCGCTGCCTGTATAGCCGGTATGATCCGTCGCCACTTTGGCAGTTCCGGAAAGCGTTGCGTCTTCCGCTTGATATGCGGTTGCATTAACCGGTATTGTCGTACTGTCGCCGACACTCAGCTTGTCCAAATTGATCGAATCGCTATTATCGCCGGAAGTCAAATCCGTATACGTGATTGTATTCGTACCCGCATTGAGACTAACTGTTCTTACATCGTCCGACCAGGTTTCCCAATCACCCGTACCCGGAAGCGTAACGTTGCCTTGACTTACGCCATTGACCACAAGGCCTACCGTCCTGTCGTTCGGCCAGCCGCTTACCTTCCCGGCGCCATACCTGAGATCGATGTTGTAATTTCCTGAAGCGGCGACGTTTACCGTAAACGTTGTTTGCGCCGTGCTGCTGTTATCGTAACCGGCTACAAATCCGCTGCCCGTATAACCGGTATGGTCTGTGGCAATTTTGGCGGTGCCTGACAGCGATGCGCTTTCCGCCTGATAAACCGTTGGCGGCATCGCCGTGCTTGCGTACGTAAACTGCGCGGGAATCGTTCCGAGCAAAATCATGCTGGCCAGCAATAATAACAGATATGCTTTTACGCGCTTAATTAACAATTTGCATCCTCCTCGATGTTCAACATACTTCTTTTCTTAAACCAAACAACCGAATAAAAAGCTCTATTTTTTGCTGCCTCCTCCTTCCGTCTAAATTTTGTAAGCCCTTTCAATAAATCGCAACTCCAGCCCCTTTCCTTTTCATCCCCGTCGCTCAAGATTCTACTACGAAAAAGAATGCAGCAACATTCTAAAATTATAAGAAAGGTGGACTAATCTAAAGAAACTCAGCATATAAAAAACGCCCGGAATAATCATTTTCCGGGCGTTCTCATGACCTCTCACTTATGAACCTTCTGGTACTCCCCAGGCGTCATGCCTGTCGCTTCTTTAAAGACCCTGTTGAAATATTTGGGATCGGAGTATCCGATCCTTTCAGCAATTTCAAAGGTTTTGAGATCCGTTTGCAGCAACAACCCCATCGCCTTTTTTATTCGTACTTCTTTCAAATAGACGGTAAACGATTTGCCTACTTCCTTGTTAAACAGCGTGCTCAGATATTCCGGGGTCAAATTCAGCATATTCGCCGTTTCATCCAGAGACAGTCCGCTTTGATACCGCTCATGAATAAGCCGAATAGTCTTATGAATCGCAACGCTATACTGCGGGTTCGCATCCGCAGTGTCCGAGATAAGGGTTCCCGCCTGTTCAAATACTTGTCCGATCTCGTCTCGTGTTTGAGATTTCATCAATTGATTCAAAAGCTGCTGCCGGTCAACGTAGGATACCCTCCAAGGGTGAATCTCACCGGCGATATGCAGAAGCGATGAAAGAAAACGAACGCAGCTTTCCAAAATGTGTCGAGGATGATACGGTTCTTTATAAATGAGCGATAGAAAGGATTCCAAAAGCGGCCCCGCTTTATGCGGTTCAGCAGATGAAAGAACGGCTTTGGCTCTGCTTTCGAGCTCAACCGGGTAGGGCAGTTGTTTGACGGTTACGGCCTCAATTCTTTCCATCGCGATACATGCTTGATTCCCGATTACAATGGACCAAGGGCGGTTTTCCCGAATCTGCTGAACACATGCAGACAATTGATTAATCGCTGTAATTTGGGCATTCGAAACAACATGCTTCAACTTAGCCAGCTCGAACGCAAGCTTTCCCGGATTCGCTTCGCTTTCCTTGCAATTCGTCTGGTCTGTTTGACAGATCGCCAGAACTTCGTGAAACGAGCTTATTTCAAGCGCAATGCGCCTGCTTCCGGCAACTTCGTCCAGATAGGCGAGAAGCGTATTTTTCGCCATCATCTTATTCAACTCGTATTCGATGCCTAGATAGATGTTGATAACATCTAAACGTTTGTCGGGATCAAATCCCATGATCTTGTATAGATAATCATTCATGGCCTCTTCCGTTACATCGCCGTCAAGCAGAAATTTATGCAAAATGTGCTCGGACTGTTGATTTAGATCCCCTTCCAAAGGGCGGGATAACTTTTGACGAAGCAATTCGCTTTGCATCAAATTCAACGATTGGGTCAGATCCTCCACCGTAATCGGTTTCAGCAAATATTCGGTAACTCCTATTTGAATGGCTTTCTTTGCATATTCGAATTCCGAATAGCCGCTTAAAATCACTGTCTTTTGGTGAATCCCCTTTTCTTTGAGAAGCTCCAGCATTTTGATCCCATTCAGCAACGGCATATTGATGTCTACAAATACAAGATCGGGCCGCAAACGTTCAATGACTTCCATTCCCTCAAGCCCGTTCTTCGCTTCCCCGACGACAACGAAATCCGAATTGATTTTACCGATTAATCGAACCAGCCCTGTTCTTGTTTTTACTTCGTCTTCCACTACTACGATGTTCATGTGACATTCCTCCGAGGCGAAAAATCAGGGATGAATAAAGTGACCTTCGTACCGATGCCCAATTTGCTGCTTATCTCCCAGGTTGCTTCATAGCCATAATATATCCTCAATCTTTCGAAAACGTTGGTAAGCCCGATTCCCCGAATTCCTTCTTTGTTGCCTCGAAGCAAGCTGCGGACGGTTGCTTCGTCCATCCCCGTTCCGTTATCTTCAATTTCGATTTGAATGAACGGGCCGGGGCCTTTATGAATGCGAATGTAGAGCTGGCCGTCAGATTTTTTGCCCGAAAAGCCATGAATAATGGAATTTTCAATAACAGGCTGCATAAGCAGCTTATAGATCGGAAAATGAAGCAAGCTATCGTCAACGTCGATATGGCAACGGAAGGAATCATTGAACCGACTTTGCTGCAAATAGACGTACTGCTTCAACCAATCCAGCTCATCCTTCACGGTAACGAGCTTATTACTGTCACTAATGCAATATCGTAAAATTAGAGCTAACCCTTTCAACATTCGGCTGATCTCATGCTCATCTTTTTCGATAGCCATCCAGTTGATCGAATCCAATGTATTATATAAAAAATGGGGATTAATCTGTGCCTCCATTGCACGAATCTCCGCTTCTTTTTGCTTCTGAACCGCGCTTCTAGTCTCCAACATAAGCTCATTGATGTGGCTCATCATTTTATTAAAGCTGTTGGAAATAATAGAGATCTCATCTTTCGAATTCTCGATAATTTGAACGCTCAGATTCCCCATCTGAGCTTTCTTCATGGCTGCAACAACCTTGCCGATCGATTTGGTAAGATTTCTTGAAACGTAAAGGATGAGAAAAATGGAGCCGATAATCGCGATCAATCCGGATATCAAGCTAAAGCGCTGCATGGCATACATTTCATGAAACAGCTCGTTTTTATCCGTAAGGTTCACTAACGTCCAGCCGTTTTGGTCAAGTTTCAGTTGGTTCACAATGACCGATTTCCCGCGCATTAAACCGGATTTTTCGGCCAATTCGTTAAAACTGCTATCCGTTGGGGGCGGGCTGTTCTTACTCACAGAGGATCCGATGAACGATTTTACCGGAAACGATACGATGTTCTGGTCGGCGTCTAAGATCATCGTAAAACTTTTCAAGCTGTCAGTGCCGCTTTGTTCGTTCAACGGCATATTGCTCGCTTGATTCAATACGTCTTCATCTATGCTTAATACAATCATTCCCATTTCCTCTGTATATCCGAACTGTATGCCCTGCAGTTTTTGTGCGATGTGAAAAATATATTGGTCCTTGTCGTTTATTTTCCCCATATATGCTGGCGTTGTGAAGTTGGTTTTCCTTACTGAGGCCATCGTATTCTTATAAATCGCAAGTGTTCTCACATCCTTGACATCGGACCACAAATTGTCGATGTTGGAGCCTGTCAATTTGTCGAAGCAAATCACTTTTCCAGTTGCCGTAAAAACAGCCACACTGCGTATGCCTTCTTTAGCATAAGCGTAACGGGACAAAATTCCTCTCAATTGACTGCTGTAACGGGCAACCTCATAATCGGAACCCATATTGATCTTCTCAACCGTTTCATTGATGCTGTCGTCCGAAAAAATCTGATATACGATATCTTCGTACGCAAGCAGAGTCGTATTCAGATTTTTAGCGGTTTGAACCAGGTTGTAACTGACAAGCTGATCAATTTTTTGAGTCATGGAGATTGAAGAATTGGTGTAGGTAATCGTTTGAACTAGAAGAATCGGTAAAACGCTCACAAAAATAAAACTGAGGATTAGTTTCATTTTAAAAGTCAGACTCAATCTTGTTCTTTTTAACATATGCATCTCCCGATTGATTCAACGTCAGTTCCTAGTATAGCATGCTGAACCATCGAAGCATATGCTATCAAAGCGAAGACCTCCGACTTTTCATGGTTCTAAGTCTCTTAAAATTCTCCCTTCTGCGGGCGGAAAACAAACTCGCCCCAAACCGTTAGTCCCCCTCAGGACTTATGCGAACAAGTATGAAGCCCTCCAGATTTTTCTGAAGGGCTTCGCATTTACATATGGTGCGGTTAGTCTAAACGTCTTGAATCCTGCACGTCGGGTATATGATTAATTGCCTTTGGATGCCTGAATTTCAAAGGAAATCTTCACTTCATCGCCAACCAGTACGCCGCCAGTCTCCAGGGCCGCGTTCCAGGTCAAGCCGTAATCGCTGCGCTTGATGGTTCCGTTCCCGCTGAAGCCCACCTTTTCATTGCCCCATGGGTCTTTGCCGGAGCCCTCGTAGGATACGGAGACGGTTTCGGAATGGGTTGCGTCGCGGATCGTCAAATCGCCGGTAATTTCATATTCGTTTTCGCCGGTTTTCACGATGCGCTTGGATACGAAAGTCATCTTCGGATATTTCTCTGCCTCGAAGAAATCCGCGGAACGAAGATGGTTGTCGCGGTCCTCGCTTCGGGTATTGACGCTTGCCACATCAACGTTGAAGCTGATGGATGCGGACGTCAGGTCTTCGGGATCTGCTTCAATCCCGGCGTCGAAGCTTTCGAAAGCCCCTTTCACTTTTGCGATCATCATGTGGCGGATGGAAAAATCAAGATTGCTGTGCGCGGCGTCAAGAACCCATTTGGATACGGTCATAACTGAATTCCTCCTCGAATTATACTTACATATTATAATGTACTAACTAAATGTAATCTGCCTCTTAGTATAATATCTTGAATTCAAGATGTCAATGCATAAATAAGAGCGCGCATGGGCGATCCAAACTTCTGGCTCGACATGCGCCTGTTCGCTATGTTTGGCCCGTTTCTATTTAAATTCCACCGAAAGCACATGATCCACCTTTCGTACAGCTTGCACCATTTCGTCACTCTCGGCGTTTAATCTGCAGGCGACCTCCATTGTAGTTGTGGCAAATTCCCCGTTAACCTGTATTTCAACGTCCGTAATATTGAAGTCATGCTTTACAAGGATGATTGCAATTTCGGCAATAAGTCCCGGGCGATCAATCGATGTATAGGATAAATGTCTCTTGATCCTGCCCGTATGCTCAACAAGATAATGTTCAAGCTCCTTGAGATAATCGTTTATATAGCCATAAAGGTTGTAAAACCCCTCTGAATCGTCAAAGCCCTTCCACATTTGATTTCTTTTTTGATCTAAAACGCGCTCGAGTAATTTTAGATTTACCCTTTTGCCTTGAATAATTTTTTCTTGCATTCTAATCAAAAGGAGAAGTGATTTTTGCGAAAATCTCACTTCATCCTCCATGAGTTCAATCTTTGAAAGGACCTTAGTCATGTCATGAATTCGTTCCAGCATCGTTTCAAAGGATAGAAAGATATTCGATGTATTTTTAAAGGGGGTTTTATTAAATTTTCGATCTTCCGTAACAAGCCCCGAGATCTCCTTCCCTTTCTTAACATATATGCAGACTTCATCAATTTGATCTCTCATCATGGAATAGGGTGTGATTTGATTTTGTTGCAGATCCAAGAGGATAAAATGAAGAAGTGCTCTAAGCATCCCTTCCGCTTGAGTTAAAATCAACTCGGCTCTTTCTTGATGAATGGGCTTATGGATCAAGTTGATCAAGGTCCCTACTCCTATTCCAATGAGCACCAGGGAAATTTGATTCAATGCCGCCTCCCAAAAATGAAGTCCTGCGGTTCCCATTGTATTAATGGCTATGACAACCGCTACCAGAATAGAATTTGTCCATTTGATTCGAACATGGAGCACCATCAACAGGAATGCGATCAAGCCCATGGAGAGAAAATTTCCGCCCACGGTAAATGCCGCTACGGCCCCGGTCACGGCTCCCAAGACAGCGCTCGCTGTCTGCTGCATGCCATTGCGCAATGAGCGGTATAAGGAGGGTTGTACAGATAGAACGGCAACGATTCCTGCAAATTGATAAGTATATAAATGCAGGCTTTTCGCAATAAGAATAGAGATCGTCACGGCCAAGCTGGTTTTGATTACTCTCGCACCTACCATAGCAACTCCTCCACGACTGAAAAATATATTTCGCAGCTCTTAAGAATCAGGTGCTTTTGCACCATACATTTTATTAATATTATATAACATTAAATGGTTTTTCAGGTATTGAACTGCAATTAAACCGGCACAACCGCCAAAAGACATGCACAAAAATAATTAAATCCTGATGTTTGTCCATTTCATTTTCCCTTGAGTTTGAATTGTATATATCGAGCTCTGGAGAAAAGGTGGTGAACATGGTGAAACGGAGAATAGTTAAAGGTTCTGCTCCATGCAAGCAAATTTCTTCTGAAGAACGTCCCTCTACGGCGGTTACTCCGGGATGGAGATCAGAAAATTGGTCGGGCTACGCCATCAGGAAAACGAAAAAGGGTGCGTTCCATAGCATTTCCGCATACTGGATTGTCCCGCGGGTAAGGCCCAGCCAAAAAAACAAATACTCTTCGGCATGGATCGGGATCGATGGATTCAGTAATTCATCGTTAATCCAGACGGGAACCGAACAAGATTACGAGAACGGCAAAGCTGTTTATTATGCTTGGTGGGAAATTTTACCCGCAGCCGAAACGAGAATCCCTTACCCGGTCTCCCCCGGTGATCTCATGTATGCCCGAATCTCAAAATTGCGCCGCAGCAATTGGCTGATCCTGCTTGCCAATAAAACGAAAGGCTGGGTGTTCAGAAAGGTCAAAACCTACAAAGGGCCGGCCACCTCGGCGGAATGGATTATGGAGGCCGCTTCACTAGACGATAAAACAGCCAAATTAGCTAATTATGGAAATATAGTATTTAATAAATGCCGAATAAATAATAGGAATCCAATGCTAAAACCCAGCTATCGGGGGGTGATGATTCAAAATAATCGGGTTGTGTCCATCCCCTCTCTTCCGGATAAGGATAGAGACGGTTTTTCCATTGCCTATGGCTCCAAAATGCCTTCTCCTCCATCTTCGACATTCATTAGAATGTAACACAAGCATGTCCCTTTTCCTTTGCATAGAATGGAAATTTTGACGCAAAAAGGCACCGACCAATAGGTCAGTGCCTTTTTGCCCAGGTGCCGTTGACCCAATCTTGGATGCTGAGTCGGACGCCTGATCAAACCTTATGTTGCATGCGGGATAGATTTTATGGCCAAGTGGTAGTCCTCTAATGTATCCACATCAAGAAAGTTCCAAGAATGCCTGTTTTCTACCCATATTCCCTGCTGCTCATATTGCTTTAGCAAGCTCTTGGCTCCCCTGTCTCCATGAAGGGTTTGAATGTCTTGAGCTGCAGATATGTCAAATATGATAGGTGGACGCGGAACAGCTTCATGGACGGAGGCAGCGAACTTACACGAAACGTCTTGCTTTTTGCATTCATGAAACCGGTGGATCAAGAAATTAATGTGATCGAGGGATACAAACGGTTGATCCGCAAGGAGAATCATAAATGAATCACAGGTTGATTCTACCTGCTTTACTCCTGTTTTTAACGATTCTGACTGCCCTTTATACGAATCCCGACATTGCACAACTTCAATTTTGGGGTGATTTTCCAAGGCACTTAGCCATAAATTGGCTTTGTCCGGATTAATGACCACAACCACCCGCTCTATATCGGATTGAAGCGCCGTATGCAGCCCCCAAGCTCCAAGATAGTTATCGCCCAGCTGTAAATCTAATTTTGGACGGCCCATACGTTGACTCAAGCCTCCGCCCAAATAAATTGCCGCCATTTTATTTTTCATACTCAATCATTTTTCATCCCTTTTCGTTTCTTGCCGCCCTTTTCATATTTTACCGCGAGGAGCTCGGCAATAATGCTGAACGCGATTTCTTCCGGCCCGTCTGCGCCGATATCCAATCCGATCGGGGAATGAATCCAATGCGGCAGTTCCTCGAGTTGAAGCAACTTTCTTGTTCTCTTGCCGGGTCCTAATACACCTAAGTATGTTAACGGCAAATCTACAAGCTTGGACAGTAAGATTTGATCTTTTTCAAAGCTGTGCGTCATGATGATCACATAATCGTTCGCTCCGATTTGGATTTGCTCCAGTGCACGCTCAGGATGCGCAACTATGCGATGATCGGCATCAGGGAAAAATTGCTCTGTATTGCGAGATTCACGATGATCGAAAACCGTCACCTCAAAATTGATTTTGCTGGCATGCCGAACGAGAGGCTCAGCATCCGGTCCGGCACCGAATACAAACAATTTTTGCTTGGGTTCATATTTATCAAAAAAGAACGTAGTTTTTAAAGCATCTATAAATTCCGTTTTTCTCTTTTCCTGACCCGACAAAAACGAACCCAGCTTTTCCTTCAGCACTTGATCCGCTTGAGCATCGCCAAGCGTGCCAATCAATTGGCCGTTATCCATTTTCAACAGCATTGACGACACAGGGTATGCCCCTCCAACACTTTTTGCAACAGCTATGTGGTGTCCCTGCTTTAACCAATCATCAATCTGAAGCCATATACCGCTGTCATGGAGAGGAGGAATCCATGACAGCGGTTCAACAAGGATATCTATTTTTCCATTGCATCCGGATCCCAAACCCCACGCCAAATCCGCTTCGCTTCTCATATCGTAAGTCAGAATATCGGATTTCCCGGATTCCAGGATCGTATCCATTTTCAAAGCCAAGTCCGTTTCCAGACAGCCGGCACTGATCGTTCCGAATTGCCTGCCAGAGCGTGTGAAAATCATTTTCGCTCCTGCTTTTCGGTAGGCTGATCCTTCTACACCGACGATTGTGGCAAGAACAGCTTGCTCATGCTCGTACTCTAACTGCTTTATTTTCTCCACAATGTCCTTCAAATTCTCATCCCCTCCCCAAGGTTTGCATTCGTTCGGGCGCTCTTGGCTGTACTCCCTTCTCTTTCAAGGTTTCATAAATTTTTTTGGCAATTTGCGTTGAATGCGGGGTATCAGAATGAATACACACGGTTTGGGCTTTCACGGGCACCCTTATACCACCAAGACCCGTAACTGAGCCTGTTTTCAATAAATCCAAAACACGATCCGCAATATCTTGAGCGCTTCCGATTTCTTCTTGGGTCCATCCGAACATCTTGACCCCTTTTTCCGTGTAGGGACGATCGGCAAAATATTCAGTAATCACATGAAGACCGATTTTTTCAGCAGCGTTTTCCGTTTCCGAATCTGCAATGGTATAGATGGGAAGGGATGAATCAAATTTATAAATCGCTTCACAGACAGCTTCGGAAAGCTTTTGATCCTCCAATGCCATCATGTATAAGGCGCCATGTAATTTTACATGAGAAAGAGACAGCTTCGCAGCTTTTAGAAAGGCGAACAACGCTCCCATCTGATATAAAACATAGGCATATAAATCTTTGGGTTCAATATGCATGTATCGGCGTCCAAATCCCAAAATATC
>CAZESH010000046.1:0-20536 GCA_964514665.1 uncultured Caryophanales bacterium
GCTGCTGTTTTTAGCGGCGAGAAATAATGTAACATATCAAGCACTGACAAGTCAAGAAAAAAAACCGCAGAAATATTATGGAACTCATTAAGTTTGAATAAGCTCGCGAATATAAAGGCTTCTTTCGGTAACAAGGTTGATGATTTTCCCGTTCACCTTCACCCAAGGCCGTGTTGGATGGGTACGATCGGAGAAGATGATTTCACCGACTGAGTTGTCGCTGAGCCTGACTATCGTGCCGTTATGGAATACCGTAACCCGATGAATAAAAGTTTGAACCAATGCGGGATTCAGCTTTCCAAAGGATTGATCCACCAACTTTTCCAAAACCAAGTACGGAGATATGGCTTCCTTATAGCTTCTGAGACCGGTCATGGCATGAAAAATATCTGCGATTGCGATTATTTTTGCATAGTCATGAATTTTATCTCCTTTGACGCCAAGGGGATAACCCGAACCGTCCTCCCGTTCATGATGCTGCAGCGCAGCTAATTTTGCGCCTTCGTTAATGCCTGCAATATTTTTTAAAATATGATATCCGGTTATGGTATGTTTCTTGATTTCTTCAAATTCTTCTACAGTAAGTTTCCCTGGTTTCTGCAGCAGATTAGGGTCGACTTTGATATTTCCGATATCATGAAGCAATCCCGCCAAGGCAATCTGGATCCAATCTTTTTGCGGAAGTCCGTGCCATCTTCCCAGATTGTACGATGTCAAGCTGACCATAATGCTGTTATGATATACAAATTCGCCGACTTTAAACCGAGGAGGGATAAAAGTCAAAACATTATATTGATCCATATGAGCCAACAGGTTCTCAAGCTGTGTTCTTATTTCCAATACCGGTAAATTTCCGACGTTTGCCGAAATAAACGCACTTTTCAAGAGTTGAATCATCATATCGTAAGCTCTTGTAAAAGGTGAAATTTGTTCCTTGCCATCGTCTTTTTGAGTCTCCGCCGTATTGTATTCCTCTTCATTCTCAACTTCAATTGCCACGGCAGAAATAAAAAAAGCCCTGAGAATTTCAATTTCCCGGTTGGATATGGCTTGTCCTTTAGGAAAAAGTAAATTTCCTTTTCTGGTCAACACATCCTGTCCGAGCGTTAGACCAGGTTTTAACGTAGAGACAGGCACACTTACGATCCCCATAAAATAAAATCCCTCGCTTTTAATTGCAAAACCAGTATATATTCACAATTTCATTGCTTTTTTCCATGATGCAACTCTAATTGTAGAACAAAAAGGATTGGAGCGAAACCCCAATCCTTTTATAAAACCAAGAAATTTGCTTATTCTGTTTCATTTTCCTCATCCGTCTTCGGATTTTCTTGCTCGCTTACTGTCGGTTCATCCGATTCAATCTCATTCTTTTCTTCTTCATCAATCGTTTTCTCGACCTTTGCCACTGTTGCGACACTGTCTTCATCACGAATGTTGATTAATTTAACGCCCTGCGTATATCTTCCCATCGAGGAGATGCCGGCAATGCTTGTTCGAATCAGCGTCCCCAATCCGGTAATGATCATCAGATCTTCATTGTCATTGACAACTTTAAGACCGGCAACTTTTCCGTTCTTTTCGGTTACGTTGATCGTTTTGATTCCTTTGCCGCCGCGGGACTGGATTCTGTATTCCGTCTCCGGCGTGCGTTTGCCGTAACCTTTTCCAGTAACAATCAACACATCATGATCGTCTTGAACGACATCCATATCAATCACGGCATCGTTATCACTGATTCTAATGCCGATAACACCGGTAGCCGATCTTCCCATGGAACGAACTCCGCTTTCCGGGAAACGGATCGACATGCCTTGACTGGTGCCCATGATGATATCTCTTTGGCCGTCGGTCAACTTTACGCCGATCAACTCATCGTCTTCTCTGACATTAATCGCGATCAAACCGCCCTTGCGGATGTTGCTGTAATCATCAAGCGGCGTCTTCTTGACAATACCATTACGGGTTGCGAAGAACAAGAACTGATCATCGACAAATTCTTTGATCGGAATGACCGCATTGATCGTTTCGCCCGGTTCAATTTGAATCAAGTTGATGATCGGGGTGCCTCTTGCCGTACGGCTCAAGTCGGGGATCTCGTAAGCCTTTAAGCGATATACCTTCCCCTTGTTTGTGAAAAACATCAAATAATGATGCGTATTGGTGGCAAACAGATGCTCGACAAAGTCGTCTTCCTTGGTTCCCATCCCCATTACGCCGCGTCCGCCGCGCTTTTGGCTGCGGTAGGTGTTGACAGGCAGCCGCTTTACATATCCGGTATGGGTGATCGTAACCACCACATCCTCTTGAGGAATGAGATCCTCGTCCAGGATATTATCCTCGGAGAATGTGATCTCGGAACGTCTTTCATCTCCGAACCTTTGTTTGATTTCTGTCAGTTCTTCGCTGATAATATTCAAAACCAGCTGTTCATCTGCCAAAATTGCTTTGTACTCGGCGATTTTCTTGACCAGCTCATTATATTCGTTTTCGATTTTTTCCCTTTCCAATCCGGTCAAGCGCTGCAAACGCATATCCAGAATCGCCTGGGCCTGCTCGACACTCAGATTGAAGCTGCTCATCAAGCCTTCTCTGGCTTCCTCTGTCGTTTGCGAAGCGCGAATCAGCTGGATAACCTCGTCCAAATGATCCAATGCAATCCGCAATCCTTCGAGGATATGCGCTCTTGCCTCGGCTTTTTTGAGATCGAATTCCGTTCGCCGGCGAATGACTTCAATTTGATGCTGAATATAGTGATGCAAAACTTCTTTAATGTTGAGGGTTTTGGGTTCATTGTTGACAAGCGCAAGCATATTCATGCCAAAATTCGATTGCATCGAAGTATGCTTGTACAAATTGTTCAAGACAACGTTCGGGTTCACATCTCTGCGCAGTTCAATGACAATGCGCATGCCGTTGCGGTCCGATTCGTCGCGAAGATCGGTGATTCCGTCAATAATTTTATCCCGCACCAGCTCGGCTATTTTCTCCACCAATCTGGCCTTGTTGACCTGATAGGGAATTTCATGCACGAGAATCCGCGATTTGTTATTATGCTCTTCAATCGTCGTTTTCGCCCGCATGGTAATCGAACCGCGTCCTGTGGTATAGGCCTGCTTAATGCCCGACAGGTTCATGATATAGCCGCCTGTAGGAAAATCTGGGCCTTTAATATACTGCATCATCTCTAAAGGCGTAATTTCAGGATTTTCAATCAATGCCAGCGTACCATCGATCACTTCATTCAAATTATGAGGCGGAATGTTGGTCGCCATGCCTACGGCAATTCCGGAAACCCCGTTGACCAACAAATTCGGAAAACGGGCCGGCAGAACGGCAGGTTCTTTTTCCTCTCCGTCATAGTTGGGCAAAAAGTCAACCGTATCTTTATTGATATCCCGCAATAGCTCCATAGCGATTTTCGATAATCTTGCTTCCGTGTATCGCATGGCCGCAGCCGCATCTCCGTCAATGGAACCGAAGTTTCCATGGCCATCTATCAGCATGTATCTCAGGTTGAAATCCTGAGCCATACGCACCATTGTTTCATAAACGGCAGAATCTCCGTGCGGATGGTATTTACCTATTACTTCTCCAACGATACGTGCCGATTTTTTAAAAGGCTTATCCGGAGACATGCCCAGCTCGGACATCGCGTAAAGAATTCTGCGGTGAACCGGCTTTAATCCGTCACGCACATCGGGAAGCGCTCTGCTGACGATGACGCTCATCGCATAATCCATAAAGGAGCTGCGCATTTCCGCTCCGATATCCCTATCCTTTAATGAAGAACGTATTTCTTCTGCCATGCTCTACCTCCTGAAAATGCAACGTACAGCTTTCATAGTTATTCCGATTATACTCAGAAATATCTAACATAATTATATTACTTTCTATAAATTAGTACAAATTATCTTTGTTCTCGCTTATTGGGGTAATGCCTTTATGCCAAAACAAAAGGATCAAGCAGAACTAACAGCCCGCCCAATCCTTTTTTATAGATGACTCATGCTTTTTGTCTAAAACTGCATTTTGGGCAATTTGTGCGGCATAGATTTATATATCCAGATTTTTAACGTACTTCGCATGCAGCTGAATAAATTCTCTGCGCGGTTCCACGTTATCACCCATCAGCGTATCGAAGATGAGATCGGCATCAATCGCGTCTTGAATGCTGACCTGCAGCAGCGTCCTGCTTTCCGGATCCATGGTCGTTTCCCAAAGCTGATCCGGATTCATCTCGCCAAGTCCTTTGTATCGCTGCACGTTCGGTCTTCCGCCTTCACCCAATTCCTGAAGGATGGCGTCCCGCTCTTTTTCGTTAAAAGCATAGCGCACGACTTTGCTTTTCTCAATTTTAAACAACGGAGGCTGCGCAATATAGATATATCCGGATTCGATGATCTTGCGCATATAACGATAAAAGAAAGTCAACAACAGCGTTCGAATATGGGCTCCGTCCACATCGGCATCGGTCATGATGATAATCTTATGGTATCTGGCTTTTGCGATATCAAAATCATCACCGATCCCCGTTCCCAAAGCCGTGATGATGGCGCGGATTTCCGTATTGGATAAAATCCGGTCCAATCTGGCCTTTTCAACATTGAGAATTTTACCGCGGAGCGGCAAAATTGCCTGAAAATGCCGATCCCGGCCCTGTTTTGCCGAACCGCCGGCAGAATCGCCTTCGACAATATACAGCTCGCTGATCGCTGCGTCTCTGGAGGAGCAATCGGCAAGTTTTCCCGGCAGCGAGCTGACCTCCAAAGCATTTTTTCTGCGTGTCAGCTCCCTTGCTTTACGTGCTGCTTCCCGCGCCCTTGCGGCCTGCAGCGATTTTTCCATGATGCGCTTGGCGATCGAAGGATTTTCATCAAGAAAAGAAGTAAATTTCTCGGAAAACAGCGACTCGACTATTCCCCTTACTTCACTGTTGCCAAGCTTTGTTTTCGTTTGTCCCTCAAACTGCGGTTCGGGAATCTTGACCGATATGATGGCGGTCAAGCCTTCGCGCACATCGTCTCCGGAAAGGTTCGAGTCGTTATCCTTGATCAAATTCATGCGCCGCGCATAATCGTTAATAATACGCGTCAATGCGCTCTTGAATCCGGATTCATGAGTACCGCCCTCATGCGTATTGATATTATTGGCATAGGAATAAATATTTTCACTGTAACCGTCATTATACTGCAGCGCGATTTCCGCCTGAATATGATCCCGATTGCCTTCCACAAAAATCGGCTCGGCGTTGACAACCTCGCGATTGCGGTTCAGGTATTCCACGAACGAAACAATTCCGCCATCGTAATGAAAGGAATTGGATACATCTGTACGTTCATCCAATAAAGTGATCTCAATCCCTTTATTCAAAAATGCAAGCTCGCGGATTCGCGACTGCAGCATATCATAATCGTATTCCGTTGTTTCCGTGAAAATTTCCGGATCCGGCCTGAAATGCACTTGTGTGCCCGTTTCAGTGGTTTCTCCTACAACCTTCAAATCATATTGTGGAGCCCCTCGGCGATATTCCTGCTGATGGATTTTGCCGTCACGCTTAACCTGCACAACGAGCAGCTCGGACAGCGCATTGACTACAGATACCCCGACGCCGTGCAAACCGCCCGAAACCTTATAGCCTTCCCCGCCGAATTTTCCGCCGGCATGAAGCACGGTCATAACCACTTCAATCGTGGGGCGTTTCAATTTCGGATTTTCCCCGACGGGGATTCCCCGACCGTTATCGATTACCGTAATGCTGTTATCCTTATGCACGATGACATCGATTTTCGAGCAGTAGCCTGCCAATGCTTCATCGATGCTGTTATCGACCACTTCCCAAACAAGATGATGAAGACCCCTGCTGCTGGTCGAACCGATATACATCCCCGGACGCTTTCTTACAGCTTCCAATCCTTCCAATACCTGGATCTGATTCTCATCATACGTATGTTGATTGAGTGACATAACGTCTTTCACCTGCTTCTCGAGTATTCGATTCTTGTTCGCTTACAATTCAAGCATTTGATTAGCCCGTTTTTTTAATGTTGCTGAGGATATAGGAGAATAAAATATTTTATGATCCGTTATGACGAGCGATTTCGGTTCTTCCTCGCCGATGATTTCGATCTGCTTGTTTTCATTGGCAAAATGGATAAATTCCCTGGATATCTTCGCCGGTTTGTCGATGGAAATATCGAAAATGGCAATCAACTCAGCTGCGCGGATGATTTTTTCACTGCCTAAATGAATGAACATGGCTCACCTACTCCTTAAAAAAATCCATTAATCCAAAACCCGGAGATTCAACGATCCGCTTTGTACATTAACCATTTTTGCGCCACCCAAGCGTTTCCAATCCACACTTTCAACCCCCGTTGTGGTGATGAATGTCTGTACTTTGTTCTCAAAAGTTTGGATCAGCTGCGTTTGCCGGTGTTGATCCAATTCGGAGAGCACATCATCAAGAAGCAGGATCGGATATTCTCCCGCTTCCTCGCGGATAAGTTCAATTTCAGCCAGCTTCAAAGACAATGCGGCCGTACGCTGCTGACCTTGGGATCCGAAGGCATAAACCTCTTTATCATTAATAAAAAACTGCATGTCGTCGCGGTGAGGACCGATCACAGTCATGCCTCGTTTGATTTCCTGTTCTTTTACCTGTGATAACTTTAACATAAAATGCTCAAATAAAACAGTTTCATCTTCCACATCCTGAGCCGGAAAAGAAGGCATATAATCGATTTTGATCTTTTCTGATCCGTTGGTGATGCCATAATGGACGGTCTCCGCCAATTTTTGCAGTTTTTTTATAAAGTTTTGCCGTTTTTTAATGATTTTAACACCGTGGGAAGCCAATTGTTCATTCCAAACGTCCATCATCATCGCAGAACTTGCGCTTTTGCCCGAAATTCCCCGCAAAGCGTTGTTTCTTTGCATCAGCACCTTTTGATACTGCACCAAATGAAACATGTAGGAAGGCTGTACCTGACCGATTTCCATGTCCATAAAACGTCTGCGTACACCAGGCGATCCCTTCACAATCTCAAGATCCTCCGGAGCGAACATGACAACATTGAGCGTTCCTACATAATCACTGAGCCTGCGTTGTTCCAATCCGTTGATTTTGGCTTTTTTGCCCTGCTGGCCGATAACCAAATCGATGCGTGTCGAACCGTATTTTTTTTCCACCGTCGCCTGCAGCATAGCTGTCGATTGATTCCACTGAATAAGCTCCTTATCCTTATGGCTGCGATAGGATTTGGACATCGCAAGCACAAAGATCGCTTCCAGCAGGTTGGTCTTTCCCTGGGCATTGGATCCGATAAATATATTCACGCTTGGATCGATTTGCAGTTCCGCGTGTTCATAATTCCGGTAATGATTCAGTGTCAAATTTTTTAAAAACAAGCGTTATTCCTCCTGCCGGCCGGGCTTACGAACCGATGATCCGAAATGCTCCGAATCCTTGCGCTTCAATCACATCACCCGGCACGAGCTTGCGGCCTCTCCTGGACTCCGCTTCACCGTTGACAAAAAGTTGATGCTCGGATAAAAAAAATTTAGCTTGGCCTCCTGAGGATATCCAGTCGGCAAGCTTTAGAAATTGGCTTAACGTAATATAGTCGGTATTAATCGAGATTTGCTTCATTTGCCATCGATTCCTTTTTCTTTAGTTTACAGTACGGTACGGCAAGATCAAATGCAGCATTTTCACGTCATCCATCGGTTGAATGATGATTGGACTCATCGTGCCGGTGAAGCCGATGTGAATTTTCTCGCTGTCGATCACCTTTAAGGCATCAAGCATATATTTCGAGTTGAATGAAATCTTCAAATCTTCCCCATTCATGCCTGCTTCGATTTGTTCCGTGACTTTACCCAATTCACTGGAGCTTGACGATATTTCGATCTGCCCCTGTTCCTTGGTGACCAATCTGACAATGTTGGTTTTTTCCTCTCTGGACAACAGATAAGCGCGATCGATCGCATCGGTCAACGCATCGGTATCAATAGTCAATTCGGTTTTATAGGCTTGCGAAATGATTTTGGAGGTGTCGGGATAAGTCCCGTCCAAAATTCTGGAATAAAATAAAATATTGCCCATTTTGAATAAAACCTGGTTGTCTGCTGCCAGTATATCGACCAGCATATCCTGGTCCGGAATGATCCGGCTTAATTCATTGAGGGTTTTACCGGAAATCACGATGTTGTTCAGCTCCAGGGCATCATCGGTATCAATTTGTGCTTCTCTCGTAGCCAGTCGGTGGCGATCTGTAGCCACAAATTTCAAGGTTTTGTTTTTCAAACTCCACAGCACACCGGTAAGCACGGGAGTCGATTCATTGGTCGTGACGGCAAATACCGTCTGCCGGATCATCGTCTTTAATACAAGCCCGTTGATCGTAATCACTTTATTTTCTTCCAACTTCGGCAAAAGCGGATATTCCTCCGGATCCATGCCCACTAATTGGATTTCCGAATTACCTGAACGGATCGTCGTTTGGAAATGTTCTTTGACTTCAATTTCAATTTCATTGGACGGGAGCTTTTTAATGATTTCGACAAAAAACTTCGCAGGCAGCACAACGCTACCGGCAGTTTGCAGCTGCACGATCGTTTTTTCGTTGTTTTCTCCGGCAATGTAGCTTTGAATCGAAATATCCGTATCGCTCGCTGTCAGCGTTACCCCATTCTGTGCAGCGTCAATTTTTATTCCGCTTAGAATAGGTATTGCAGTTCGGCTGGAAATCGCTTTGGAGACGTGCTGGATGGCTTCGTTCAAATGATCTTTTAATATAACAAGCTTCAATATGATTCACTCCCAAGTATTGATAAAAAAAAGGCATGGCATACGTATATCTCGGCAGTCTGTTGCATATAGTAATATATTAAAATCTTTTTAGTATAAGTAGTAGGTGCGGTGAATATGTGGATAAATAGATAAATCTTAATGGGTTAAGCCTCTCCACATGTGTATAAGTTGTGTGTAGTTTTAACTTTATTCAGGATGTCGTGTTCTTGATTTGTCCCTTTAAATTATGGATGATTTTATAAAGCTCCTGATCTTTTTTTAAAGTATCGGTAATTTTGTCATGAGCATGGATGACGGTTGTATGATCGCGGCCGCCGAACGCTTCGCCGATCTTCGGCAGGGAAAGGTCGGTCAATTCTCTGGATAGATACATGGCGATCTGCCGGGGAAATACCACGGCTTTGGTTCTTTTTCTGGCTTTGAAATCCTCCATGCGGACTCCGAAGAAATGGCCGACTTTCTCTTGGATATCCTGAACCGTAATAACCTTGGGACGGTTGGAGGGCATGATATCCCTCAAGGCTTCTGCCGCCAAATGCGTAGTAATGTCCTCATTGACCAGGGAAGAATAGGCGACGACCCGAATCAATGCGCCTTCAAGCTCACGGATGTTCGTATCGATTTGATTTGCAATATACATTAATGCTTCGTTGGGAATGTCCAGGTTTTCCGCCTTGGCTTTTTTTCTTAAAATGGCAATTCTCGTTTCCAGATCCGGCGGCTGAATATCGGTAATCAAGCCCCATTCGAAGCGCGAGCGCAATCTTTCTTCAAGCGTAGGGATTTCCTTCGGAGGCCGGTCGCTGGAAATGATGATTTGCTTTCGTTCTTCGTGAAGAGCATTGAAGGTATGGAAAAATTCTTCCTGAGTCCCGTCTTTTCCCGCAAGAAATTGAATGTCATCTATGAGCAGGATATCAATATTGCGGTATTTGTTGCGGAAGCTTTCTCCGCGATTGTCCCGGATTGCGTTGATAAATTCATTGGTGAATTTCTCGGAAGAAATATACAGCACTTTTGCTGCAGGATTGTGTTCCAAAATATAATGTCCGATCGCATGCATCAAATGCGTTTTTCCGAGTCCGACGCCGCCGTATAAAAACAACGGATTGTACGCTTTTGCCGGTGCTTCCGCCACGGCCAAGGAAGCGGCGTGGGCAAAGCGGTTGCCGGCTCCGATGACAAAAGTGTCAAACGTATATTTGGGATTTAATATATGGGTGAATGTTTCCTCATTGGATGAGACAGGCTGTTTTTGTGTTTGCAGCTGCGGAGAAGCGGGAAAGCGCTCCTGATTCTCATCCTCCAATACGAAGTTGATTTCTACCTGACGCTCAAGAACTTCAAATACCGACATTTTAATTAATTTGGTGTAGCGGCTTTCGAGCCATTCTCTGGCAAAATTATTGGGAGCGCAGATTACAAGCTTCGTTTCGTTAAATTCCAGTGCCTTGGTTGATTTCAACCAGGTGTCGAAGCTGGGTTTACTCAGTTTGGTATGTATAACTGAAAGGACTTGCTGCCAGAGTTCATTGGAATGGCTTTCCACAGGCGAGTTCACTCCTTAAATAATTGCTTTTGTGGCTACAGCCAATTGAAGCGTAGTAAATAGACCTCCAATGTCAGCATTCTGATTCAAATCTGCTTAAGGTTTGATCTATATGCCATGGAAGCTGCTTTTAGTTTTAAAAATCATTAATAGACAGAAAAAACCTTTGACAGGTTTTGTAGAATCTTGGCAAGACAAAGGATATGATGTCGAATAGGTATTCACAAATTAAGAGGAGTGTGAATGAATTTATCCGAAGCAAGGGGAATTTCTTAACATAGTTATCCACATGCTGTTGACAACTTGTCTGTTTTTTTGAATTATACACAACAAAGTAATCTAATGATATCAAAACAAAACAGCGATTTCAATTGAATTCTGCGATTTATCCACATTTTCAATAACTTGTGAGTAAAATGTATGCACAACACTATATATTGTGCACAATCTGTTGATTTTTCGACAATTCGCTTATTTTTTCTGGGATGTTATACACAATTTTATCACGAGATAATCATGCTTCGATCAAAGCATTGACTTCTTTTTGTTGTTGTAATAAAATATTGATGTTTGTCACTTGTGTGTTTTTTGTTGACTTTTTTTTCTTCCCATGATTTAATTTAAAAGTGTTTTTAGTGCGAAAGTTATTCCTTAAGGGGGTGCGATAGATGAAACCGACATTTCAACCGAATGTAAGAAGACGCAAAAAAGTTCATGGTTTCCGGAACAGAATGAGTACGAAAAACGGCCGTAAGGTCCTCAGTGCTCGTCGCAAAAAAGGCAGAAAAGTAGTCAGCGCTTAATAAACGAAAACAAGGCCACCTAACGTGGCTTTTTTTTTATTGTCATCGACGCTATAATTTGTATAAAGTCCGTGACATAAATATGGAGTGTTGCAATTGCAAAAGGAAAACCGTTTAGCTAAAAAAGCCGATTATAATCGCGTATATAGACACGGGAAATCGATAGCCAATCATCAATTTGTGATGTATTTGCTGCCCCAGCCAAGAATTGAGCATTTTCGTTTGGGGATATCGGTCAGCAAGAAGGTTGGCAATGCTGTGGTACGAAACCGAATTCGCAGACTGGTCAAGGAAGTTGCGAGAATTCATAAGGATAAAATCAATCCGCATGTTGATCTCATTTTCATTGCCAGGAAGCCTGCTGCCGATTTGACTTTCCATGATGTGGAGAAAAGCTTGCTCCATTTATTGTGGAAATCCTCTCAGCCGGCAGAAGGGAAGAACGGGTTTAAGAAAAGGCCGCAGCGATAGAAGATGCTCCAGAGTTTCTTTAGGCTTCAATCTATGATATAGTGTAGTTTGAATGTTCCCGAGTGGATATTAGATGTTTATTTTTACATAGGAGGAATTTGACTTTGTATCGTCGTATATATAAGTGGTTACCCATTTTTTTGATCATCATGTTCCTGTCCGGTTGCAGCAGCAGTACACATCCCAAGCCAATTGATCCGACAAGTGGAGGAATTTGGGACAAATATTTTGTATATCCGTTATCCTTTACGTTAGATTGGTTTAAAGATTTGTTGTGGGGTCAATACGGTTTATCCATTCTTGTGGTAACCATCATTATCAGAATGATCATTCTTCCGCTTACATTAAAGCAGTATCGCAGCTCGAAGCAGATGCAGGCACTGCAGCCTGAACTGAAGAAGCTAAAAGAAAAATACAAGGACGATACAAAGAAGCAGCAGGAAGAAACAATGAAGCTGTTTCAGCAGCAGGGCGTTAATCCGCTTTCCGGTTGTTTTCCGCTGGTGATTCAAATGCCGATTCTGATCGCATTGTACAATTCGATTGTCAGAAATCCTGAAATTCATTCTCATACTTTCCTGTGGATGAAGTTGGGGAATGCGGATCCTTATTATATCTTGCCGGCGATTGCAGCATTAACAACCTTTGTTCAGCAAAAGATCATGGCCAAAACAACAACCACGCCTCCGCAAATGCAGAGCATCATGTATATTTTCCCGGTGTTGATCTTTGTAATGGCGATGAACTTTCCGTCCGCTCTACCGCTGTACTGGATTTACAGCAACCTGTTTACCATCGTTCAGACTTATTTTATATATGGAGGATCTCAAAAGGGAGGCCTTTCCAAATGAATAAAATTACAGTGACAGGTAAATCAATTGAAGAAGCAGTCAAATCCGGATTGGAGCGACTGCAAACCACCGAAGACCGAGTAAAAATCAATATATTGGACCAGCCGACCAAGGGATTGTTCGGCTTGCTCGGTTCGAAGGAAGCAAAGGTTGAATTGGAGCTTTTACCTGATCCTGTGGACGAGGTTGTTGTTTTTTTGCAAAAGGTGTTTGATGCCATGAAGGTTCCCGTGCGCATCGACAGAGAGGATCATAAAGACGGAACAACCTTGAATTTATCCGGTCCTGAATTGGGAATTCTTATCGGCAGAAGAGGCCAAACCTTGGATTCCTTGCAATTTCTGGCCAATATTGTGGCCAATCGTTTCACCGATATGCATATGAGAATCATTCTGGATGCGGAAAATTTTCGCGAACGGCGTAAAAAAACGTTGGAGAGCTTGTCCGTGAGACTGGCTGGAAGGGTTGTCAAGACAAGCAAAGATGTGGTGCTCGAACCCATGTCTCCGCAGGAACGCAAAGTCATTCATACGTTTTTGCAGGATCATCCCAAGGTGCAGACGTTTAGCAGGGGAGAAGAACCCAATCGCAGAGTGGTCATTACGTTGAAATAATTTTGCTGCAGGTATAAATCGAGCAATGACTTGGTTGTTTACGGTCATTGCTTTTTCTTTAGATTTATGGAGTAAAGATGTCAATTGGGAATGCTATAGGCAAGGATAAAGAAATAAACAAATTGGGTGGTTTATGTGCTGATAGATACAATAGCTGCGATTTCCACACCGCCGGGGGAAGGCGGCATTGCCGTCATTCGTGTAAGCGGTCCGGATGCGATTCGGCTTGTTGATCCGGTATTTGCAGGCAAACAACCGCTTGCAGAGGTGTCGACGCACACCATACACTACGGTTTCATTCGAGATCCGGGAAGCGACGAAAAATTAGAAGAAGTACTGGTTACCATAATGCGTGCTCCGCGATCTTTCACGAAAGAGGACGTTGTTGAAATCAGCTGCCATGGCGGATACATCTCTGTAAAGAGAGTGCTTGATCTGCTTTTGGATCAGGGGATTCAGCTGGCTGAGCCGGGAGAGTTTACGAAACGGGCTTTTTTGAATGGAAGAATCGATCTCTCCCAGGCGGAAGCGGTAATCGACTTGATCCGCTCCAAATCGGATCGTGCTTTTTCCATTGCTTTCAAACAAATACAAGGCAATTTATCCGATAAAATCAAAGCTCTACGGTATCAATTGTTGGAGCTGATGGCGCATATCGAGGTTAATATCGATTATCCCGAACATGACGTCGCTGATATGACGAATCAATTGATTGAGCAAAAATGTCGTGCGGTACTGGCAGAAATCAATCGTTTGCTGCAAACCGCCGATCAGGGTAAAATTCTTCGCGAGGGCATCGTTACGGCAATTATCGGCAGGCCGAATGTAGGAAAATCATCACTGCTGAACATGCTGGCCAAAGAAAATCGCGCGATTGTTACCGATATTCCCGGGACTACGCGCGATGTGATAGAAGAATTTGTGACTTTGGGGGGCATTCCTTTAAGGGTTCTGGATACGGCAGGAATTCGTGAGGCTGTCGATCTGGTTGAAAAAATCGGTGTGGAAAAATCAAGAGAGGCGCTGTCTGAAGCGGATTTAATCCTCTTTGTATTCAATCATAACGATGTCTTGCATGAGGATGAGCTGCAATTAATCGATCAAGTTAAAGACAGGCCTTGCATCGCGATAATCAATAAAACTGATTTGCCGAAACGAATCGAAATGGATCAAATAAAAGCATATTTTGGCGAAAAGCGGATGGTTGAGATGTCCATGACGGGTCAAAGCGGGATGGACCAGCTTGAGAAGGCGATCGTTTCGTTATTTTTCAGTGGAAAGTTGGAAATGAATGATTTAACATATGTAAGTAATGTCAGACATATTCAGCTGTTGAAAAAGGCGAAACAGTCGCTTTTGGATACTTTAAACGGTGTGGATCAGGGGATACCGATCGACATCATACAAATCGATATCAAAGCGGCATGGGAGCTGCTTGGGGAAATTATCGGGGATTCGGTCAGCGATTCACTGCTTGACCAAATTTTTTCCCAGTTTTGTTTGGGAAAATAAGCTCAGATTGAAAAGAAGGGAGAGTAACTATGAGCTATGCGGCTGGAGAATATGACGTAATCGTGATCGGAGCCGGCCACGCCGGCTGTGAATCGGCTTTGGCGGCAGCGCGGATGGGCTCGAAAACACTTCTGATTACGATTAATTTGGATATGGTCGCATTTATGCCGTGCAATCCGTCGATCGGAGGTCCGGCAAAAGGACATGTCGTACGGGAAATTGATGCGTTGGGCGGCGAAATGGGAAGAAACATCGACCGCACCTTTATTCAAATGCGTATGTTGAATACGGGGAAAGGACCGGCTGTGCATGCTTTGCGCGCTCAAGCAGATAAGTTTTCCTATCAGCACACGATGAAGGAAACCATTGAAAAAACACCGAATTTAACTTTGCGCCAGGGCATGGTAGAAGAGCTGATTGTTGAAAATGGCGCATGTGTCGGCGTCATTACCAAAAGCGGAGCGGAATACCGCAGCAAAGCGACGGTTCTCACAACCGGCACTTATTTACGCGGTAAAATCATTATGGGCGAGTTGATGTATGAAAGCGGTCCGAACAATCAACAGCCTTCGATCAAATTATCGCAATGCTTGCGTGATTTAGGTTTCGAGCTTGTGCGCTTCAAGACGGGAACACCTCCGAGAGTGCATAAAGCATCGATTGATTTTTCAAAAACGGAAATTCAGCCAGGGGATGAGAACCCGAAATTTTTCTCCTACGAAACCAAAGAGTCCGCCAATGAGCAGCTTCCTTGCTGGCTTACCTATACTTCAACGGAAACGCATGAAATCATCAATGCCAATCTGCATCGTGCGCCGATGTTTACTGGCGTGATCGAAGGTACCGGTCCCAGGTACTGCCCTTCAATCGAAGATAAAATCGTGCGTTTTGCCGATAAACCGAAGCATCAAATTTTTCTCGAGCCTGAAGGACGTTATACTTCGGAATATTATGTGCAGGGATTGTCCACCAGCATGCCTGAAGATGTACAGCTCAGCATTTTGCATTCCATCCCCGGCTTAGAGCAGGTTAAAATGATGCGAAACGGCTATGCGATTGAATATGATGCGGTCGTACCGACACAATTGTGGCCTTCGCTTGAAACCAAGAGACTCCCCGGATTGTTTACAGCCGGTCAAATCAACGGAACCTCCGGCTATGAAGAAGCAGCAGGGCAGGGCATCATGGCGGGTATTAATGCAGCGAGAAAGGTTCAAGGGAAGGAACCAGTTATCCTGGATCGTTCTCAGGGATACATCGGCGTTTTGATCGACGATTTGGTAACAAAGGGTACCAATGAACCGTATCGGCTGCTGACTTCCCGGGCGGAGTATCGGTTATTGCTGCGTCATGACAATGCCGATCTGCGCTTGACGGAAATCGGGTATGAAATCGGACTTGTTTCCGAGGATCGTTATGCAGCGTTCTTAAATAAAAAGGCAATGATCGAGCAAGAAATGAAAAGATTGCAGGCAACCAAGCTTAAGCCGGATGAAGGTATGCAGACTTTCTTGAGAGAGCGTTCTTCCGCACCGGTCGATAATAGTGTGACTGCACTTTCTTTACTGCGCAGACCGGAGATCGCTTATGCCGATTTAGAATTGCTTTCGCCTTCTCCGCTAACATTGGATGAAGAGATGAAAGAGCAGGTGGAAATCCAAGTAAAATATGCGGGGTATATTGAGAAGCAGCTGCTTCAAGTGGAACGGTTGAAGAAAATGGAGAAAAAGAAAATCCCTGAAGATATCGATTACGAGATGATTCATGGCGTTTCGATCGAGGCCAAGCAGAAGCTTTCCAAGATCCGGCCGCTGTCAATCGGACAGGCATCGCGGATTTCCGGCGTCACGCCTGCGGATATCTCCATCTTGCTGGTGCATTTGGAACACTATAATAAAGTTGTTGCTACCAGAGGTGGTTGATGATGGACAGTTTGCAGCAGCGCTTTGTTGAATTGCTTGCGGCGCAAGGCATCACATTGGATTCCGGGCAGCTTGAGCAATTTGAGCGGTATTACCGCGAACTGGTTACATGGAATGAGAAGATGAATTTAACCGGCATAACTGAAAGGGAGCAAGTCTATATCAAGCATTTCTACGACTCGCTTTCGCCTGCTTTTTTTACTCCGATGGACGAGCTTGTGCGAGTTGCCGATATCGGTTCTGGAGCTGGCTTTCCAAGCCTGCCGCTAAAGATATGCTTTCCTCACCTCCAGATCACGATTATTGATTCTTTGAATAAACGGATTCAATTTTTACAGCATCTTGTTCATGAACTGGGCTTTAGTCAGGTCGATTGCGTGCATGCAAGAGCCGAGGATGCGGCCCGCAATGAAGCGTTTCGCGATTCCTTCGATCTTGTAACGGCGCGCGCGGTTGCCAAATTAAATGTATTGAGTGAGCTTTGTCTGCCTTTTGTGAAGCTTGGACAGCTGTTTGCCGCGATGAAGGGAGCCGATCCCGAGGAAGAGAAAGAAGAATCGTTATATGCAATCTCTGAATTAGGAGCCAGGCTTGACCGCACGGTGACTTTTGAACTCCCCATGGAGCATTCAAAACGTCACATTCTTCTGATTAAAAAACTAACAAACACACCGAAAAAATATCCAAGAAAACCCGGAATCCCTTTAAAACTTCCACTTGTCGAGTGAAATTAACGTTGTTTCACGTGAAACATTTTTTGAAAAGAGGTATCTGATTTTATTCTTTTAAAATTCGACGACGAAAATTCACAAGATTTATAGAGGAAATAGAACGTTTCAGTTAAAAAGTCTGCTGAATTGAAGATTTTCTCGTCAATCATCTATTTGAATGCAGGATTATGGTTTGTATGTGGAGAAATAAAAGTGATGCAAGTTTTAGTGTATCCGCAGAACTAAATAAGCAGCATTTGCTTAAATATAAAATAATCGTTTGTTTACTATCGTAAGTGCTTCTATAGAAAAAAGACGTTTCTTCATTCAGGAGATGGAGTTTTTCTGTAGAGGCATTTCTTAACGCGAAAAATCAGGGTTCTTCCATTTATGAATTGCAATTATTCAAATTACATTCCCATGATAGACAGTTAGGTGGTAAAAAGATGAAGGAACAGTTTTCAAAGTTTTTCGGTTTGGCAGATAAAAACGCAAATGATGAGATCAGGCAAATTCCCGTTAAAGAAATCGTACCTAGTCCGTATCAGCCAAGAACTGTATTTGATGATGAAAGAATTGACGAATTGTGTCAAACGATTAAGACGCACGGCGTCATTCAACCGATTGTCGTACGGCAGCGCAACGGCAAATTCGAAATCATTGCAGGAGAAAGAAGATGGCGGGCGGTCAGCAAGCTGCAGATGGAAACCATTCCGGGAATTATCCGCGAAATCAATGATTCCCAGGCAGCATCCGTTGCATTAATTGAAAACTTGCATCGGGAAGGACTAACGGCAATAGAAGAAGCTTTTGCTTATCAGCGTTTGATTGAACTTCATGAATTGACTCAGGAAAGCTTGGCACAACGGCTAGGGAAGAGCCAGTCGACAATCGCAAACAAAATTCGACTTCTTCATTTAGGTGAAAAGGTTAAACAGGCCATGCTTGAACGTAAAATTACGGAAAGGCATGCCAGAGCCTTGCTGTCTCTTGAAACGGAAGAATTGCAAAACAAGGTTTTAGAAGAAATCATTAAAAGAGATTTAAATGTAAAGCAAACGGAAGTCAGGGTAAAATTTTATTCGGAATCGGCTAAAATCAAAAAAACAAAACGGATTTCCTTTGCCAAGGATATCAGACTGGCGCTTAACACGATCCGGCAATCCGTAGAAATGATTAATGATACCGGCCTGGCGATAGAAACTGACGAGAAAAACTATGACAATCACTACGAAATTGTGATCCGCATTCCAAAAAACAAAGGCTGAATTAAATCATGACGCATAAATGAAGCGGCTTGAATTTTTATATTGAGGTGAATAGGTTTTGTCTAAAATTATTGCAATAACGAACCAAAAGGGCGGGGTCGGCAAAACGACGACTTCTGTAAATCTAGGTGCGTCGTTGGCATCATTGGGGAAAAAGGTGCTGTTGGTCGACATCGATCCTCAAGGAAATACAACAAGCGGCGTAGGCATTAACAAGGCTGATGTGGTCTACTGCATCTATGATGTGATTATCAATGATATTCATCCTAAGGATACGATTATGGACACGAATCTTCCCAATTTAAAAATCGTGCCGGCAACGATTCAGCTGGCAGGCGCAGAAATCGAACTGGTTCCGACGATTTCCCGGGAAGTCCGTCTTAAAAAGTCACTTCAATTAATTCGCCACATGTTTGATTATATTCTGATCGATTGTCCTCCATCGTTAGGCATTCTGACGGTGAATTCATTGACCGCGGCGGATTCCGTAATTATCCCTATCCAGTGCGAGTATTATGCCCTCGAAGGATTGAGCCAGCTTTTAAATACGGTAAGATTGGTACAGAAGCACTTAAACACTTCATTGCAAATTGAAGGTGTTTTGTTGACGATGTTCGATGCCAGAACCAACTTGGGCATACAGGTAATAGAAGAAGTTAAGAAGTATTTTCAGCAAAAGGTGTATCAAACCATCATACCGAGGAATGTCCGATTGAGCGAAGCGCCGAGCCACGGTCAATCGATTATAACGTACGATCCCAGATCCAAAGGTGCGGAGGTTTATATGGAACTTGCGAAGGAAGTGATTGAGCTTGAACAATAAGAACTCGAACAATAAACGTCTCGGCAAAGGATTGGACGCGTTAATTCCGTCGCTTCATATTAATGATGATGATAAAGTTATCGAGATTCCATTATCACAGCTCAGGGCGAATCCGTATCAACCGAGGAAAATGTTTGATGAGGAAAGCATTGAGGAATTGGCAGCTTCGATAAAAGAGCATGGCGTTATTCAACCGATTATCGTTCGTCAGATTTTAAAGGGCTATGAGATTATTGCCGGCGAGCGGAGATGGAGAGCTTCCCAAAAGAGTGGTTTGGCAGTTATACCGGCTGTCGTGAGAAGGTTAAGCGATCAACAGGTAATGGAAATTGCTCTAATCGAGAATTTGCAGCGGGAAGATTTGAATTCCATGGAAATCGCTGTAGCTTATCAAAATTTGATGGATCAATTTTCTTTGACCCAAGAGGAGCTTTCTGCTAAGGTCGGCAAATCCAGGCCGCATATTGCCAATTTCCTGCGGCTGCTTCAGCTGCCGGAAAAAATCAAGGATGATGTTTCACGTGGAACATTATCGATGGGTCATGCCAAAGCGATTGTCGGCATTAAAGATAAGAATATGCAACTTACCATCGCCGGGCAAACGATTGCCAACAAATGGAGTGTAAGGGAACTAGAAGAAGCTGTTCAAAAGCTTGAAGCCGGAAAGGATAAGAAAAAAGCAAAAAATCCAAACAAGGATCCTTTCATCAATCAACTTGAGGAGCATCTGCGCGATCGTTACCACACAACAGTCAAGGTAAAACATGGCAGAGATAAAGGGAAAATTGAGTTTGCATACTATTCCAAGGATGATTTGGAAAGATTGTTGGATTTGCTGCAGATTAAAATGTGAATAGATCCGCCAAACTAATAAAAGCTGGATGCATATCAGATTTTATTTCTTCAAAAGAAGAATGAATTGTGGTATGCATTATTTATGGGCAAATGAGGTGGAATTGTGCAATCCGTCCGATATTTTGATCATGCCGCGACTTCATGGCCAAAGCCGCCGCAAGTAATCGAAGCGATGAACCGCTGTTTGCTTGAATACGCGGCCAATCCCGGCAGGGGAAGCCACAAGATGGCAAGAGCAGCAGGCAAGGTGCTGCTTGAAGCGAGATACAATTTAAGCCGACTGTTTCATATTTCCAATCCGACGGATATATGCTTTGCTGCAAATACGACCAGTGCGTTAAAT
>CAZESH010000047.1:0-20401 GCA_964514665.1 uncultured Caryophanales bacterium
GGCGAACAGCAAATGCTGGCCATCGCCCGAGCATTGATGATTCAGCCGCAAATCCTGCTGCTGGATGAACCCTCAATGGGACTTGCTCCGGTCATCGTGGAACAAATTTTCGATATTATTCTGGAATTGAACCGGCAAGGAATGACCATTTTGCTTGTGGAGCAAAATGCCTTCCAAGCCCTGCAAATAGCGCATAGGGGGTACGTCATACAAACGGGGGAAATCATCATGGAGGGAATCGCCGATTCCCTGCTTTCGAATCAACAGGTCAAAGAAGCCTATTTGGCGTAAGGAAGAATATTTCAGTGAAAGCGGATATTGCCGGCTAAAATATCGATCAATGGAGTGCAAACGGTTATCAGGTTTGCACTCTTTTTTTAAAAATATCTATTAACTTGAAGCTATGATTTTTGGAAAAAAATAGTTTTAAAATCGCATTGATTTGCTATAATGACTTTAGCCGCAAAATCTAACAAATTTCGCGTTTTTTTGACTTTGAGTGAGAAAAACCCTATGCTTTTCGCATATGATCGGTGGGGAAACATGAGGAAGCGTTTGAGAAACACCATTATACTGGTCAACGCGCTAATCGTACTATTGTCCCTGACCAGCTTTGCTTACGGCTCCATGGACGCATTGAAGAATGCGCTGTTTAATTTCGATATGAAGGCGAGTATGAGCGGGATTCCGAATGAAAATATCATCGTGGTTGGAATCGACGAAGCCTCGCTGCAAGCGCTGGGCACCTACCCTTGGGATCGCAAGGTCTATGTGGATCTGCTGGCCAAAATGAATCAGACTGGGTCTGAGGCCAAAGCGATTGGCTTTGATATTCTCTTCACCACCAATGGCGATGCAAGCAGCGATGCGGAATTCGCCAAGGCGCTTGCCAAGTATCATAACGTTGTGCTTCCCTGTTACGCCGAGACGGAAAGCTTCTTCAGGCGTCAGATTGCGCATTTTGACGCCAGCCGCGTGTTGACGGCCGAGCATTGGAACAAACCGATTCCGGAGCTTGATCAGGTGACAAGGCATGCGCATATCAATGCGCTCTACGATAACGACGGGGTGATCCGCAAAAGCTTGCTGCAAATCAACGAGCCGGACGGGACCCCCGTCTATTCGCTCGGATATATGCTGGCGGAGATGGCCGGAGCCAAAGCAAAGCCTTTCCTTAACGATAATCCCCAGACGCAAATTACGATCAAATATGAAGCTTCCGCCAATGATTTCGAAACGGTCTCCTTCTCCCGGGTGTTAGACGGGGAATTTCCTGCCGAAAATTTCAAAGACAGAATCGTGCTGATCGGTTTCACCGCCGTAGGTTTTGGGAATGACAACGGCATTACTCCGATCGATAAAGAAATGAAGTTGGTTTACGTGCATGCCAACATTGTCAATCAGCTGCTGAACGGCGAGCGCGTGCTGACAGTTGCGAATTTATACGTCTCCCTGCTCATCCTCTTGATCCTGCTGCTCGGCATGCTGCTCAGCTGGCGGCTGAAGACGCTGGTCAGCCTCTTTCTATTGTTGGGCGTCATCGGGTTGCTGCTTGTCGGACAATTCGCATGGTTTGCGTATGGCAACAGCTTTCTGGATGTTGTCCATCCCACGTTTTCCCTGCTGCTCTCATTTCTTTCCAATGTGGCCGTGCGAACCTACTATGAAACGAAACAGAAGAACTTCATCACCAAGCAGTTTGGCCGGTACCTGTCGCCGGAGCTTGTCGGCCAGATCGCCAAAAGCGACCGGGAGCTGCCGCTCGGCGGCGTCAACAAGGAGCTCTCGATTTTGTTTCTCGATATTCGCGGCTTCACGACCCTTTCGGAAAAGCTCAAGCCGGAAGAGGTTGTCGGCTTTCTCAATATGATGTTTGACATGATCACGAACAAGGCGCTTGCCAATCAGGGGACGATCGACAAATTTATCGGCGATGCCGCGATGATTATTTTCAACGCGCCGCTCGTTGTCGAGCAGCATCCTTACTTTGCGGTCAAGACGGCTTATGACATTCAGCAGGGCATGGCGGAAGTGCGTCAGGAAATTATGGACAAATACGGGGTAGAGATCAGTATAGGAATCGGCATCAATACGGGCGAAGTGGTGGTCGGCAACATCGGTTCGTTTTTGCGCGTGGACTATACGGCAATCGGCGACCATGTGAATACGGCCGCGAGAATCGAAGCCAATACGGCGGCCAATCAGATTCTGGTGTCAGAGGCGACTTACGAGCGTACGAAAGCTTATTTTTCTTATATATTTGCGGGTGAAAAACGGATGAAGGGCAAGACGGTGGAGATCAAGCTTTACGAGGTTGACGGATTCATCCAATCGCCGTCGCTTCTTCAGAAGAAAAAAGGTTAAATGCGATTTATCAATGGGTGAGGTGAAGGGAACGAAATGGGGATAAAAAATAGACGCATCAAGTTAATATCGCTCATCGGCATTGCTGTCATTTTATTTTCCGCCGTCAGCGCCGGATGGTCATCTCCTGTTGAGGCGAAAACGGCAAGAACCGCGAGAGTGGTTGATGTTACCGGAACTGTTTTGATTACCAAAGCCGGCGGATCCAAGCAATTCCAAGCCTATAAGGAGATGAGCCTGAATTACGGCGATCATATCTCCACAGCAGTGCAATCCGGCGTGGTGCTGGAAATCGTCGATCATCAGGATGAAGTCACGATAGGCGAGAATTCCAGCGTATACATATCGGAGCTTGACGATAAAAACGGCGGGAAGAAATCGGTGTTTAAATTGTGGGCGGGATCGATTTGGGTCAAAGCGAAAAAGCTGCTCGGCCAAAACGATCAATTCAATGTCGAGACGCCGACGACCGTCATGGGGATTCGCGGAACGCAGTTTTTTGCCGGCGTGGATACGCAAACGGGAATGACCAAAGCTGTGGTGGGCGCGGGAGTGGTTGCCGTCACCGTCAAAGAGGCGAATCCCGGCGGTGCGAAACCAACCGAAAAAACTCAAATGATATATCCGTTCATGCAGATGGATGTGCTTCCGGGCGGCCAATCGGGGCAACCGGCCAATGTAGTCTTGGCTCCGATCGATTTCAAGCAATTCGTCAATTCGGCTTCGTCTGCCATTATTGAAGCGATCGTCCGCAATAAAAAAGCGCTTGACCAAGAGCAGGAAGAATTCATCAATCTTCAGAAGCAGCTGCTGGAGCAGCATGCGTCCAGTCCTTCCCTGCAACAGATCGGCCTCGTCTCTCCGCTGGATTTGCAGCGTTACCAAACAAATCTGATGAACCTTGTGGGCAATATCGTCAACACGGCGATAGCCGAGCAAAAAATCGAACGGCAGCGCATTCAAGAGGAGATTGACCGGGTCAATCCGCAGCTTGACAATAAAATCGATCTGCAGCAAGTGGAGCCTCCCGAGCTGACGGAAACGCAGAAAAAGCAGCAGGAGCAGTTGAACCAACTGGAGGAGGCGCAGCAGCATCTTCTGATAGAGCAAAATCTGACGCGGGAGGATTTGATCAGGCAGAACTTGGAGCTGCTGCAGCGCGTTAATCAGCAGATGCATAATCAAAGCAAGCTGGAGCAGGAAGCTTTGAAGGCACAGGAGAAAGCGGCTTTAAACGAGTATTTCGCCAAGCTGGATGAAAATAAAAGAAATGAGTTTGAAAAAGCCAAAGAAAAATTGCAAACCCCGTTTCCAACGCCGACACCGTCAAATTCTTCATCGCATTCAAACTCGAATAAAAAGCTCGGTCATACGGTAAATTTTCCCGGTGGCAGCCAGCCGATAATTTACGGCAAGCCGTACCTTATCCAGAATTCCAGTGTTGTTGCAGTCGACCAATCGCTGGTGCTGACAGCAACCTCTGTGGTGGACGCCGTATATTTAAGCGGCATCCAGCTGCTCGACAGCTCCAATCATGCGCTTTCTGGCGTGAATGCGGCGATGTCCGCACCGCTGCAGATCATCGGCGGTTATATGCAGATCACGATTACCCATCCGACCTTTAATCCGGGTTCGGTGTATACCTTGGTCATTCCTGCGGGCGCGGTCAAAAACGCGTACAGCGGTTTGACCAATGATGCGGTGAATTTCAGCTTTACCAGCACCGGCACTCCGCCGCTCTCGGACGTTGCCGCGGACAATGTCAAACTGGTCTACAACCCGGATGCGCCTTCCGTATATCTGCTGTCGGACGCGCATGCAGGAAATACCAAATGGCGCGATTCCGGCCTAGCCGACGGCGATACCATCAAGATTTCGGTGGGAAGCCAGGCTGCAACCTACACGCTGCAACTTCATAATATGGCGGTCTTGACCGATAAGGACGGCGATCCGACGCGTAATGCGATCATACTGGATTTGTCGGCCAGTTCGGGTGCCGTGACATTCACGCATTCAGCTTTGGCTTTTAGAAATGAACTTTATCATGGCGCGAAAGCGACGGTCAGTTTGCAAAAAGCGGGTGAAAGCACGTGGACGTCCGGAATCCCGATTGATGCGCTGCAAGAAATCGTGGTAAATCAACCTGCGGCGAATGATCCTTTTGGGATTAATCTTTCGTGGAATACCGTCACTTCAGCCGTCTATTATGACGTGCGAGTGAACGGAATGATCGTTGCGTCCACATCTTCCTTAACCTTTCCTGTCAGCGGATTGGACGCGGGAACCAATTATAACCTCACCGTCGATGCCTTGGACGGGCAGCATCAGCCGGTCGGCTGGGGGACGGTTACCGCTGCCACTTACGCTGTAGATCCGATTCCCAACCTGACGGTTGTGACGACCTATACCACTGCAGCGCTTGCCTGGAGCAGTTATTTTCAGCCGACTACATTAGGGAGTATCGGATAGCCTTCCATCAGGGCGGGGATTTTCCATCGGCGGAAACGATCGTTTACGTCAAGACGCTTGCGGCTGTCATTATATAATCTTCAGCCGCCGCGATTAAGTTTCCTGATACCGAAACAATGAAGAAGTGGGCTGGCCCATTCAGCCAAAAGGAGAATGCAATGAAACGGTTAAAATTAATCGCATGCGCATTAATTGTGTGCCTCGCTTCGCTGACGGCATTGCCGCTGGCCGCAGCGGCCGCGCCGCAGTGGGTGATCGGCCAGTCCGGCCAGATTGTCTCCGACGTTGTCACGCTGGCCGGCAGCGGCGGATATAACATGACCGACGGAGCGAACGCGCAGGCTTCGTTTCGTTCTCCGCGAAGCATTGTCGTGCAGCAGGACGGCAGCGTGCTGGTCGCCGACACGGATAACCAGCTGATTCGCCGCATCGGTGCCAAGTCGGTTTCCGTGTTTGCCGGCATCAACCTAGCATACGATGCCAAGGGCTTGCCGCTCGGCACGCTTGTGGACGGCAGCCGGCAGCTGGCGCTGTTCAACCATCCGCAGGGGATGGCGTTGGATGCGAAGGGCAATGTTTATGTCTCCGATACGGGCAATCATGCGATCCGCAAAATTGCCGTATCCGGTCAGGTGACCACGATAGCCGGCAGCGGCGTGCCCGGCAGCGCGGACGGCAAAGGGGCGGAGGCAAGCTTTCATTCCCCCGCAGATCTGGCTGTCGCCTCCGATGGAACGCTTTATGTGGCGGACACGCAGAACCACGCGATCCGCAAGATCACCCCGGATGGCAGCGTAACGACCTTGAATGCGCCGTCAACCCGCATCGTCGAGATCATACCCGGCTATGCGCAGCCGAGCGGGGATTTCGCCGACGGACCGATGAACCGTGCAAAGTTCAATGAACCGAGCGGCATTGCCATCGACGCCAAAGGCAATTTGCTGGTGAGCGATACGGGCAATCAGTGCATCCGCTATATTGATATGCAAGCCCGGACGGTAAGCACAATAGCCGGCAATCCCGCTGCCGCATATGGAGACAACGAACTGTACAAGGAGGGGGGCTTCGCCGACGGAGACGCCCTGCAGGCAAAATTCGATTTTCCCAAAGGGATTGCCGTAACACCGGACGGAGGTCTGCTGATTGCCGACAGCCTGAACCATGCGGTGCGTTATCTTCACGACGGCAAGGTTGCGACGGTGGCCGGTACAGGCGGTGAAAGGGGCGACAAAGAAGGCCCCGAACTCTCGGCCCGACTGCAGATGCCTTACGATGTCGCCGTGGATCGTGACGGAACCGTTTATATCGCCGACGCCTATAACAACAAAATTCGCAAAGCGGTGCCTTACCATTATCCAGCGGGGCTGCCTGCGGACAGTAAAATCGTTGTGCTGCACAACCAAAGCCGGATTCAATTCAATGTCAGTCCGGAATTGAAGAACAATCGTTTGATGGTGCCTGCAGCCGCAATCGGAGCAGATTTCGGGTATACGCTTGCCTTTGACCGGAACGACGGAAAAACGAACATCAAGCTTTCCAAAAAAGAGGTAACGATCACCTTGACAGCGGGATCCGCCGAGACTTCCGTCACCCGGGGGAGCGGCGAAGCGGCAGCAAGCAAGCTGGATGCGGCACCTTATATCAAAGAGGGACGAAGCTTCGTCCCGCTGCGTTTCCTCAGCGAACAGCTGGGGATGGATGTACAGTGGGAAGCTGAGCGGCATGCGGTGATTTTGAGAGACATCGACCAAGTGAATTAAGTTCCGATTTTAAGAATCCGGTTCTGAATCCCATAAGACACCCTTTCTCGGTTTCGACTAATCTTATTACAGTAAGAGGATCGAAAAGCTCGGGAGGGGTGTTTTTTTCATGGCAATGCATCAGGTAGGGATAATTATGAACGGAGTAACCGGACGGATGGGCACCAATCAGCATCTTATCCGCTCGATTGCGGCTATCCGCAAGCAGGGGGGAGTCAAGCTTGCCAATCAGGATGTGGTCATGCCGGAGCCGATTTTGGTAGGACGGTCGGAAGAAAAGCTGAGAAAGCTGGCGGAGACGCATGAGATTGCAAATTTCAGCACGGATCTCGACGCCTGCCTGAGCGATCCGGCCTATTCCGTATATTTCGATGCGCAAACGACATTGAAGCGGGCGGATGCGATCCGCAAAGCGATCGCCGCAGGCAAGCACATTTATTGCGAGAAACCGACTGCTGCAGATTTTGCATCCTCCTATGAATTGGCAAGGCTTGCCCATCAGGCGGGCGTCAAGCATGGAGTGGTCCAGGACAAATTGTTTCTGCCGGGCTTGCTTAAGCTGAGGAGACTGATCGACTCCGGTTTCTTCGGACGCATTTTCGCCGTGCGGATGGAGTTCGGCTACTGGGTATTCGAAGGCGATTGGCAGCCATCCCAGCGTCCGTCATGGAATTACCGCAAGGAAGACGGCGGCGGAATCATTCTCGATATGTTCCCCCACTGGCGCTATGTGCTGGATGACCTTTTCGGAGAAGTCCGCAAGGTCTCCTGCTTGGGGGCTGTCCATATTCCGCAGCGTGTCGATGAGCAGGGCAATTCGTATGAAACTACGGCGGAGGATGCCGTTTATGCCACATTCGAGCTGGAGGGCGGAATTGTCGCCCAGGTTAATTCTTCCTGGGAGGTCCGCGTCAACCGTGAGGATCTGCTGACGATTCAGGTCGACGGAACGATGGGCAGTGCGGTCGCGGGACTTCGCGACTGCAAGGTGCAGCATCGCATCAACACGCCGAAACCGGTATGGAATCCGGACATTCCCAATCCGATTGCGTTCCGTGAACAGTGGCAGGAGGTCCCCGACAACCAGCAGTTCGACAACGGTTTTAAAGCGCAGTGGGAACTGTTTTTGAAGCATGTGGCAAACGACGAGCCCTTCCCTTGGACGCTGCTCGAGGGGGCCAAAGGAACTCAGCTTGCAGAGCTTGGCATGCAGTCCTGGCGGGAGCGACGTTGGATCGATGTACCCGAGTTGAAATTATAGGAGGAGGAATCGGACAATGGGATCACGACTCAGCATCAAACTGCCGCTGGCCGGCGGCTCGCTGACGGATTACAGCTTTTCCGGCGCTTCCGGCTTCACAGCGCCTTCCGGCTCTAAACCGCTTCTTCGCAGTGCATACGCCGCCGCCCATGTGGTTTGCGATCCGCTGGCCGACGTCGATCCGCTTCATCAGTCGGCAATCGATTGGGAAGGCACGCTCGCATATCGCCGCTATTTGTGGTCGCTGGGATTGGGCGTGGCGGAAGCGATGGATACCGCGCAGCGCGGGATGGGACTTGACTGGGAGAGTTCTCGGGAATTGATCCGCCGTTCCGTGGCGGAAGCCAAAGCCGTCGGCGGTATGATCGCCAGCGGAGCGGGGACGGATCATCTCGCAGCAGGAAGCGCCGTGTCGCTGCAGGAAGTGATTGCGGCTTATGAGCAGCAAGTGTCGTTCGTGGAAGCTGCCGGCAGCAGGGTAATCCTGATGGCCAGCCGGGCGCTGGCGGCATGTGCGAAGAGCTCCGAGGATTACGAATACGTGTATGAACGGATCTTGAGCCAGGTGTCGCAGCCTGTCATTCTCCACTGGCTTGGGGACATGTTCGACCCTGCGCTTAGGGGTTATTGGGGCCACGGGGATGCGGATGCGGCGATGGATGCCTGTCTGCGAATAATCAATGCGCACGCAGACAAGATCGACGGCATCAAAATTTCCTTGCTGGATGAGCAAAAGGAAGTCGCCATGCGCCGCAGGCTGCCCGGGAATGTAAAAATGTATACCGGCGACGACTTCAATTACCCACAGCTGATCAAAGGCGATGAATCCGGTTACAGTCATGCGCTGCTTGGAATTTTCGACGCGATTGCACCTGCTGCGGCCGCAGCGCTCCAAGCCCTTGACGAGGGAAGAATCGCCGATTACGACGCGATTCTGGAGAAAACGGTGCCCTTGTCGCGGCATATTTTTCAGCGGCCGACCTACGTTTACAAGACCGGCATCGTATTCATGGCTTATCTGAACGGACATCAGGAGCATTTCCGCATGATCGGCGGCAGCGAAGGCGCCCGTTCGATTGTGCATTTATCCAAGCTTCTGGTGCTGGCCGATCAAGCGGGGTTGATCCGCGACGCGGAAATCGCAGCAGAGCGCATGAGCCTGCTGCTGAAGCTGGCGGGTATTTGATCCATGCACAAAAAATCCGATTGCGAAAGGACGTGCGGCAACGAATGGAAGCTTTCACTTCAATCGAGCGGCTGAGTCATAATCAAATTACCACCAATCGTTGGAGCCTGCAGGAAGCAGCGGACGGCTGCATGCGCGCGGGCATTTCTTGGATCGGCCTGTGGCGGCATAAGGTTCAGGAAACGGGGCTTGCAGAGAGCCGGCGCATCATCAGGGACAGCGGGCTTGGCGTTTCCAGCTTGTGCCGCGGCGGCATGTTTCCGGCGGAAACGGCCGCCGGACGCCAGGCCAATCTGGATGACAACCGCAGGGCCGTGGAGGAAGCGGCCGAGCTTGGAACGGACGTGCTGGTGCTGGTGTGCGGCGGGCTTGCGGGCAAGGATCTGGAATCTTCGCGGCAGATGGTTACTGAAGGCATTGCGCAGCTTGCACCCTACGCCCAAGCCTGCAAGGTCAAGCTGGCAATCGAACCGCTGCATCCGATGTTCGCCGCCGACCGTTCGGTGATTGTGACGCTGGGCCAGGCTTTGGCTATGGCGGAGCCATTCGCTGCCGATCAGGTAGGGGTGATCGTCGATGTATTCCACGTGTGGTGGGACCCCGAATTGTATGCCGGAATTCAACGGGCGGGCAGCCGAATATTCGGCTTTCATGTGAATGATTGGCTCAATCCGCTGCCTGATGTGCTGATGGGACGCGGGATGATGGGCGACGGAGTGATGCAGCTCCGCCGCATGCGGCAGGCCGTGGATCTGGCCGGTTACAGCGGGCCGATCGAAGCGGAAATTTTCAATCGGGGAATTTGGGACCGTCCTGGCGACGAGGTGTTGGCGCTTATGAAGGAGCGTTTTCTGCAGCACTGCTGACAGATAGCGATAAGTTTATGCGAGGCTAGCAGTCTTTCAGGCGAATGGGTTCAAGTAAATATTTACGTTTTGTGTGGTATGCTCCCGAGCATATAGATTTAAGCGCGCAGCCCCATCTCCTCGGGAGTTATCTGCATGATTTTGAATATATATTCACTTGAACTAATTTACCGGACAGACTTCCAGACGTTATTCCGGCATGTCGGCGGCTGGCAGCTGCTTGATGGTGCGGTAACGGTGGGGGGAATGGCCGGTTTTCTGCTTGAAGGCGCGATAGAAGACGGAAACCGTCTCATAGCCGACTTCAAAGCAGACGGAGATGATATCCTTGTCGGTTTCCGTCAACAAATCCTTGGCCTTCTCCACGCGGGTGGAGGCTAAATACTGCATCGGCGTCAGGCCGAATTGCGCTTTGAAGATGTCATTCATGTAGCGGGTGCTGATTCCGAGCCTGCGGGACAATTCGGAAGCGGTGAGTGCAGCATAGTAACGGGAATCGATGTACTGGCGAATGCGTTCGGCGCGCACGCTGTTGAAATCCTCCGAACTGTCGGTTTGCAGGCTGCGGTAAAGATGCAGCAGCAGCTCGGTCAGCTGAATTTGAATGGCCAGACCGGATAACGGTTTAGGATTCGCCTGCTCGTAAAGTATTTTTCGCAGCAGCGTTTTGATTTCCGGAGCGACCAAAGGATTCAGCGACATCCACAGCGATTCACGCAAGAACGGATCAAGCTGCGCTGCAGACGCTCCGAGGCATGCATCCTTGTCAAAGGCCAGCACCAGAAGCGTCAGGTTGCCTTGTGTGGAGACGGAATGGCGGGTGAACGGAGCGACAAACACGATGTCGTCAGGCTTGACCGGAGCGGGCTTGTCGAACAGGGAAATTTCCCCCGTTCCTTCAAGGATGACAAGCAGCTGATAGACATCATGAAAGTGGGGGCGGACGTGCGCCCCCGCTTTGTGTTTGCTCTCGTAAATCTGCAGGCTGTGGTCGTTTAAATCGACGGATTGAAAGCTCATTTCCACTCCCTCACGTTTAACGAAATCTTGTGCTCTATTATACAGCAGCGGCATAAAAGAAGGAATATGCAAGACTTTCAAAGAAAATAATAGAGACTAAGGAATTAACCCGAAGCCAGAGGTGGGCCATGTCCGATCAAGATCATGCCGGCAAAGGGAAGACAAATCTCCCGGAAACAGGCAATCGCCAATATTTAAAAGACTATGTGAATCAGCATCCGGATAATAAAATGGCTTGGTATTTGCTGGGCAAAGAATATCTTCGCAGAGGCGAACAAGGGAAAGCCAACTACTGCTTTGAGCAGTCCGGGGAAATCTATGGGGCGTTTGAAAAGCCGGACGCGCATTCCTTCGATTTTATCAAAAATAAAGAAGGGTGGAATAGCGCGCTACTCGACATGGTAGAAGCAAAGGAAACGCCCGCGCTTTCTTATCCGCGAAAAAGGAGAAGCGCCATTCTCCGTTCTGTCCGCATAAGCGTGGTATTGATTTGGGGTTTGTTTCTGCTGTTGTTCACGCCATCGGAAAAGCTGCGAAAACCGGCGCAGCAGGTTTCTCTCGAACTGCCGCCGATCCATACGCAAGCACCCTTGTCTCCCACCCTTCCGCCGTCGGAGACGACTCCCGTTTCTCCGCTTATCAACGTATATTTCATCCAGTCGGATGACGGAGCGGACCGATTGGATAAAATTGTCCGGGACATGCTTCTGACCGACGCCCAGAAAGTCCGCCGCGCGGTTGTTGCCAAGGCGGCCGCCAGCTCGGTCAAGGGTTGGTCCGATTGGTCGAAGCCGCCGCAGATGCTTCTGTCTGCGGATCGGGATGCATCCGGAGGCCGATTGACGCTATCGTATCATGACCGTTCGAGCTGCTCCTGCGAGCCGGCTGACGACAGCGCATCGCGCCGGGATACAGCCGCATGGAAGCCGCAGCAGGAACAGCTGCTCGCCTTGCTTTCGGCGCTTGCGGCATATAAGGCGGAAACGGGCCGATATCCTGCACAAGCGGAGCAGCTTGACGCCAATTATCCGGACAATTATATGTCCGGGCGGACGCCTCTCATGGAACGGCTTTTTCAGCCGTTAACAGCTTATTTGCAAGCGCGGGATTCGGCGGACACGGGACGCCTTCAACAGCCGGTGCCGCAGCGGCAGAAGGGAGACGAAGGAAGGCCGTCAACCGCTCTGCTGCCGGGAGTCACAGATGGCTTCAACCTTTCGCCTCAGCTCAATCCGTGGCAACAGCCGCTGCAGATTATAATCGACAAGACCCATCACCGCTTGGCGGTGGCAAGCGGCCGCATGCTGCTGAGGAATTACCCTGTCGGATTGGGCGGCGACCGTACGCCGACAGGCGATTTTGCGATCACGGAGAAGGTCGTCAATCCGAACGGCAGGTCGGACGGCGATTTCGGCAGCCGGGGAATGACGCTCTCCAACACGCGCTATGCCATACACGGCACCAACAAGCCGGACAGCATCGGCAAAGATGAATCGCTAGGCTGCATCCGCATGGGCAAGGCGGATATCGAGGAGCTGTTCGATCTTGTACCGAAGGGAACGAAGGTGTCGATCCTGAGCGACGGGCTTCCCGAGGAGCCGATTCGGGCGGACAAACCTTTTTCGCTGCCGCACACGGCCAAGCAAACCAATCCCGGAAAAAGATACAATTGGCTCGATTAAATGAAAAAGCCGGCTCGCATACGGATGCGTCCGGCTTGGTTGGATTGGATATCCGGTGCCGTTCTACACTTTTAAAATCATCAGTACAGCCATGATGATGACGATTCCCACAAAAATGGAAGAGACCCAGATGATTGCTTTTCTGTTGACTTCATTTTTGTGCTTGCGTTCCAGATATGCTTTTTGTTTTTTGACCATTGCCCTCTCGACCTTTCTTTCACAGGATTTTCGCCAAAAGATCATGCTGCGGCTGAATACATATATGCCCAACTATCATACCATATTTTAAGCCGCTCAGGTTAAAATAATGCTGTGAACAAATGGCTGCTTCCTTTTTGCAGCCGAAAAAGATAAACTATTTTCTAGAGCTGTCCAAGAGGGAGTGATTTCCAATACTGTACAAAAAAATCGGAAAACCGCTGTTCTTTAAACTGGATGCGGAACGCGCCCATCATTTGGTGATTGGAGGCATGCATACTGCAGGCAAGATTCCGGGAATGACTGCGCTGCTTCGCCGGATGTACGGCGTCGGAGAAAGCCCTGAATTAAGCTCGGAGCTGTGGGGAATCCGCTTCCCTTCGCCGATCGGCCTCGCCGCAGGATTGGATAAGAATGCCGCGGCCGTTGCCGGATTTTCCGCAATCGGTTTTGGCTTCATGGAAGTCGGCACGGTGACGCCGGAGGCTCAACCCGGCAACGAACAGCCGCGGCTGTTCCGGCTGCCTGCAGATCAAGCTTTGATCAACCGCATGGGCTTTAACAACGAGGGGGCCGACGCCATGGCCGCACAGCTGGGGAAGCTTGCGGCAAGACCGATTCCGCTGGCGATCAATATCGGCAAAAACAAATGGACGCCGAATGAAACGGCCGAGAACGATTATAGAGCCTGTATACAAAAGCTGTATGCCAACGGCGATTTTTTTGTCGTCAATATCAGCTCGCCCAATACGCCGGATCTAAGGAAGCTTCAGCATGGCGATGACCTGAAAAAGCTGCTGTCAGCGGTAACGGATGAAATCGCCATACAAAGCGCAGGAAGCCGCGCCAAGCCCGTGCTTGTCAAAATCGCGCCCGATATGGGCGATGAAGAATTGGAATATATGATCAAAACGATAGCTTCCCATGCCGTTTCCGGCATAATCGCCACCAACACCACGCTGGACAGATCGGGCTTGACGCCGCATGCCAATGCAAGCGAGCAGGGAGGCCTGAGCGGAAAACCGCTCTCCAGCCGTTCCACGGCAATCATTTCAAAAATATATCAAATAACAGAGGGGCGACTTCCGATTATCGGATCCGGGGGGATATTTACGGGAAAGGACGCCTATGAGAAAATTCGCGCAGGGGCCAGCATGGTGGAAATTTACACTGCGCTTATTTATGAAGGGCCGGAGCTTTTGCGCACCATCAATCGGGAATTATCACAGCTTTTGAAAAAAGATGGCTATCATCATATTTCCCAGGCGGTGGGAGCAGACGCTCAACTCGGTTAAGAATTGGAGGGAAGTGAATGGACGCTAGAGATTGGGGGAGATTTTTGCTTCCTTATGAACAAGCGGTCGAGGAACTGAAGGTAAAATTCAAAACGCTGCGGACGGAGTTAAAGAAACGCGAGGAATTTTCCCCGATCGAATTTGTAACGGGCAGGGTCAAACGAATATCGAGCATTTTGGATAAAGCAAGCCGTTTATCCGTTCCGATGGATCAGTTGGAGACGGGAATTGAAGACATAGCGGGAATTCGCATCATGTGCCAATTTGTCGAGGATATCAGCAAGGTCGCGGAATTAATCCGCAGCCGCAAGGATATGACGCTGGTGTATGAGAAGGATTATATCGTGAATAAAAAGGAAAGCGGGTACCGCAGCTATCACGTGATCGTCGAGTATCCGGTACAAACGGCGCTTGGCATGAAGTGTGTTTTGGCGGAAATTCAAATCCGCACGCTGGCGATGAATTTTTGGGCCACGATCGAGCACTCGCTCAATTATAAGTTTAAATCGAGTTTGCCGGAAAACGTTCAGATCCGACTGAAGAAGGCGGCGGAAGCGGCTTTCAAGCTCGATGAGGAAATGTCGAGCATCCGCGAGGAAATCGTCGAATCGCAGAAGCTGTTTGAGGACAACGCCAATGTTGTTTCGAAGATCCTGATCGATATCCAGGAGCTTTATTTTTACCGCAAGGTGAGAGAAGCCGCGCAATTCCAGCTTCGCTTCAACGAGCTTTGGGAGCATGAGGACATTTGGGAGCTGAAACGGCTGTCCTTGGAAATTCAGGAGGCGTTGATGCGTTCCAAGCAGCATGACGCAACCCAATAAAGGAGTCGGCATGAGCTACGATCCGCTTTATATTGCCTTTTACTATTATTTCAATCAAGAACGCGATTATTTTGAATGCCATGAGGTGATGGAGGAGCTGTGGCTGGAGGAAGGGAGAAATCCGCTTTATCAAGGACTTCTGCAGGTGGCTGTCGGCTTGTATCATTTTCGCAACGGGAATCTTGGCGGAGCGATCAAGCTGATGACTGCGGCGCTTGAGAAGCTCGGGCCCCATCCGAAGGCGGAACTCGGCATCGATTTGGCGCAGCTGCTGGATGAATGCCGCCGGTATATACAGAAGCTGGGGCGGTATGAGCGCGAACCTTTCGACTTCTACGATCTGGATATCCGCATTACCGATCCCCGGCTTGCGGCAGAGGTGGAACGTTTCGATCCCGAATCCCTTGCGCTGCATGATGATTAGCGGCAGCGTGCAAGACGCTCTTCATACTCCCGAAAAAAAACCCTATAAATTAAAAAGTCTTTTTGTCGGGTGGGGGGTATCTTCTTCCGTCGCTCTTGAAACCAGGAAATAGGATAAGATTTTGCGGTAATTTCCCGGTTTCAAAGGCGACCGCCAGGTCTCTACAGAAGATACCCCCCAGCCCTATAGGTTTTAATTCAAAATGTTTTGGGGTCTTTCCGGGCAGCGTCCATGCAGCGTGCGAGACGCTGCTTTTTGCCATTGCAGACGCTGCTTGCAGCTAACACAATCAGCTTGTTCATAGCGAATCTTGCTTTGCAGCAAAATAAACATGAAAAACGGTCGTTTGATTATGCCAGTCCCTTTATACTGGACAAACGGCCGTACAGACAGGGGGCAATAAGAGCATGCAGTTGAAGCTTCCGCAAGCGTTTGTCGATCGCATGAAGAGCTTGCTTCAAGACGAATACGATTCATTCATCGCCTCTTACGGGCATAACCGGAATTTCGGACTACGCGTCAACACCTTGAAAATTTCCGTTGCCGACTTCAAGCGGATTTCGCCGTTTACGTTGGATCCCGTTCCGTGGAGCGGCGAAGGTTTTTATTACGAGCAGGAGGAAAGGCCGGGAAAGCACCCTTATTATTATGCAGGTTTATACTACATACAGGAGCCGTCAGCGATGTCTGCGGTGGAATTGCTCGATATCCGGCCGGGCGAGCGGGTGCTGGATCTGTGCGCCGCTCCGGGAGGGAAATCCACGCAAATCGCCGCCAAGCTTCAGGGACAGGGACTGCTCGTTTGCAATGATACCTCGGCGGAGCGGATCAAGGCATTGGTCAAGAATATCGAGCGGAGCGGAATACGGAATGCGGTTGTAACCAATGAATCCCCGGAAAGCTTGAGCCGGGCATTTGCCGGCTATTTCGATAAAATTCTGATAGACGCTCCCTGTTCGGGGGAAGGCATGTTTCGCAAGGATGAAGACATGGTCAAGGTATGGTCGCCCGATTCCATCCGGACCTGCGCGATCATGCAGAAGGACATACTCGACTGGGCGGCCAAGATGCTGGTAACTGGCGGAACAATCGTCTATTCCACCTGCACCTTCGCTCCCGAGGAAAACGAATCGCAGATTGCCGCGTTCCTTGACCGGCATCAAGCATTCTCCGTTGCGCAGGTGCCTGAAAGCTTCGGGTTTTCGCCGGGAAGAGCGGACTGGGTCGACAAATGGAGCGGTGATCGCCAAGCGAGCGAATCCTCACGCCAGGCGGCTGCCGCAACGGCAAGGCTTTGGCCGCACTGCATAGAGGGAGAGGGCCATTTTGCCGCTGTGCTGGCAAAGCATAGTGACGAACATGACGCGGCAGAAACGGAGGCAATCCGCCATCAGTCGATCATGAAGCAAAGAGCGGGCAAAAATGAAACGGCGATTTGCGAAGACTTCCTTGAACAGATCGGCTTTAAAAAGCCTGATGCCGCAATCGTCTCCTTTGGCGAATTTCTGTATGCTGCCGACCCGGGACTGCCCGATCTGTCGGGGCTGAAGGTGGCCAGGCCGGGGTGGTTTATCGGCTTGGTGAAAAAAAACCGCTTCGTCCCCTCCCATGCGCTTGCCATGGCGATCTCCAGGGAGGAAGTGGCAAGAAGCGTGTCATTTCCCGCCGATTCGCAGGAAATCGTCCGTTATTTAAAAGGGGAAACGCTGGAAATCGAGGAAAGCCGGCTGGATAAAGCGCCGGGGGTTTCGTCCAAAGGCCATTGCCTGGTTTGCGTGGACGGATATTCCGTCGGCTGGGCAAAATGGATTGACGGATTGCTGAAAAATGAATATCCGCCCGGATGGAGGTGGACTTGGTGAAACAGACGCAGCGGCTTGATAAAGTACTTTCGCATTCGGGATACGGAACGCGCAGCGAATTGAAGAAGCTGGTGAAGCAAGGAGCGGTAACGGTGAACGGGAAAACCGTCAAAGACAGCGGTCTTCAGGTGAATCCGCATGAGGACGAGATCAGGGTGAACGGGGAGAAGGTGCTTTTCCGCGAATTCATTTATCTGATGATGAACAAGCCGCAGGGCGTGATTTCCGCCACGGAAGATGACAGAGAGCGCACCGTGCTTGATCTGCTGGAAGCCTCGGAGCGGCACTATCAGCCTTTCCCGGTTGGACGCTTGGACAAGGATACGGAGGGCTTGCTGCTGCTGACCAATGACGGGGCGTTGGCCCATCAGCTGCTCTCCCCGCGGAAAAAGGTTCCGAAAAAGTATTATGCCGAGGTGCTCGGCCGCGTGGACGAGCGGGATAAACAGGAATTTGCCGCGGGAGTGGTGCTCGATGACGGCTACATCACCCTGCCGGCGGAATTGAAGCTGCTATCAGCCGATGACGGCGCAGACGGTTGGCGCTCGCAGGTCGAGCTGGTGATCCACGAGGGTAAATTCCATCAGGTAAAACGCATGTTTCAAGCGGCGGGGAAAAAGGTCGTTTTCTTAAAACGGCTTTCCATGGGAGGACTGGAGCTGGATTCCGGCTTGTCTTTGGGCGAATATAGAGAATTGACAAATGCAGAACTGCAAGGACTAAGGGAGTGGAGAGATTGAATTTTAAATTGATAGCGCTTGATGTGGACGGCACCTTGATCAACGACGATCATGTGTTGACGGATTTGACAAAAAAGGCGGTGCGGTCGGCTTACGAGCAGGGCTGCCGGATTGTGCTGTGCACGGGAAGAGCGCCGCAAAGCACGCTGCCGATCCTGGAAGAACTCGGTTTGGGAGGAGCCGTCATTACCCATAACGGTGCGGCAACGATCGACGGTTCGACCCGCGAAGTGCTTGCCGTGGATGCCTTCGGTCTGGAACAAATCATGCCGCTGATTGCTTATTCCCGTACGAATCAAGTCCATTTTGACGCCAATACCGTATTCCATCTGTATGTGGAAAGTTTGACGGAATCGGAAATGAGCATGTACGAGAAATTTTTCGTCAAGCCGCTTCTGCTCAAGCGGATCGAAGAAATCAATGAGCCGATCGTCAAATTCACCTTTTTCGGAGAAAAGAGCGTGATCGATCGGATGGAGCGCGACCCGCAGCTTCACGTGTCGGGGCTGCGGATTATGCGCAGCGGCGACGCTTTTATCGATGTGATGGCGGCTAATGTTTCAAAAGGACATGCGCTGAAAGTGCTTTCGCAAAAGCTGGGCATTCCCAGGGAGCAAATCTTGGCTATCGGCAACTATTACAATGACCTGGAGATGCTGGAATTTGCCGGAGTCGGCGTGGCAATGGACAATTCGCCGGAGCAGGTGAAGCTGGGCGCCGATTATGTGACTGCCTCCAACAATGAGGACGGAGTTTTCGCGGCACTATCCAGATACGGCTTGGTTTAACCGTCAAGAGCATCCTTATGATTCGTGAATAGCATAGTTCTCCACAGATGGGACAATCTATGATAGGGAATAATAATGCTGTAGCGGCATGTAAAGGAGGAGCTTGAAGATTATGAAAAGAGTGCGGCTTAGACCCGACCTGAGAACCAGCGGGGGCGAAATGAACGATATTTTGCTGGATGACCAATTTGCCGGTGTGATGACGCTCGTTTACAGGGAAAAGGATCGGCTTTGCGGTTCGCTGCAGATGGATACCACGGTTACGTCAAAAAAGCACAAAACGCTTGTGATCGACTTTGTCCGTGAATATGTGGATGCGCTTGTTGAGGCGATGCATATTCCGCAAAGCGACGTGATCGTTACCTTCAGTGAGTACGACCGGATTTTCGAGACGGGTTATGATGCGGAAACGGAAGACGAAGCCGATGTGATGGAATGGCGGGAGAACGAAGAAACGCCTGAGATAGAATATGATGTGTTGAACAAACCGCGGTTTATCGACGTTGATCCCGATGAGTTTGAGGAAATGACAATGGATGAAGAAGATCAGGCGGCGGTCTACGAATTGGTGATCGTGGGTGAAAAGAGAAATCAGGTGGAATATCATGTTTACGATCATCGTCAGCGTTGGGTGGCCGAAGCGTTCTTCACGCTGCAGGGACCGGACGTGGTCGGCGAGGTCAGTTGGGTTTTCGACCCGACCGACGAAGAAATTGAAGCGATTACCGATCTGATCGTGTCCGATTTTGACGATCAAGTGGTGGAAAGCTTCACCATCGACATGATGTTTCAGGATGAACTGCTGGAAACGATTGATCTGACGCGCGAGGATTTGATGGACGAAGGCGAACCGATACCCGAAGCTGAGGATCGGAGCAATGATTACACAATCGTTTTGTCGAGAGATGACGGGGATGCGCTTACTTATGACATTTACAGACCGTCTAATGGCGGACTGCCGATTGCCAGCGCGATGATCGATATCCGCTTTCGCGACGTGACGGGCTATATCGATTATCAGCAGCCTACGGACGAAGAGGAACGAAGCGTGATATCCGCCATCCTGATGAAGGAGCTGGATAAGGAGCGTGATTTCAATTCTCTGAATTTGACCATGATCTATCAAAATCAACCTTTTGAAGAGCTGCATTTCGAAGCGGAAAATGTCCATTGAAGGCTAGCCGGAAAGGCTGTTTAACAACGGATGAGACTGTCGACAAAGTTACTGTCGGCAGTCTTTTGATTTATTTCGCAATATTACCGATCTATACTGACCCGATCTTCGCCCGGCATGTCGCTATTCATTTTCGTTTTTGAGCTGCCCGGATTTATAGTTGTCGGATATCAACATAATTATCCTTCCAACTTGCGACAAAAAAAGCGATAATAGAATCAAGAAGCATATTGATAAAAAGCGGGTGGTACTGATGAAGCTGTCACAGGAGGAATTGGGAGCGATTGTTTTTTTATCTGAAGTGATTGTCGAAGGCAATAAACGCCCTTTGATGAGAGAAGCGCTGCAAATGCTGCTTTATCTTGCCAAGTCCCTTGACGAAGCCGAGGTGCCTGACGAAATCAAGCAGGAAATCGACGATTTGATGTCCAGCCTGCAGGAAAAGCTGGTTTCCGAGAATGACCGCATCCGGGAGATCAAGGACAACA
>CAZESH010000048.1:0-19912 GCA_964514665.1 uncultured Caryophanales bacterium
GCCGAGGAAGAGGTGGTGCACGGTTTGCGCCATGGGGCAGACGACTATATCACCAAGCCGTTCGGCGTATCCGAGCTTCATGCCCGGGTGGCCGCCGTACTGAGAAGAACCTCGGCGGAAGATCCGGAAAAGCAAAAAAACGAAGAAACGGGAAAATCGATTCAAATCGGAGATTTGCAAATTTATCCCGACAAATACGAAGTGTATTTGCATGGCGAGCCGATCACGCTCAGGCCAAAGGAATTCGAGGTGCTTTTATACCTTGTTCAGCGCCCGGGCACAGTGGTTACCCGGGATGATCTGATGAACGTCGTTTGGGGCTTTGACTATTTCGGCGGGCAGCGGACTGTGGATGTCCATGTCAGCTCCCTGCGCAAAAAGCTGGAAATGGGTCAGGAATCGGCACAAATCGATTCGATCCGCGGTGTCGGCTATAAATTGGTGATCAAAAAGAACAAATCGCAAAAGCAGTCTTAACAGGCTCATTTATAAAAAAGAGCTTTCTCCAAAGGTCATCGCAGATGACTGAGAGGGCTCTTTTTCTTATATTCAGAACAGCTCAGTTCACCCTTTTCCGGAATAGTTACCCTGTACAAGCCAGGCGTGCTCAAGCATGAAACGCGGCGGTAATGTACAGCACGCTGACGATGGCCAGCAGCACGACGCTTCAGGAGTAGGGATTGAAACGCTGAAAATGAGAGATATATATATTTTACAATGCGTTTACAATTACATGACTTCCCCTTAATCATTCGAGGTTAAGATAAGTCTTGTTTGAAATTAAAAAATTGATTTGGGGGAAAGAAAATGAAGAAGTTTGGATTTTTCACTTTAGCAATCATGGTCGTTCTTAGCGTAATGCTCGCAGGTTGCGGAAGCAAAAGCAACAACGAAGGCAGCGCTGCTGAATCGGCTGCTCCGACGGCTGCTCCTAGTGCCAGCGCAGAACCAACCAGCACGCCTGAACCGAAAGCAGAAGGCGCAAATGGATCGATCGTAGCACTTGGTTCCTCCGCACTTCAACCGCTTGTAGACGAAGCTGCTAAACAGTTCACTGCAAGCAATCCGAAAGCTCAAATTCAAGTGCAAGGCGGCGGCAGCGGAACAGGCTTGAGCCAAGTAGCTGCAGGCGGAGCAGACATCGGCGATTCCGACATCTTCGCAGAAGAGAAAAAAGGAATCGATGCTGCATCCTTGGTTGACCATAAAGTGGCAGTTGTGGGTATGGCTGCTGTAGCTAACCCTGGTGTTGGCGTTGACGGTTTGACGAAGCAACAATTGATCGATATTTTCACCGGAAAAATCACCAACTGGAAAGAAGTTGGCGGCGCTGATCAAAAAATCGTATTGGTAAACCGTCCGAAGAGCTCTGGAACACGCGCAACTTTCTACACTTACGCTTTGGATAAAAACGAAGAAAAAGAAGGCATTACCGAGGATTCCTCAGGTACTGTAAGAAAGATCATCGCTGAAACAAAAGGCGCTATCGGATACGAAGCATTCTCCTATTTTGACGATACGATCAAACCGCTTGCGATCGACGGTGTAAAACCTGAAATCAAAAATGTTCTGGATAACTCCTTCCCGGTGTGGGCATATGAACATATGTACACAAAAGGAGAAGCTGCAGGATTGGCTAAAACATTCCTTGATTACATGGTATCTCCTGAAGTGCAAAAAACGCTTGTACCTAAGCTTGGCTATATCCCGGTAACGGATATGCAAGTAGACCGTACGGTAGACGGCAAGGTCACTAAAAAATAATCCTCTCATATTTGAATAGTTTCATCTTAATGCAGGGCAGGCGCTCCGAACTTAGTTCGGGGCGTTTGCTTGTTTTGTATGACGATGGAAATCAGCGGGTATAATAATTGGCGCAGGATGATAAGAAGTGCCGGAGTTTACAATGCGTTAACATTTCGGGTTTATATTTTCTGTTAAAATAAAGATATTAATACTATTTCGGGGGTGTTTACAAATGAAGAGCAAGAAATGGCTTGTTTTGATTTTTGCACTCGTTATTGCTATCTCTGTTGTTACCGGATGCGGCAAAACAGGACAGCCAAACGCAGGAGGGACGAGCGGTTCAATTGTGGCTCTCGGCTCATCCGCGCTTCAACCGCTTGTTGATGAAGCATCCAGACAATTTACCGGCAAAAATCCGCAAGCGCAAATTCAAGTGCAGGGCGGAGGCAGCGGAACGGGACTCAGCCAAGTAGCCTCAGGCGGGGCGGACATTGGAAACTCGGATATATTCGCCGAGGAGAAAAGCGGGATCGACGCCGCCTCTCTGGTTGACCACAAGGTGGCTGTAGTCGGAATGGCTGCCGTTGCAAATGCCGATGTGGGCGTAGACAATTTGACGAAGCAGCAGTTGATCGATATTTTTACGGGCAAGATTACAAATTGGAAAGAGGTCGGCGGCGCCGATCAAACGATAACTTTGGTCAACCGTCCCAAAAGCTCCGGTACAAGGGCGACGTTTTTTACTTATGCCTTGAATAAGCAGGAGGAAAAAGAAGGGATCACTGAGGATTCCTCCGGCACCGTCAAAAAGATCATCGCTGAAACGAAAGGGGCCGTCGGTTATTTGGCCTTCTCCTATTTCGACGACACGGTTAAACCACTTGCGCTAGACGGCGTGAAGCCCGAGGAAAACAACGTTCTCGATAACTCTTTCCCAATATGGGCTTATGAGCATATGTACACCAAAGGGGAAGCAAGTGGATTGGCAAAGACTTTCCTCGAATACATGGTTTCGGAAGATGTACAAAAAAATCTTGTTCCTAAACTGGGCTATATTCCGGTAACAAATATGAAAGTGGAGAGAGATGTGAACGGTAAAATTACGCAAAAATAAGGAAATCGAGCCAAACCTACAAATTTCTTCAAATGCCCCGATGGATTTCGGGGCATTTATGCAATTTATTGTAAACCATTTTACACTCCGTTTAATAATTTTACACTGAATTTACAAAACGTTAACACTTCTGAGCTAAAATAAAAGGGTTGAAGAGAAAATCAATTTCATAATTCGATTCCATCTACTGATTGAAACTATATATTGACAAGTTAATGCATCTTGATCAATATATAGTGCGGATTTTGCCGTTTTGGGGATTTATGAAATTGATTTGAGATGCAGTTGTTTCTCGATATGTCTGATGAGCGGGAGGAAAAGTCAGTGGCCAAGGAAGGATATTCGGCGCGACGCTTGCAAAAGCACCATAGGGAAGAAATTACCGGGAAGATTTTGACCAATATCAGCATCGCGGTCTTATTGATTACGCTATTGGCGATTACCTATTTTATTGCATCGAAAGGCCTGACAACGTTCTTTAAAGACGGTGTTAATTTTTTTGATTTTATTTTCGGTTCGCATTGGAATCCGGAATCGGAAGAAAAAGCGACTTATGGGGCATTCCCTTTTATTTTTGGATCCTTTGCGGTCACAATTTTATCGGCTTTGATCAGTGCTCCGCTGGGAATCGGAGCCGCGATATTCATGAATGAAATCGCGCCGTCATGGGGGCAGAAAATCCTTCAGCCGGTGATCGAGCTTTTGGTCGGGATTCCTTCGGTTGTTTACGGCTTTGTCGGTTTAAGCATCGTGGTGCCTTTTCTGCGGAATAACGTTGGCGGCGTCGGGTTTGGGCTCGCCGCAGGCATGATTGTGCTGTCTGTGATGATTTTGCCGACGATAACAAGCGTGGCCAATGATGCCATGCAGTCGCTTCCTTCGAAGCTGAAAGAAGCTTCATATGCTCTTGGAGCTACGCGCTGGCAAACCATTGCCCGCGTACTGATTCCGACCGCGCTTCCGGGACTGTTGACGGGAGTAGTGCTGGGGATGGCGAGAGCGTTCGGCGAAGCGTTGGCCGTACAGATGGTTATCGGAAACTCGCTTAGGCTGCCGCAATCGTTCATCGATTCAACCAGTACGATTACCAGTGTCATTACTCTGGAAATGGGCAATACGGTTTCTGGTTCGGTACATAATCACGCTTTATGGTCGCTGGCCTTAATTCTGCTGGTCATGTCCTTTGTTTTTATCATGGCGATCCGTTTCCTGGGAAGGAGGAACAGCATCCATGAACGCTAGAAGGGCAGATCGTATAGCCACCCTCGTTTTTTATTTGATTGCATTTATCATCATAGGGATATTGGTTGGGCTGCTGGGTTATATTCTTACTAAAGGAATTTCCCACATCAGTTGGCATTTTTTAACCGCTCCGCCGCAGACAATCAGTGCAGGAGGCGGCGTCGGACCGCAGTTGTTTAATTCTTTGTATTTGCTGGTCTTGACGATGATCATTACGATTCCGCTTGGTCTCGGGGGCGGGATTTATATGTCGGAATACGCTAAGCCGGGCAAGGTGTCCGCTTCGTTAAGGATGCTGGTGGAAGTGCTGTCATCCCTTCCATCAATAGTAGTGGGATTGTTCGGTTTATTGGTGTTTGTCAATTTTTTCGGCTTCGGCTTTACCCTGCTTTCCGGTGCGATCGCATTGACTGTGTTCAATTTGCCGCTGATGGTGCGGATTACTGAACAAGCGCTGCAAACCGTTGCCAAGGAGCAGCGCGAAGCAAGTCTGGCTTTGGGGTTGTCGCGCTGGCGCACGATTATTTCCGTGATATTGCCGGCCGCGATTCCAGGAATCATAACCGGAACAATTCTTGCTTCCGGGCGCGTGTTCGGGGAAGCGGCCGCACTGCTGTTTACTGCGGGAATGAGTACGCCTCCGCTGGATTTTTCCAATTGGAATCCATTTTCGCGGACTTCGCCGATTTATCCGCTTCGTCCAGCCGAGACACTGGCTGTGCATATATGGAAAGTCAACAGTGAAGGTCTTGCGCCCGACGCCAAGCAGATCGCTGCGGGAGCCTCCGCGGTGCTCGTAATCGCGGTGCTGATTTTTAATCTGATCGCGCGCTGGCTGGGGAGAATGATTCACCGTTTTTATACAGCCTCAAAATAATGGAGGGAACAGTTCATGCCGACCGCAGATATGCAGATCATCCGTCCGCCGGGAATTGATGTTACGGCAATGGAAACGAAAAATTTAAACGTATACTATGACCAATATCATGCCGTCAAAGGCATTTCCATGGCTTTTCCGAAGAAAAGCGTGACGGCTCTAATCGGCCCTTCCGGCTGTGGAAAATCAACCTTCCTGCGCACGCTGAATCGCATGAATGATTTGATTGATTCGGCTCGCGTAGAAGGAGAAATATGCATTGATGGCGTAGATATGAATCATTCGGAAGTCGATGTTACCCTGCTTCGCAAAAAAGTGGGAATGGTCTGGCAGCGGCCCAATCCGTTTCAAAAATCGATTTTGGACAATATCGCTTTCGGACCGAAGCATCACGGAATCCATAATAAAAAGAAGCTTAAGGAAATCGTGGAGGAAAGCTTGCGAAAAGCTGCGCTTTGGGATGAAGTGAAAGACCGCCTGAACACTTCCGCGCTTGCTTTATCCGGCGGACAGCAGCAGCGTTTATGCATTGCCCGCTCCATTGCCATAAAGCCGGAAATTCTCCTGCTGGATGAGCCTGCTTCCGCGCTGGATCCGGTTTCTACGGCCAAGATTGAAGAGCTGATCAGCGAATTGAAGAAAGAATACACGATTATTATCGTTACCCACAATATGCAGCAGGCTGCCCGGATTTCCTCCTATACCGCATTTTTTCTAATGGGAGAATTGATTGAGTATGATGAAACCTCAAAAATCTTTTTCAATCCTGCGCGGGAGGAAACAAGCGATTACATTACGGGTAGATTCGGTTAAGAAAAGGAAAAATTTCCAAAGTAGGAGGAAAATCGGATGCCCATTGTCGAAGTGAATAAGCTAAACCTTTTTTATTCCGAATTTCATGCGCTGAAAGACATCGATATGCAAATTCCGGAGCAATCGGTTACCGCCTTTATCGGCCCTTCAGGCTGCGGAAAGTCAACCTTCCTAAGAACGTTGAACCGAATGAATGATTTGATTCCCGGTGTCAGAATAGACGGCCAGGTGTTGATCAACAACAAGGATATTTATGCTTACAGCCAATATGTGGAGGAGCTCCGGAAAGTAGTCGGGATGGTTTTTCAACAGCCCAATCCGTTCTACAAGTCAATCTATGACAATGTCGCTTACGGTCCCAAAATCCATGGTGTAAAAGAAAAGCGAAAGCTTGATGAAATCGTGGAAAGCAGTCTCCGTTCCTCGGCGCTGTGGGATGAAGTAAAGGATCATTTGCGAAACTCGGCTGCCAGTCTATCCGGAGGACAGCAGCAGCGCCTGTGCATTGAGCGTGCGCTTGCAGTATACCCGCAAATTTTGCTGATGGATGAGCCGACGGCGGCTCTTGATCCGATCTCGACGTTAAAAATCGAAGAGCTGGTCCAGGAATTAAAAAAACAGTACACAATTATTATCGTGACACATAATATGCAACAGGCAGCGCGAATTTCCGATCAAACTGCATTCTTCTTGAACGGTGAGGTCCTGGAGTTCAACGAAACGCTGAAATTATTTTCCAATCCTGAGGACCAAAGAACGGAAGATTACATATCCGGGCGCTTCGGATAAAGGTTCTATCACAGAAAAGGAGGGATCTATTATGGTTATACAGCGTCATCTCTTTGATTCACACTTAAGTGAGCTTCGGGCGGCTTTAATCGATATGGGCAAGCAGGTGGAGAAGTCCATATTGGATGCCGTTCGCTCCTTGGAGCAAACCGATATGGAAATGGCCCAAAATGTCATCGACACAGACCCCAACATCAATATTCTGGAAGAGAAAATCGACGATATCGGCACCGCTTTAATCGTGACGCAGCAGCCTGTCGCCAAGGATTTGCGTAAAATTCTGATTGCTTTCAAAATGGCCAGTGATCTGGAACGGATGGCTGACTTGGCTGTCGATATTGCCAAGGTGACGATCCGCATCGGCAATCAGGAGCTGATAAAACCGCTTGTAGATATTCCGAAAATAGCGGGAATCGTACAGCTGATGACAAGCGAGAGCATTCAGGCTTACATCGAGGAAAACGTCGATCTCGCTTATAAAATGGCAAAAATGGATGACGAGGTCGACCATTTATACGGGCAGATTCTTCATGAGCTGATGTCCTATATGGTGGAGGACCCGAAAAAAATGAATCAGGTTTTGCTGCTTTCCTTTGTAGCCAGATCATTGGAACGGATGGCCGACCATGCCACCAACATCGGGGAAAGTGTCGTTTATCTGGTAAAAGGCAAGCGCCCCGATTTGAATCAGTAATAATAAGCTCCTTTGCCGGGAGTCTGAAGACGAGTTTGTTTTATGTTCGGGATTATACTCTTAAGTTTGAAAGAGGGATCTCTATTCCCTAGATCGACTGCTTTCCGGCATGGAAGCAGGGAATGTCCAGTCCGAACCTGACAGACCAAGAACCATCGCAGCATGGGCATAAAGGGAAGTTCTCCGACATTTCTTGGTTCTAGGCCTCTCAGGTCATCCCTTTAAAGCAGACTCACTATGGAACAGAAATCCCTCTCCAACATTTGGAATTCCACCTGCACTCACTGACTTTGTTTTCAATTTGAAAGCTCCCGTGTCGGGAGCTTTTTAGCCAGAATTTATAAGTTTTTGACGCAATATAGTCCTGCGTAAGCAGCAGTCAGCAATTCCGTGCGTTTGACATGCGCTCCAATGCCGAAAATCGAAATAGGAAGAGGCGAGAGTGCGGAAGCAGAGGTCTCCAATGTAGAAAATCGAAATTACAGATCGAGATTGTCCAGCAAAGAATTCGGGAAGTGAAGCGTAATTGAACTTGAAAGCCCTATAGGTCATCATGCCGAAGGGAAGAATCATCCGCCGCCGGCAGATGGATGCCATGACCTGTGATTGTTCCACAGCGGATTTTCATTCGCATGGAGATTCGACCGTGCCTCCGTAGCCCAATACCCATGCCCTCCACCACGCACAAAAGAATGGGAACGATCCAAGGACGCCGTCAGGCGTTTTTCTTAATTTTACAATGGTTTAACATTTTAATGGATTGAAGTTAATTTACTCCTGATATAATTTTTGCACACCGATGCTCCAGCCTCGGATAGGATTTCTGATTATAAAGGGGCAGTTAAAATGATCGAAAACCGCACACTAAATCCCGATTTTATCGCCATGGTGGCTGAAAGGCTGCAGCTTTCGGATGTTGCGATGATCTATTTTAGCATTGACGGTTTGGAACAGGCAGTTCGGAAATACGGTGACGAGCCGGGAAAAACGATCACATCTTCGATCTCCCGCATGATTGCAAACGAAATCGAACTACATGGCGAGAAAATTGAATGCAAGACATTAGGAAACGACTTCTTTTTTTTGTTTCAAATGGCCGATTCCTTACAGGCGCTGCAGCAATTGACCTACCATATTAAAGATGCCCTGGAGAGCGGTCTGGCAAAACGATATTCAGGATTATCCGGAATACATATCGCCACGGGCTGTACGAAAATTCGCGATCTTCCCGATCATGATCCCGAAGCGATGATCTATTTTGCGATGAAGCGGCTGCTGCAAACCGCCAAGCAAAGCCGGGAAAAGGACGAAAATAACATCATTCAAGAATTTTATGACATACTGCTGCGCAAAAAAATATATTCTGTGTATCAACCGATTGTTTCCTTGGCCGACATGAAAATTTTTGGTTATGAGGCGCTGACGCGAGGCCCGGAGCATTCGGTTTTTCAATCGCCTTTGAAGCTTTTTGAATATGCCGGCAAAGAAGGAACGATGTATGTTCTGGACAGACTGGCTCGGGAGAAAGCGATTGAAGGCCTGCCGTTTTTGAATAAGGGACAGAAGGCATTTATCAACATTTCCGTCGATATTCTGCATGATCCTGAATTTGCCCCCGGGCAAACCTTGAAGCTTTTGGAGAGATACGGCTTTACACCGGATCAGGTCGTTTTTGAAATTACGGAAAGAAGCTCCGTGGAGGATTTCACGACAATGAAGCAGATTCTCCGGCATTACCGCAATCAAGGCTATCAGATCGCCATTGATGACGCCGGAGCCGGCTACTCCTCGCTGCAGGCGATTGCCGAGCTGCATCCGGATTACATAAAAGTCGATCGTTCTTTGATCAGCGATATCCATACAAACAAGATGAAAACCTATATTCTGGAAAACTTTGTTTCGCTGGCCAATAAAATGGAGATCAGAATTATAGCGGAAGGCATTGAACAGCTTGAAGAGCTTGTTCATCTTCGAAGCATGGGCATTCATTACGGTCAGGGCTTCTTGTTGGGCAGGCCGCTGAAAAAACCCGCAAAGGAGCTTCTTCCGGACAACTATAATTTTGCCAAGGCGCAAAAGGCCTAACGGAAAATATCAAGAAGCTGTTCGCCGCGATGAATGATCATGATTTTTTTCTTTCCGATTTTTCTTGTGGTATTTTTTCTTCCGATGCGGCAAAACCAAATCGCATCCATCCCCGCCCGGGTTGCTCCGTAAATGTCATTGCGCCAGGAATTTCCCACCATTACGCTTTCTTTTGGAGAAACTCCGATTTGTTCCATAGCATGACGGAAAAGCACCGTACTCGGCTTTTTCTCATTGGTCTTTGCGGGTGTGAACAACTGTTCCCGGGGAATGAAGGCATCCAGTCCCATACCGGTTAGCTGGTTCATGCGCTGCTCGCGATTGCCGTTAGTGATGATGGCCAGCTTGTATCGGGCGGATAATTCCTTTATCGCATCTTGTACACCCGGAAACGCGATTGCCGTTTCCTTTTTTATTTGATTGATGCGCTCGTGGATCAGCTGCAGCATGCGTTCATTGACGGAAAAAGGAGAGTCCTTTAGTGCTTCCCGTAAGCAAGGAATAGCCCAGTTGCTGCTTCCAGCCTTGCCTGTCTGGTTTCTGCGCCATTTTCGCATCGTTTTATGGTAGACGGAAAAAGATTTTTGCGGATCCCAGGCTTGGCTTTCTCCCGCCCATCTTGCCGTAAATTCCTCCAAAGCTTTGACGAAACCGGTACGAAGCGCGGCGCGGCTGTCCATTATCGTGTCGTTCATATCGAAGAAGATCGCCTTTTTTTCATCCGAAGTATAGTAACGCTTCATGCTGCCCACCGCCTTTTATTTTTATTGTTTCATTTTATGATCCGGAGGCCGGATGTGGAACACTGCCGACCCGAAAGATAATAAAATTGAAGGTGAATTTATGATATGATTAAGGAAGCGAAACTTGGACTTGCCTAAAGGGTTGATTAACGATAGAGGTGGAAAGATGGAGAAATTAATATTGGTTGACGGCAACAGCATTGCCAATCGTGCGTTTTATGCACTGCCTTTGTTAAGCAATTCGAAGGGGCTGCATACAAATGCCGTGTATGGTTTTACAACGATGCTTTTAAGGCTCGTCGAGGAAGAGAAACCGACGCATTTTCTTGTAGCCTTCGATGCCGGCAAGGTGACATTTCGGCATCAGCAATATACCGAATACAAAGGCGGACGCGCCAAGACGCCGCCCGAGCTGTCCGAGCAGTTCCCGCTGCTTAAGGAGCTGCTGCAGTCGATGAAGATCGCCCAATTCGAGCTTGAGGGGTACGAAGCGGACGATATTATCGGGACTTTGTCCAGACTTGCCGAGCAGGAGCAGATGGAGGTGCTCGTGGTCAGCGGAGACAAGGACATGCTGCAGCTTGCATCGGATCGTGTCAAGGTCGCTTTGACGCGCAAGGGCATCAGCGAGGTGGAGCTGTATGATCTGCAGGCGATCGATGAGAAATACGGCCTCAAGCCCGAACAAATTATTGACTTGAAGGGACTCATGGGCGACGCTTCGGACAATATTCCCGGAATCCCCGGCGTCGGGGAGAAAACGGCATTAAAGCTGCTGCATCAGTATGGAACGGTTGAAGAGGTGCTGACCCACGCAGACGAGATAAAAGGGAAAATGGGCGAGAAAGTGCAGGGGCATAAGGAAGAAGCTTTACTCAGCAAAGAGCTGGCTACGATTTTCAGGGAGGTTCCGCTGGAATCGAAGTGGGACGAGCTTGAGTTTGCGGGCATAGAAAACCAGGAAACCGCTGAAATGTTTCGCAAGCTGGAATTCAGATCATTGCTTGAAAAGCTTGCATTGAAAGTCGAGGAGCATGACGGACCGGTGCAGCGGGATCTTGAGGTGCGGATTGTCGATCAAGCGTCGCTTCCTGATTTGATCCGGGATTTGTCCGTGATTCGATCGCTGCATGTAGAGGTTACAGGGGAAAATCCTCATGATGCGAATATCGTAGGTCTGGCATTTGACGGGGGCTCAGCCGGCTACTATTTGCCTGCCGCGATGCTGGAGCATGAGCTTGCGCAGCCGATTAGGGAATGGCTCTCCGATGAAAGCGCGGAAAAACGGATATTCGATGTGCACAAGGCGATGGTGGCGTTGGCATGGAAGAAAATTGCCCTTAAGGGCGTGAAATTCGATGCCCTATTGGCCGCTTACCTGCTCGATCCAACGGAATCCAGATTGACATTAAGCCATCTGGCAAGAAAATACGGGCTGTCAGGGCTGCCCGAGGATGACGATGTTTTCGGCAAAGGGGCCAAGTTTCAGCTTCCGGAGCTTTCGGTTTTGTCCGCCCATCTTTGCGGAAAAGCGGCTGTGGTTGAGCAATTGTCGGAAAAATTAACAGCCGAGCTTGAGAGTAGCGAGATGCATCGGCTGTATTACGAGTTAGAGCATCCTCTGGCTGCGGTTTTGGCCGGAATGGAAATGACCGGCATCAAGGTGGATAAGCAGGATTTGCAGAGCTACGGTGCGGAGCTTCTGCAGCAGCTCGATCGTTTAATGGGGGAAATTCACAGCCTGGCCGGGATGGAATTTAACATTAATTCGCCGAAGCAGCTTGGCGAAGTGCTTTTCGACAAGCTGGGGCTTCCGGTCATCAAGAAAACCAAGACCGGCTATTCCACGGATGCGGAGGTGCTGGAAAAGCTGGCGCCTTACCACGAGATTGTCGCCCATATTTTGAACTACCGCCAGCTGGCCAAGCTCCAATCCACCTATGTGGAGGGGCTTTTGAAGGAAATTCGTGAAGAAACCGGCAAGGTTCACACCTATTTCCGCCAAACGATTGCGGCGACGGGAAGGCTCAGCAGCCAATTTCCCAATTTGCAGAACATTCCGATCCGCATGGAGGAGGGCCGCAAAATCCGCAAGGTGTTCATTCCCTCCGAACCCGGCTGGTCTATACTGGGTGCGGATTATTCGCAGATCGAGCTGCGGGTGCTGGCGCATATTTCACAGGATGAAAGGCTGATTGAAGCGTTTCGGCAAAACATGGACATTCATACCAAGACGGCGATGGATGTTTTCGGGGTATCCGCAGATCAGGTCGATGCCAATATGCGGCGTCAGGCCAAAGCGGTAAATTTCGGAATCGTTTACGGCATCAGCGACTACGGCCTGTCGCAGAATTTGAATATCACGCGTAAGGAAGCAGCCCGCTTTATCGAACAGTATTTTGAGGTTTTCCAAGGTGTCCGGAAATTTATGGAAGACGTTGTCAAGCAAGCCAAAAAAGACGGTTACGTGACGACCTTGCTGCAAAGGCGCCGCTACCTGCCGGAAATTAATGCGTCGAATTACAATCTTCGCTCCTTTGCGGAAAGAACCGCAATGAATTCGCCGATCCAGGGAACGGCAGCGGATATCATCAAGCTGGCGATGGTATCGATCAGTCAAAGACTTGCCGAAGAGAAGGTGCAAAGCCGCATGCTGCTGCAGGTTCATGATGAACTTGTGTTCGAGGTTCCGCAAGATGAGCTCGAAATGATGCAGAAGCTTGTGCCCGAAATGATGGAAAATGCTTTGCGGCTGGATGTGCCGTTGAAGGTGGATGTAAGCTACGGTTCGAATTGGTATGACGCCAAATGATAAACATGTCAGGTCCAATCGACCGAAGAGGAAGAGGTGAATTGCCTTGCCGGAGCTTCCTGAAGTGGAGACGGTCAAACGTACATTGAATCAGTTGATAAAAGGCAAACAGATTGCCGAAGTGATTGTGACCCTTCCGCGTATTATCCAGCGGCCCGATGATCCGGGATTGTTTGCGGCGATGCTTGCGGGCAGAACTTTTCTTCAGGTGGAACGGCGGGGGAAATTCCTGCGTTTCATCCTGGACGGCCTGGTGATGGTTTCCCATCTCAGAATGGAAGGAAGATACGGTTTGTATGCTTCCGATGAAGCGTTAGAGAAACACACGCATGTCATCTTTCGCTTTTCTGACGGCAAGGAGCTGCGTTATAAGGATGTCCGTCAGTTCGGCACCATGCATTTATTCGATCCCGGCGACGAGCTGCGCCTTCCCCCGCTTAACAAGCTTGGTGTGGAGCCGCTGGCATCCGATTTTTCCTATTCGCAGTTTCGCAAAACAATAGCCGCCCGGTCGACAAAGCTGAAGCCGCTGCTGCTCAATCAGGCATATATTGTCGGTATCGGGAATATATATGTGGACGAATCCCTGCATAGGGCAGGCCTGCATCCTGAGAGAACCGCAGATTCGCTGTCATCCAATGAACTGAAGCGCCTGTATGAAGCGATCGTGGCAACGTTAAACGAGGCGGTGGAAGCGGGCGGCTCCTCCATTAAATCCTATGTGAACGGACAAGGCGAAATGGGGATGTTCCAGCAGCAATTGGCCGTCTATGGGCGTACCGGGCTTCCCTGCCTTAAGTGTGGGGCGCCTATCTGCAAAACGGTCGTAGGCGGTCGCGGAACCCATCTGTGCACCAAATGCCAGCCTTTAAAGAGGAGCAAATTGAAGGCGAAGTAAGCGCCATTGTTTGCACCGATTGATTTCTCCCTCCATATGATAGTGTGAAAAGCGCTATTGGGCTAATGTCCAGTCGCTTTCACCCTAGTCTGCAAATCACAAGACGCAGGCAGCATATGAAGGAGGGAAAAACCATTGCCGCCGATCGTTTCTCTGCTGGTTCTGGCATTTGCCGTTAGTCTGGACGGCTTTGGCGTAGGTGCGACATACGGTCTTCGCAAAATTCGCATTCCGCTATTGTCCATTGCAATCATTTCCAGCTTTTCCGGAGTCGTGATCTTCCTGGGCATGCAAATCGGTCTTGTTTTATCCAAGTTTCTATCTCCGCATACGGCTTCCTCCGCAGGGGCGTTGATTCTGCTCTGCATCGGTGTGTGGACGCTGATTCAAAATATTTTGCAAAACCGCAAAAATACCGAAGACAGGGCGGAGGACCAAGATCGTTCATTTGCAGCCGACGATGCCTCCGCGGAAGTCAAAAAAACCGTTCTGCTGATCAAATTCAAACAAACCCGTTTAATGATTCAGGTTTTAAGAACACCTGCGGTTGCCGATGTCGACCACTCCGGCAACATCTCCTCTTCCGAAGCTGCTTTGCTTGGCATGGCCTTGTCTTTCGATGCTTTCGGAGCGGGGATCGGGGCTGCTCTAATCGGATTTTCGCCTTATCTAACTGCTGCGGTCATTTCGGTGGCAAGCGGAATCTTTCTTGCTCTCGGTCTGAAGACGGGATTTTTGCTTTCGGAGAAAAACTGGATGAAAAGACTGTCGATTTTACCGGGGATTATTTTAATCTTGATGGGAATCATGAAATTGTTGCAGTAATCTGCAGGAATATCGGGGTGGTGACAGTTAATGAATATAGGACTTACCGGCGGAATTGCCAGTGGAAAAAGTACGGTTTCCGCCATGCTGGTGCAAAAAGGAGCTGCATTGATTGATGCTGACCAAATCGCCAGGGAAGTGGTTCTCCCTGGCAGTCCTGTTTTGGATCAGGTTTTTCAGCGGTTCGGACAAGCCTTAAGAATGGAAAACGGGGCTTTGGACCGGAAAAAATTGGGTGAGATTGTATTTGCCGATGCATCCGCAAGAAAGGATCTCGAAGCGCTCCTGCATCCTCCCATCCGCAACATCATGAAAGAGCGAATGCAGCAATGGGAACAAGCAGAACCGAACCGTCTCGTAGTGGTCGATGTTCCTTTGCTGTTTGAGAATAATTTGCAGGGGATGTTCGCTCAAACCGTGCTGGTCTATGTACCTGAAGAAGTCCAGTTGGAGCGGTTAATGATCCGCGACGGATTAGGCAGAGATGCGGCCCGGAGGCGAATAGACGCACAGATGTCGATAGAGCGCAAAAAAGACTTTGCGGATGTAGTCATTGATAATAGCGGGTCATTGGATCAAACGGAAATACAGATTGACGAATTTCTGCGCGGGAAAGGTATGCGATGAGAATCATGCTGAAATTTTTGCGGAAAAAGCGCTTTTTCGCTATTTTAGTCATTTTATTTATGGTTTTCTTATTTTACAATACGGATTGGGTTGGACGCTTGCTGTATCCGGTCAAATATCAGGACATCATTCTCGACAGTGCAGAGCAGTACGGTATGGACCCGTTTCTAATCGCTGCAATCATACGCGTGGAAACGAATTTTAAAACAGAAAAGATTTCCAAGAAAGGTGCGATCGGCCTTATGCAGATCATGCCCGATACCGCACAATGGATTATTGCGCAAGGCGAATTCTCCGATTTATCCGATGATAAATTGCGGGACCCCGCGGTGAATATTAAAGCAGGAGCATGGTATCTTCAATCGCTGGCCAACCAGTTTGAATCATTTGCGGCAGCCAATCATGCTTCCAAAATCAATCGCATTGCCGTAATTTCAGCTGCTTATAATGCAGGTCCGGGCAATGTCGGCAAATGGTTGAGTCAGGGCGGCTGGGATGGCGATGCGGCCCATATCGATCAAATTCCATTCGGAGAAACTCGGCATTACATACAAAGAATTCTTTATTATTATAAGAAGTACGAGAAATTCTATGCGAAGGGCTGGAACCATGTTTCCAAAGGATGAAAAAGCGTTGGACACGCCTTTTTATCGGCATTGTGCCCAACACTTTTTGTTATGATGCCCCTATGCGATTATTATTTTCCAGAAAGCTGCTGTTCGGCGATTTGCACCAGTCGACGGGTAATGTGTCCCCCGATTGCACCTGCGTCACGAGTAGCCATGTTGCCCATGTAACCGTCTTGGGGAATCGCAATACCCAATTCCTGAGCCACCTCGTATTTCAGTTGATCTAAAGCAGCATTTGCTTGTGGAACGACGAGTGTGTTGCTGGAACGAGATTGTCCTTGTGCCATTCTTGTTCACCTCCTTGTCGTTGGTAATCCTATTATGTGCGATTGTTGAAAGGCTATAACAGGTAACGTATGCCAAGACTGGAATGTCCAAACCTGATATACTGATAAAGGGAGTGATTTCGCGTGAAATGTCCGTATTGTGACCATTCCGGCACAAAAGTGCTGGATTCAAGACCGGCTAACGAGAATAAATCGATTCGCCGCCGCCGGGAATGTGAAAAATGCAGCCGCCGCTTTACCACCTTTGAAATGATTGAGGAAACGCCCTTGATGGTGATCAAGAAGGATGGAAGCCGGGAAGAATTCAGCCGGGACAAAGTGCTGCGGGGACTGCTTCGCGCATGTGAAAAACGGCCGGTTTCCGTTGAACGTCTTGAGGTTATTGTTTCCGACGTGGAACAGGAAATTCGCAACACGGCGCATACGGAAGTGGAAAGCCGCGAAATAGGCGAGTTGGTCATGCAGCAGCTTTATCCTGTAGACGAGGTGGCCTATGTAAGATTTGCCTCCGTTTACCGCCAATTCAAGGATATCAACATGTTCATGAAGGAGCTGAATATGCTGCTCGGCAATCATGATTTCAGCCCAGGGGGAAAAACGTAAATCGATAATTGTTCTGCACTTTTTCTTCCATTGACAGGCACTTTACCTATGTGGTATTATAGCTTTTGTCCGCTTGAGGAGTCATCAAACGCCAGCATCATGATTTCGTGGGGAATTAGCTCAGCGGGGAGAGCGCATCGCTGGCAGCGATGAGGTCAGGGGTTCGATCCCCCTATTCTCCACCAATTATAATAAGGGTTCTTAGCTCAGCTGGTAGAGCAGTTGACTCTTAATCATCTGGTCGAGGGTTCGAGTCCCTCAGAACCCACCATTCAAGTGCATGAACGACAGTGATGTCGTTTTTTTTGTTATTGTTTCAGCCTGAAAAAGCATTCAAAGGTTTAATTAGTTCTATTTAAGCCTGAAGCGTTTTTTTTGCTTTTACGTTTGGAGAATGAAATGACGGACGCAACAATCCCAATGTAACAAGAAGGCTTGCTAACCAAGGATTATAAAGGGCAGTTGCAGTAAAATTAACCAACAACGCGGGCGACCTCAAACTACTGCACAGGATAACCGAAATGACGAGGTACCCGCAAAGTAAATGAGAGAAGTCCGATGTGACGCCGCTCCTCAAAAACTGCGATTATGCAGTTTTTTTTCAATAAAAATAAATAATCTGGATACAAACATGCGAATATACAGGTATTTAGCCCTTGTTAGCTTGAATCCTGAAGGAGACTGGAAAATTCCTGCACAATCGCAGGAATTTTTCGTAACTGATTCATAAAGATCAAAATAAATGTACGATTGCAGTTTTACCGTCTGCCGTCGCTCATCAGACTTCATTAAAAAGAAGCACGCCGGCTCTTCAATCCAAAATGCCTCTCCAACATCCTTTAAATAGGGTTCTGGATTTTCGCGATACCTTTTCTTTGCATCTGCTGCTCGATGCGGTTCGTGGATCTGCAGAGTTAGGGGAAAAAATACGGTTGAGAGAAGATCGAAATTTTTGGGGATCGGTAGTCACACGAAATGGGAAAGGCCGCACTCCCGCTGTTTAGTTCTATCCAAATTGGATATATTGTATAACAATGGAAACGGCCCAAGGAGTGAATCAAGCATGAATACAGTACCGGAACAACATATCCAATTGCACGGCTTTAACAATCTTACAAAATCGTTGAGCTTTAATATGTATGACATTTGTTATACAAAAACCAAAGAAGAGCGTGAAGCCTACATTGCGTACATTGACGATCAATACAATGCAGATCAATTGACCGATATTTTAAAGACGGTGGCCGATATCATCGGCGCGCATGTCGTGAATATTGCCAAGCAGGATTATGTTCCGCAAGGGGCAAGTGTGACCTTGCTGGTGTCCGAAGGTCCGATCGTGGAAGTGCCGACCGAATCCTTCGAGGAATCTCCCGGACCACTGCCTGAGTCGGTTGTCATGCAATTGGACAAGAGCCATATCACGGTCCACACTTATCCTGAATATCATCCGAATGAAGGGATCAGCACGTTTCGGGCGGATATCGACGTGTCTACATGCGGCGAGATATCATCGCTTAAAGCGCTGCATTATTTGATTCGCTCGTTCGATACGGACATCATGATCATTGATTATCGGGTTCGGGGCTTCACCCGGGATTTGAACGGCCGCAAGCTATTTATCGACCATGATATCAGTTCGATCCAAAATTATATCCCGGATGACATTATCAGCTTGTTTGACATGATTGATGTTAATCTATATCAGGAAAATATATTCCACACAAAATGTAAACTTAAAGAATTCGATATAAATAATTATCTTTTTGGATACACCAAAGATAAGTTAACGCTGGAGGAAGAGAAGGAAATAACAGAAAGAATAAAAGCGGAAATGGATGAAATATTTTATGCGAAAAAACAGAGTTAGGGTTTTGGTGCCGCCGCTATCCTGACAAGGGCTTTTTCTGCCAAGGCTGCGCTTCCTCGGACTGAAGACGCCCATGAAGCGGGCAGGTCAGCCGTTTGAACTCGCCCCGACATACATCTATTTTAATGGCGGTGCGATGACTGGATCTTGAAAAAACCTCTGTACCTACTACAAGTGGTGATAGAGGTTTTTTTGGTTTGATTTTTGACCCGAAGCAAGGGTCCAGAAATCAAAAAATATAAATTTTTTAATGTTGACTTAAAAAGTTGCAGAGCTTATAATGTGTTTTATCGTTAAATAATTTATTGATAAATAGTTTAGTGGTAAACTAATTTGGTTTCAAATTAAAGGATGTGATGCAATGGAGCGGTTAGCGGAGTTTGAGGATTTGTTTCGCCAATTGAAACGCCGCGCGGATCAGCAATGGGGAAAGCATTTGGAGCAAGGCTTGAATTATTCGCAAGCCGTTATCATAAAGAATCTGAAGCAGAACGGTGCCCAAAAGGTTTCCGATTTGGCAGAAAAGCTGTCGATGACGCCGGGGGCAATCACCGGTATTGCCGACAAATTAATTTCCAGCGGATACATTATCCGCAATCGAAGCGAAGAAGACCGTCGGGTTGTATTTCTGGAATTGTCGCCAAAAGGAGAGGAAATCATCCAAAGCTTGCGGAAACAAATGGGCGACCTGTTCAAGCAATTATTTAGCGGGATATCAGAGGAAGATATTGGGCATTTAATAAGAATTTATAAACAAATACTGATCAATATAGATCATTTGGATTCAGGAGAGGAGTAATTAGAGGTGGAGAGAAACAAACAGACTAAACAATATCAGACGACAAATCAAATTGTCGGAGCAAAAAAATGGTGGGCGCTCGCAACGGTCATGCTGACGATGTTCTTTTCGTCCATGGATCAAACCGTAGTCTCGACAGCAATACCGACGATTATAGGGGATTTAAACGGCTTCTCGCTTTATGCCTGGCTATTTAGCGCTTATATGCTGACATCCTCGGTGACAGTGCCGATTTACGGGAAACTGTCTGATGTTTACGGCCGCAAGCCTTTTTATTTGTTTGGATTGATCATGTTCGGGCTCGGATCGGCGATTTCCGGGCAGGCGCATACGATGCTCGAACTTGTGCTTGCACGCGGGGTCCAGGGAATCGGCGCAGGTGCGATGATGAGCATGCCTCGGGCAACCATCGGAGATATATTCGATCCCAAGGAGCGCGGCAAATGGATGGGACTGTTC
>CAZESH010000049.1:0-19638 GCA_964514665.1 uncultured Caryophanales bacterium
CATGACCACGAGACCGATCATTACATACAGACTGTTGTTGGATAATTCATCATGCGTATCGGGAATCAAATCGAGGATGGAGATCGAGATCAGCAGGCCCGCACTTAGCGCGGTCAATATTAACAAACGACTTTGCGGCCAGTCCTTTTTGAATAACACAATCATGCCCCCGAAAATATAAGCGACAGATGAAATGAATACGATCCAAAGGGCAGTCGTATGCATTGAAGCTCCCTCCTTCGCAAATACCGATTCGTTATGATAGTACGACGAGTGCATAAAAAATAGAACACAGGGGCCATTTTTCATGTAAAAAGAAGCATTTCCGTCAGGAAGATGCCGCTATCCACATTGAATCACATGCTTAACGTTTGTCCGGGTCTCAAGGCGATTCCCGGAATGTGATTGGCCTGAAGCAAGCGAATAAATTGGTTGACATCCTGCCTGATTTCAGGAAACGTTTGGTAGTGAATCGGTACGACAAGCTTGGCGCGCGTCCATTTGGCGGCTTGCAGCGCATCTCTCGGTCCCATCGTATACACATTTCCGATTGGCAGGAAGGCGAGATCGATGGCATTACGATCTCCGATGACCTTTTGCATGTCGCCGAAAAGGCCGGTATCTCCCGCATGGTATATCGTCTTGCCGCCGATACGGATCAGGAAGCCGGCGGCAGAGCCGGCATAAATGATCCGTTTCCGCTTTTCTTTTATCACCGAGGAGCTGTGCAGGGCCTGCGTAAGCTTGACGGTTCCGAACGGGAATTTGCGGGAGCCGCCGATATTCATCGGAAACACCTTGACGCCTTTCCACCTCAGATATTCAGCAAGCTCATAAACGGCGATAACGGTCGCATTATTGCGTTTGGCTATCTTTACAGCATCGGCGATATGATCGGAATGGCCATGGGTGAGCAGCACGTACCGGACCTTGATCGATCTCAGCATTGTTCTGGCCAACGGGTTTCCGGTAATCCAGGGATCGATGATCAAGGAGCTGTTGTTTTGCGTGATTTGAACGCCCGCGTGGCCGAGATAACGAATCAGCATGGGATCCGCGTCAATTCTTTGTTCAATACGCGGTGGGAAGCCACAAAACGGTCCTGCGGACTGACCCCGAAAGAAGCAAACAGCACCTGCGGCAGGCTGGATTGAAACTGAACCTCATACTGCATGGTACGGGACACATTTAAAATATTGAACGAGGATGATCGCGGTTTTAGTAAGAAGCGTTTCGATATGATCAGCTTTTTTTGTCCGTTCAAGGCATAAATGCGGATTCTGATGACAGCGCTTCGCTTTGGGTTGTTATTGATTGCGTTGACAATCACATATTTGGATACAGTCTTATCGAAAACGGTCAAATTATTCAGTGGACCTGTTGTATACCACAATTTTTTCATCTCCTCGGTATGCTGATATATTACTATAGTACGAGCGGAAGCTGATTGACACGGCATTGTCCACATGAACACGGGCAGCCGCTTGGCCCGATTTTTTGTTGTTTTCGTAAAAACGCTTGCCAAAAATGCGAACATATGTTAGCATAATATCAATCCAATAAATCAGGGGAAGCACCTCTATACGCATTTGCGTATAGAGGTGCTTTTTTTATTGGTGCATATTTAATGGAGGTGGCACGATGAATTTATTATTCTCGAACCGTATGGAAAGGCAGGTCGACGAAGGTCGCGTGGAAGCCGCTCAGGTCTCTATTTTCCAGGAACAAAGCGGATACCGCTCAGTGTGGCAGCCGGCAGGGCTAGAGGACGGCGATCCGCAGCTGTGGTATGAAGGGGACAGCCGGGAGGAGCTGATGGCTGATTTTCGTTTCCGCATCGCGGGCAAGCTGGGGGAAGGCTTTGTTCCCCTGATTGCCGATATTCCGGGGATCGAAGGCAGGAGAAAGGATGAAGCGAATACCGCGGGGATGCTGCTGTTCTATTCTGAAAGCCGCAGAAATGAACAGCTGTTTCAAGAGCTCCGTACATGGCGCAGAAGCAAAGCGTCCGAGGCAGTCAAGCCTCCTTATTTCGTTGCCGGCAATCGGCTGTTGACCTTGATCAGCGCGCTCATTCCGCACAATGAGCAGGAGCTTGCGCAGATTCCCGGCTTCGGACAGCACAAGATTCGTCATTATGGCGCGGAAGTGCTGGCCATTACCGGCAAATACGAGCAAACAGCCGGCTTCCCGCTGGATTGGATTGCGGGAGCTGTCGATGGCAGGGAATTTCGCAACTGGTCGTATAAACAGCAAGAACAGAAATATAAAGCCGAAGCGGAAAAGCTTGAGCGCAAGACCAGGATGCTGCAGGAGGTCACACGCGGCATCGGCATGGATGAGCTGTGCAAATCGTTAAAGCAATCGCGGCGCGATATTGCCATCATGGCCGAGCAATTGGAAGCGGAAGGCTATGATATCCGGCCGCTGATTGAGCGGGAATGGGATAAGATCGCCAAAAAGGAACGGGATAAGCTGCTGCAGCTGTTCTCGCAGCATGGGGACAAATGGTTGAAGCCCGTGCTGGAAAAAGGCTATTCCCCCGAGCAGCTGGAAGGGACGGATTTACAGGAGCTCTATACCCGGCTCCGGATCGTCAGACTTTATTACCGATCTTCCGGCAGAGGGGAAGATCGCCGTATCGGTTGACCAAGCGGGCTCCCGTCTTTGCAGATCATAATGAAATAACGGCGGCAGGGAACATGATTTTGCGTTCCTTGCCGTCTTTCTTTGTTTAAGAAAATTGTGAGATTAATGGAAAAATAAGTTTGGAAATCCCATGGAAATTATTAGATAATAATAAAATAATCGAAATTGTAAAAATTTTAGGGAGAGGACATTTTATGACGCTAAAAGCGAAGCTGTCCGCCGGGTTTATATCCATCTTCCTGCTGATGGCCGTTCTCCTCGGTATTGTGGTCGGCATGCTGAATGAACAGAATCGCCGGATGAATGATTTGGTGGAGGACCGTTACCGGAAAATCCATCTAATCAATCAGGTTCGATACGATATCGCCAACACGGGAAGCGAACTGATTTTTATCGAACAGGGCATTACTGACCAAGAGGGCATAAATGCGATACGACAATCGGAAATTTCCATTGCGGAAAGAATCAACGATATGGAAAATATGATCCATCAGGAGAAGTCGAAGCAGTTTTTGTTCATGCTGGATCATCAGTATGCGGCGTATGAGAATACGGTGGAGCAAATTATCGCTGCATACAAGAATGGCGACATGGCGGAGATCTCGAAGCTGATGGTAAATGCGGGAACTCAAAGATCGCAGCTGATTGCCGTCATCGGCAAATTTGTTGCCTTTCAAGAGAAAGCGATGCAGGATACGGTGAACTCGTCGCAGCAATCTTACACGGAGGCGCTCCGATTGGCGATTGCGGCCGCCATCGGAGGTTTGCTGCTGGGGATCGGCTTTGCGATTTGGGTAATCCGCAGCGTCTCCCGATCTTTAATCCGCGTGATCGATGTCATGAAGCATATTGAATACGGCTCGCTGCAGCTGCCACGGATCGAGCTGACCTCCAAAGATGAAATCGGAGAGATAGCCCATGCCTTTAATGAAATGGCGGGAGCGCTGGAACGGCATGAACGGGCCCAGCAAGAATACGAGGAAGCGATGCAGGCGGACAGCGAGCTGAAATCGCAAGTCGCCGAGCTCAATGCGCTTACGCAAGGGATATTGGATGTGGCTATCCTCGGAAGGCAATACATCAATAAAATTACGCCGATGGTGGGAGCAAGCTACGGGGTCTTGTATAAGAAAGAGGAATTCCCCGGAGCGGACAGGCTGATAAGGCTGGCCTCCTATGCCGCGGAGAATCCCGCAGATCGGGTAGGGGAGGCAAGCTTTCAATTAGGTGAAGGTCTGGTGGGCCAATGTGCAGCCGAAAACCGGGAAATATGGCTTGAGCGTGTGCCGGATCAATACATTAAGATTCATTCCGGACTAGGACAAGCTCCCCCTGCGAGTGTGATCGTTCTGCCTGTCGCCTTTGAGGGCGAGGTATTGGCGGTCATGGAATTGGCCTCTTTCGGTAATTTCACTGCCATGCACAGAGCCCTTCTTTCCCAGTCTGCCGATTACTTGGGGGTGACGCTGAACCGGATCGAGAAGCATATGCAGGTTCAGGAGTTGCTCAAAGAATCGCAGGCGATTAACGAAGAGCTGCAAACACAATCCGAGGAGCTGCAGCAGCAGCAGGAAGAACTGCGCACGATCAACGATGAGCTGGAGGCGCAAAACAAAGTGTCCGAACAGAGAAATCTTGATCTGGAAGCGATTCGCACTGAGCTTGAGGAGAAAGCGAGACAAGTCGAACTCGGATCGAAGTATAAGTCTGAATTTTTGGCCAATGTGTCGCACGAGCTGCGCACACCCTTGAACAGTCTGCTGATTTTGGCCAAGGTGCTGCTCGACAATCAGGAGGGAAATCTTACCGGCAAGCAGGTTGAATATGCCCGCACGATTTATAGTTCGGGCAATGACCTGCTGCAGTTGATCAACGACATCCTGGATTTGTCGAAGATCGAATCCGGCAAAATGGATATTCATTACGATGATGTGCATTTAGACGACATCATGGAGTATTGTAACCAGCAGTTCAAGCTGATCGCGAAAGAACAAAAGCTTGATTTCTTTATACATAAGCAGAATGATCTTCCCAAGAAGATTCGTTCGGATGCGTTGCGTTTGATTCAGATTCTGAAAAACCTGCTGGCCAACGCTTTTAAATTCACGGAGAAAGGAAGCGTGAGTTTGGAGCTTCGTTCCGTCAAGGATCACGAGACGGGTGGAAGAGAGCCGGAAATGGTGGCTTTTTCCGTTAGCGATACCGGGATCGGTATTCCGGCAGACAAACAGCACATTATATTTGAAGCCTTTAACCAGGCGGATGGGACAACGAGCCGCAAATACGGCGGAACCGGACTCGGACTGTCGATCTGCAGGGAGCTTGCGGATTTGCTTGGCGGTTATATTGAAGTGGAAAGCGAAGAAGGGAAAGGCAGCACCTTTACGCTATTTTTACCGATGAGGGAAGCAGCTTTCCATCCAGGCGTTGAGGAAGCGGCTGCAGCAGCGGCCGACAGGGGTGAGGACACTGACTATACGGAAATCAACGCTCCTGAGGAGGATTATCCGTTGGTCAAGGAAGTGCTGACCGACAAGAATATTTTGATTGTTGATGACGACATGCGCAATGTATATGCATTGACAAGTGCACTTGAGAGTGCGGGTATGAAGGTGCAATTTGCCGAAAACGGGAAGGAAGCCATCGACAAGCTGGAGAAGCATGCCGGAATCCATTTGATATTAATGGATATCATGATGCCTGATATGGATGGCTATGAGGCGATTGTGTCGATTCGCAGTATGACGCAATATCAGTCGCTTCCGATTATTGCCCTGACGGCAAAAGCGATGAAGCAAGATCGGCAAAAATGCATGGATGTCGGCGCATCCGACTATATCAGCAAGCCCATCAACATGGAGCAATTGTTCTCTATGCTGAAAGTCTGGTTATATGACAGGTGAATCCAAATGAATGACAAAACAACGGCAGAAAATTCTCAAACATTCGCTTCCCAATCCGGAAAGGATCTGGAAAAGCTGGAGATCGAGCTGCTGCTCGAGGCGATTTTCCGTCAGTACGGCTATGATTTCAGAAATTATGCGCCTTCATCCGTGTATAGAAGGGTTCATTTCAGGCGGCAGTTGGAGAAGCTGCAATCGGTTACGGCTTTGACGGAAAAGGTACTGCACGATGTACGTGCGGCAGAACGGCTGATTGCGGATTTTTCCATCAACGTAACGGAGATGTTTCGTGATCCCGATTTTTTTCAAATGTTTCGAACGAAGGCTGTACCGCTGCTGAAAAAGCTGCCTTTTATCCGGATTTGGCATGCAGGCTGCGCTACCGGAGAGGAAGTCTACTCCATGGCCATACTGCTGCATGAGGAAGGAATTTATCACAAGACGCGGCTCTATGCTACAGATATTAACGAAAAGGTGCTGCAAAAAGCAAAGCAGGGTGAATTTCCGTTAAATTTGATGCAGAACTATACATGCAATTACGTCCAGTCAGGCGGCAAAGCTTCTTTATCCGAGTATTACAGCGCTTCCTCCAGAAGCATTCGTCTCGATGATTTTCTGAAGGAGAAAATGATTTTCGCCCAGCATAATCTGGTCACTGACGGCTCGATTAACGAGTTTCATGTTATTATTTGCCGCAATGTGCTGATTTATTTCAATAAGGATCTACAGGAGCATGTGCATCAGCTGTTTTACAACAGTTTGAGTCCGGAAGGAATTTTGGGGCTGGGAAAACGGGAGGGACTGGCTCTGACCAAGTTTGCAAGCGGCTATGAAGAGCTGGACGCATCGGCCAAGCTTTATCTAAAACACAAATAAGCTCAAGGTTGTGGTTGCATGGAGAATCGTACAGTAAACGTACTGATCGTGGATGACCGCCAGGATAATTTGTTGGCTTTGCAAGCGGTGCTGAAATCACAACATTACAGGCTGATCAGTGCAAGATCGGGACATGAGGCTTTGAAATGGCTGCTGCAGGAAGAATTCGCGGTGATCTTGCTTGATGTGCAAATGCCCGGATTAAACGGTTTTGATACGGCAAAATTGATCAAGGAGAGAAGGAAGCTAAGGGATATTCCCATCTTGTTCATCACGGCATTCAGCCAGTCGCACGAGCATGTGATGAAGGGGTATTCCGTCGGTGCGATCGATTATATCTTGAAGCCCTTTGATCCCGATGTGCTGAAAAGCAAAGTCGACTCGCTTGTCAACATGTATTTGCACCAGATGGAGATTGAGCACCAGCGGGAGCTGCTGCAACAGCAAAGATCGGAGCTTGAAAAGGCTTATATGCAAATGCGCAAGAGCGAAGCCTTGGCCAGGGCGATTGGCGAGACCTCGATCGATACAGTGGTAACGATGGACCGCCAAGGCTCCATTTTGCGGATCAATCCAGCCGTTACGCCAATGTTCGGCTATGCCGAGGAGGAGCTTCTCGGGGAAAGCATCGCAAAGCTGCTTCCTTATTTCAGGGAGAAGCCGCTGAACGCTTGTTATCAAACGATATTCAAGGAAGCGGTTGCCGTCCGCAAAAACGGCAGCCAATTCCCTGTCGATTACCAGCTCTGTGAAGCGATAGTGGAAGGCGATTCCATCTGGGTTTGTTCCATTCGCGACATTACAGACAAAAAGCAGCAGTACGAAGTGCTGGAAAACCTGGTTCATGAGCGGACGCAAAAACTTAGCATGGAAATACAAGAAAAGCAGCAGATGTACCAGCTCGTCAAAGAGAACGAAGAAAAATACCGCCAGCTGGTGGAGGACTCTCCGGAGACGATCATTGTGCGAAAAATGAAAGAAGGCACATGGTCCTTCATCAATGAAACCGGCTTGAAATTATTGGGGGCCAAACGCAAGGATCAGGTAGTGGGAAAAGGTGTTTTCGACTTCGTGCATCCGGACGATCACCACAAGCTGCAGGAAAATATGGAGCAGGTGCAAAAAGGCCGCAAGACGGGATATGTAGAGCTTCGCTGCATTCGCCTGGATGGGGAAATCATAAACGTTCAGGTAAAATCGATTCCTTTCTTTTACCATGGAGAACCTTCCATGCATCTTGTAGTGAGGGATATTACGGAGCTGAAAAGAAGCCGCGAAATTATCCAGCAATCGGAAAAATTACATACGGTCGGCGAGCTTGCCGCCGGTATCGCCCATGAAATTCGCAATCCGCTGACAAGCCTGCGCGGCTTTGTTCAGCTGATGGAGATGAAAAACGACTCTAACCGAAATTTTTCACAGATCATGCTGTCGGAGATCGACCGCATCAACGTCATCGTCAGCGAACTGCTGCTGTTGGCCAAACCCAGCAAGCGCGATTTCCGGCAGGTTGAGTTAAGGGACCTGATTGAAAGCGTATTAACGTTGTTGGAAGCCCAGGCCAACTTATACAATGTCGCCATACGCACGGAAATTTCTGCTGAACCTCTGCTGGTGTATTGCGAAGAAATGAAGCTGAAGCAGGTGATGATCAATATCCTCAAGAACGCCATTGAATCGATGCCCGAGGGAGGGGCGGTCACGGTTCAAGCGCAGGGCAGGAACGGGAAAATCTTCATCCGCTTTAAGGACCAGGGCGGCGGCATTCCCGAGGAGGTGCTGACGCGAATCGGCCAGCCGTTTTTTACAACCAAGGAAAAGGGAACCGGACTCGGATTGATGATCAGCAGAAGCATCATTGAAAACCATAACGGCATGTTGAAAATAAAAAGCAAGGTTGGAAAAGGCACCACGGTTACCATCACGCTTCCGCAGGAGAAGAAATCCACGGTCGTTCATACAGGAATGGATTACAGGTGAGTCAATCGAACCAATTAAGGAAATCCTACGCCGTAAGGCGTTTTTTTATTTTAATCGACCATTGCCGAATAAGCATTGATCCTCGAAAAAAAACAGTATAAACTATTTCTAATTGTATATTCAAATATTCAGAAGTATGATAATTCAGATGTTCGGAGGAAAATTTCATATGTTTTGGCCAATACTTATCCAGTTCGGCTTTTTTACCTTGGGTTCGTTTTCTTTTGTTTTCGGGAGAAGGCGGATGCGTCTGGCGAATGTCGTGTCCCATTCAAGCGCGATTTTGGGAGGGGCTGCGGGCATAATCGCAGCGCTTCAGGTAATGATCCTACACCGAACGGCTTCACTTGAGCTTTGGGAAATCGTTCCCGGATTGCGGATTGCTTTTGAAATTGATGCCTTATCGGCATTGTTCATACTGTTGATTTCCTTTATGGCGATCGCCGTTTCCATCTATGCGGCAGGCTACGTAAGGGAGTATTATGGCCGCAAGCATATCGGCCTGCTGGGAAGCGGTTTGAATCTGTTCCTGCTGTCGATGTCCGCCGTAGTCACCGTCAGCAACGGGATGCTGTTCCTGATCGCGTGGGAACTCATGTCGCTGGTGTCCTTTTTGCTTGTCATGCTGGAGCATGAGAAGCGGGAGGTGCGCGTGGCGGGATTCGTATATATCGTGATGACCCACTTCGCTACCGCCTTTATTTTGCTGGCCTTTCTTGGCTGGTTCCATTATGCCGGCAGCTTTGATTTTCGCGCCTTCATCGAGGCTTCGGTTCATTTGCCGTCGGGAGCTAAGAATTTGCTGTTTTTACTTGCTTTGATCGGTTTTTCCACCAAAGCGGGATTGATTCCGCTTCACGTTTGGTTGCCGAGAGCCCATCCGGCAGCGCCAAGCCACATTTCCGCGTTGATGTCAGCGGTTATGCTCAAAACGGCTGTCTATGGCCTGATCCGTGTCTGCTATGATTTTCTCGGCGGGGGTCCGGTATGGTGGGGCGTAGTTGTCCTGGTGATCGGGGCTGTTTCTGCATTGTTAGGCATTATGTACGGACTGGCTGAAAACGATATGAAACGGTTTTTGGCATACAGCAGCACGGAAAACATGGGCATCATCTTCATGGCGATTGGAGCCTCGTTGATTTTCTATACGGCAGGACATGAGCTGCTGGGAGCGCTGGCAATGACTGCGGCATTGCTGCATACGCTCAACCATGCCGTCTTTAAAGGGCTGCTGTTTATGGGTGCGGGTTCTGTGCTCTATGCCGCACATACGAAGAACCTCAACGAATTAGGCGGCTTGATCAAGCGAATGCCTTGGACTTCGGGCTTTTTCCTGATCGGCGGCATGGCGCTGGCCGCGCTTCCGCCGTTGAATGGCTTTGTGAGCGAGTGGGCGGTATTGCAATCGATGCTGCATTTGGGGTTTGGTCTTGACTCCTCCTGGTGGAAGCTCGCGGGCGGATTATCCGCAGCCGTACTAGGCTTGACGGGAGCGCTTGCCGCGGCAGCCGTGGTCAAGCATGTGTCGGCGGGATTTCTCGCCATGCCCCGCAGCGGGAAAGCCGCGAAGGCCAAGGAAGTGCCGCTCGCGATGCGGGCCGGGATGGCGATCTTGGCGGCAAGCGCTCTGCTGTTGGGACTGCTTCCCGGTGCTGTGTTGGGGGCAGCCGGCGGGGCGGTGGCGCGTTATTACGATTCGGGTTTATCGGGAATCGTCTCGATGCGCATTCCTTTTGCGGGGATTTCCGCGCAAATGCTCACGCCCTTGTGGTTTTTCCTGGCCTTTGTCCTGGTGCTTGCGTTGATCGCTGCGATTACGCGGCTGCGATACGGCAAAAGCGTCAAGCATACGGAAGAAACCTGGAACTGCGGCACGGAGCTCGAACCTTTCATGATGTATACGGGAACCTCGTATTCCCATCCGCTGCTGATGATTTTCCAGCGTTTTTACCGCCCGAGCAGAATCGTTGAAATCAGCGGGGAGCATCGCTATTCCCCCAACCGCATTCACCATCGCCTGCAGGCGGGCTCGCGGATTGAATCCGGACTGTACAAGCCGTTGTTCCGATTTGCCGTATGGACATCTACCCGCATCAAAAAGATTCAAAACGGCAGCTTGCAGAGCTATCTGGCTTATATGGTGGCAACGCTGATTATTTTATTACTCTGGATCAAGTGGGTGAATGAAGGATGAATTTTCCTGAAACTGCCGTTTTGGCTGTTATTCAGCTTGTGTTGATCCTGTTTGCGGCTCCGCTGCTGCAGGGAATGATCAAGAAAACGAAGGCCCGTTTGCAGGGACGAACAGGACCCAGGCTGCTGCAGCCTTATTATGATTTGTTTAAATATATGAAGAAGGATGCCGTGCTTTCCAAGCACGCATCCTGGCTCACGGTGGCGACGCCTTATCTTGTTTTCGCTTCCGTCCTGACTGCCGGGCTATTGGTGCCGACCTTCATGACGAAAGCTCCGCTTGCCATGCTGGGCGACGTAATTTTGATCATCTATGCCTTTGTCGCAGCGCGTTTTTTCACGGCCATTACCGCGCTCGATGCAGGAGGCGCGTTCGGCGGTATGGGCTCCAGCCGGGAAATGGCCTTGTCCGCGATAGCCGAGCCGGCGCTGCTGCTGGCTTTGTTCTCGCTCATGCTGTCAAGCGGGACGACAAGTCTGGAAGGCGTGCTTCAAGCGCTTGCGGCCAATCGGGAAGCCTGGCTGGATCCCGCCTATATGCTGGCTTTTCTGGCGATGCTGATCGTGGTGATCGCTGAAACCGGGCGGATTCCGGTAGATAATCCGGATACCCATTTGGAGCTGACGATGATTCACGAAGGCATGCTGCTGGAATATTCCGGGCGGTATTTGGCCTTCATGCTGTGGGCCGCGCAGATGAAGCAGCTGCTGCTGCTGAGCTTGTTTGTAAATCTCTTCTTTCCTTGGGGAATTGCCGCCAGCTGGCGATTGCCGGAGGCTGCCGCCGCCTTGGCGCTGTATTTGCTCAAGCTGGCGCTTGCCGGCGTGCTTTTGGCGTTTATTGAAACGTTCTATGCGAAGATCAGGCTGTTCAAAGTGCCCAAATTACTCGCCTCTTCGATGCTTTTGTCGTTGATGGCGATCGTGATTCGGATAGTGCAATAGGAGGGTGACATGGATTCATTTTTGGCTGTTGTATTGTTGCTGAGTGCAATGGCGATGTTTCAATTTCGAAAAATTGCCGATTTGATCAAAATATTGTCCCTGCAGTCCGTGATCCTGGCGCTTGTCGCCGCGATCATGGGGGCGCGAACGGGAATTTGGCAGCTGTTTGTCGCTTCCGGACTGACACTTGTAATCAAAGCGTTTCTGATTCCCTATATTTTGCTGTTCACGATTAAAAAAATCGGCGTTAAACGGGAGGTGGAGCGCTTCACATCCCACCATACCGCGCTGCTGATTGCGCTCGCCTTGTCGGCTGCCGGCTACTATGTAACCTCGCATTTGAATTTGCCCGAGATCCAATACGGACAAGCATATTTGTCGATTTCGATCATCTTGATCTTTCTTGGAACGTTCATCATGATCGATCACAAAAAGGCAGTGATGCAGGGGATTGGATTGATAACCGTGGAAAACGGCTTGTTTCTCGTCTCGCAATCGATCAGCTACGGCATGCCGCTGGTGGTGGAGATGGGCATCTTTTTCGATATGCTCGTCACCACCGTGATTATCGGCATCCTGCTGATGCGCATTCACACCACCTTTGACAGCTTGAATACAGAGAATATGAAGAATCTGAAAGGATGACCGTTGTGGCCTGGATATTTATACTTCTGGCGGTTCCCGTCGCGACGGGGGTTGCCGCTTGGAGAATCAAGCAAGCACGCATTGCCGACCGGCTGCAGCTGACAGGCGCTTTGATCACGCTAATCAGCGGCTTCGTCCTCGCGCTGCGGGTATTTAAAGGCTCCCCCTTATCGAGCGAAGGCGGGCTATTCTATGTCGACGCTTTAAGCGCGTTTAACATCGTGCTGATTTCGATGGTGGGGTTTATCGCCGCTTTTTATTCGATCGGATATATGCGCCATGAAACGGCGGAAGGCGTCGTGGACAAGCGGCAGCTGGGCCAGTACTATTTACTTTATCATCTATTTATATTTACGATGCTTATGGTAAGCGTCGTTAATAATCTCGGCATTTTATGGGCGGGTATTGAGCTGACCACGCTGGTTTCCGCGCTTTTGGTCGCTTTTTACAAACAAGGCACCGCCTTGGAGGCAGCCTGGAAGTATTTGATGATGGCGAGCGTCGGCATCGCCTTTGCACTGCTGGGTATTATTTTCCTTTATATGTCGGGCATCCATTTGCTGGGGGAGAATCCGGGCGCATTGAACTGGACGCTGTTGAATGGCGTCGCAGGGCAGCTCAGTCCGCAGTGGATCAAGATTGCCTTTATTTTTATTCTCGTAGGCTTCGGCACGAAGGCAGGGCTTGCGCCGATGCATTTTTGGCTGCCGGATGCGCACAGCCAGGCGCCTTCTCCGATCAGCGCCGTGCTTTCCGGCGTTTTGCTGAATACGGCGCTGTACGGCATTCTGCGGGTGTTCACGATCGCACATGCGGCGATAGGGGATACGGCACCCCGGTTGCTGGTATTTTTCGGCCTTTTGTCCGTTGCGGTGACGATTCCCTTCATCCTTGTACAGCGTGATCTCAAGCGGATGCTGGCTTATTCCAGCGTAGAGCATATGGGCATCATCACGCTCGGGATCGGGATCGGCGGGCCGATTGGCTACTTCGGAGCGGTGCTGCACATGCTGGGTCATGCCATGGCCAAGTCGCTGCTGTTCTTTGCGGCGGGCAGCATCGTGCAAAAATATCATTCCAAACAGACGGAACGGATCAGCGGCGTATTGGGCGTCATGCCTGTAACCGGGCCGATATTCGTGCTTGGCATCATAGCGATTACAGGCTCCCCGCCATTTGGTCTATTTATCAGTGAATTTACGATTATGCGTGCAGGTTGGGCGGCAGGCCGCTATCCGGAGATCGTGCTGTTCGCCTTTATGCTGGTGCTGATCTTCGCCGGGATGATCTATTATGCGGCGAAAATGGCCTTCGGCGAAGCGCCGGCCAAGCTGCCGATAGGCGAAGTCGGCCGCCTGTCCGCCGCAGCCTTGTTCTTCCCGCTGATCGCTGTCCTTGTTCTCGGTTTGTATGTCCCTCCGTTTCTAAGCAGCGCGATTGACCAAGTTTCCGCCGTATTACAAGGAGGCTATTCCAAATGAAAAACGATAAAGCGAAGCTTTTGCAAGCGCTGAGGCAGCGTTTCGGGCAAATAGTCATCGATCGGCACGGCATTTCCCAAAAGGAAACGGTCATTGAAGTGGAGAAAGCGCAGCTTCCCGAGGTGTGCAGCTACTTATCCACGCAAGCGGGAGCACGGCTGTTCACGATGACAGGTGCGGACGAACGCGAGCTGCACGGGCGCTTCCGGCTGTACTATGTTTTTGCGATCGATGCCATGCAGCATCTGGTAAGTGTAGTGGCGGAAATCGACGAGGCTGATCCGACGTTTCCTTCCGCAGCAGCAGTACTGCCTGCGGCCAATTGGTATGAGCGGGAAGTGGCGGATTTGTTGGGCTTGCAGCCGCAGGGGCACCCTAATCCGGGGCCGCTCATTCTGCACGGAGATTGGCCGCAGGAGCTGCATCCGCTGCGCAAGGATTTTACTTTAAAGGCAAGCGAAATTCCCCGCGAGACATGCATCCGCGAGGCTTTTACAGAGATCGACAGCGAGGATGTGACGGTCGTGCCGGTCGGTCCGATACATGCCGGCATCATCGAGCCGGGGCATTTTCGTTTCGCCGCGGTCGGGGATACGATTCTGGGTTTGGACGCCAAGCTTTTTTACACCCACCGCGGCTTGGAAAAAACGAGCGAGGGCATGCCGCTGCACAAGGCGCTGTTCCTGGCGGAACGGACCTGCGGCGTATGCGCTTTGTCGCATGCGGTCGCTTATTCACATGCGGTCGAGTATGCGGCTGAGGTCGAGCTGCCTCCAAAGGCGCTGTACCTGCGTACGATTCTCCTGGAGATGGAAAGGCTGTACAATCATATCGGCGATGTCGGCAACGTTTGTGCCGGCTTTGGTTTTGCCTTCGGCATCAGCCAAGGCGCGCGTCTTAAGGAAGAGCTGCTGCGGCTGAACGAACGAATCAGCGGCCATCGTTATTTGCGCGGTGCAGTGCTGCCTGGTGGCGTGAGAATCGATTTAATGGAAGAGCAGATTGAAGATATTCGCAGCACGCTGCAAACAATTGAGCAGCAGTTCAAGGCATTTACGGACACGCTGCTGTTTCACGAGATCAGCGTCAACCGCATGACGGGTACAGGCGAACTGCCGCTTGCCGTGGCAAACGATCTTGAAGTGGTCGGTGTCGCAGCCCGAGCCTCGGGAAGAAACATCGATACCCGCAGGGATTTGCCTTATGCCGCCTATGACAAGCTGAAATTCATGGTTCCTGTGCGTGAAAAGGGGGATGTGCTGGCCCGCGTGATGATCCGCATCGAGGAGTCGGCGCAATCGTTTGCGATCATCCAGCAGGCGCTTGAGGCGCTGCCGCAGGGGGAGATTCAGGTGAGTGTGCCGCCGATCGATTCGTATCGAACGGCTGTCGGTTGGGTGGAATCGCCCCGCGGCGAGATGGTTCATTGGCTGATGACAGGACCGGGGCAAACGATTTACCGCTATCGCATCCGCTCGGCGGCCTACAGCAATTGGCCGGCGGTCGCGCAGGCCGTCAAAGGCAATATCGTGCCGGATTTTCCCTTGATCAACAAAAGCTTTGAGCTGTGCTACGCATGCTGCGACAGATAATGTAAAATAAAACAAGGGAGGAAGCCCGGATGTTCGAAATGCTGAAACAAATTTTGCGCACGGGAACGGTAACGGACAAGCGGCTGCAGGCCGAAGCGCCCATCCGCTATCACGGCAAACCGTTGTTTGTATCCGATGATTGCAGCGGCTGCGGCGTCTGTATCGAGGAATGTCCTTCCGGGTCGCTTGGCTTTGAGCGGACGGAAGCGGAAACTTTGCTCGTGCTTGACTTGTCGTCCTGCGTTTTTTGCGGCCGCTGTTCGCAGGTTTGCGAGACGGGGATGATTCAAGACAGCGGCGATTACCGGCTTGCCGTCAAGCATAAAGCGGATTTGCTGCAAACGGTGCGGATTCCGGCAGCGGCTGCCGATTCCGCATACTTCCATGGCAAAGGAGGTTCAGACCGTGCAAAAGCATGAGGAAAGCGGCGATCTGGAGCGCAGGCTGGAACGAACGATCAACAAGGTATTGGGCCATTCCCTGCACATTCGCCATGTCGATTCGGGTTCGTGCAACGGCTGCGATTTTGAGATGAGCATGCTGCTCAGTCCGGTGTATGACATTCAGCGCCTGGGCATCGATTTTGTGGCTTCGCCGCGCCATGCCGATCTGCTGATGGTGACCGGAGGCGTCACCCGGCATCTCGAGGAGGCGCTGCGAAAAACGTATAGGGCCGCTTCCAACCCGAAGATGGTGATTGCCGTTGGAGCCTGCGCCTGCGGGGGAGGAGTTTTCGGCGAAACCTATGCCAATCATGGCGGAGTCGACAAGATCGCCCCTGTCTATGTGTATATTCCAGGCTGTCCCCCGCGGCCGCAAGCCCTGATTGCGGGGATTCTCACGGCATTGCGGCAATACGAGCGGCTGCCTGCCCAAAAGGAGGGGAAATTGGATGCTTGAGCTTCAGCAATTTAAAGCGGAGTTTTTCAAAGCGCTTGGCCATCCGCTGCGCATCCGCATTTTGGAATGTCTGGCCGATGGAGACAAGAATGTCAATGAGATTCAGGATATGATCGGCTCGGAAGGCTCGACGGTTTCCCAGCAATTGTCGATCCTGCGGAATAAAAACATCGTTTACGGCACCAAGGACGGCACCAAAGTGATATACAGCCTGCGTGACCCGATGATCATCGAGCTGTTGGACGTGGCCAAACGTATTTTCAATAATCATCTTGTCGATACGATCGCGATGCTGGATCAGATCAAAAACGGGGAATAACAAAGCGGAACGCCGCCGTCTGTCAGGCATATACTGATAGCAACCCATGGCAAAGGGGGATGGCGATGAACGAGGATTTTGACAAGAAGTTTCGCGAAGGCTGGAGTCTGTTCGAGTCGAAGCTGAGAAATAAACTGCGGGAATGGAAATTGGAGGCGCAAAGGAATGAGCCTCCGACGGTAAACCCGCAGCTGCGGGAATTTCTCGAAAATGCCTTGAAGCAGTTTCAAGGTGCACGTTTCTCCGGATTATCCTATCACGTGTTTGAAACGCATCGTTCCGTTTTTGTCCGTTTGGCGCTTCCTGAAGAAGTGAGTCCGCATCTGGCAAGGATTGTTGCCGAAAAAAACCGCTTACACATTTCGGGGATACCGGGCAAAGCAGAGGAAACGATCATACTGCCTGTGCCGGTGCTGAGTCAAAAAGGCAGGGCCGTGTTCAAAGACGGAATTCTCGAGATTGCTTTGGCAAAGATAAGAGAGCCGCAAAGCGGGCTTAAGCTCAAGGTTCATAGTCGATAATCGATAGTCCGTAAAAAAAGTATTTGAAGGAGAATTCCGTCAAATGCTTTTTTTCAGCATTTGCTCAACCTGGGCTCTCATCGTTATCACCATTGTTTTGCGATAGCGGATGGCGAGCAGCAGCACCTTCAGCTGCTGGGATCGGCTCAGCTCGAAGAATCGCGGCTCCTGCTTCAGAAAGGATCGAATGATCGTCAGGCTGCCCGGTCTTAGTCGCTGTACCTTAAGATCCGGATACAGGTCAAGCAATTTGCGGCTGCGGAAGTAATCGAGCCATTGAAGAAAATTGGAGTTGATTTTACTTTCTTCAATGATGCAGGGCGCATATTTTTTCGAGGTATGCTTCATGAGGTGGTCGTATCTGCTGAACCCGCTTATAACCTCGTATTGATCGTTCTTTTTGTTTTTGCGGACGACCAGAAGATGCATGCAGTCCCACATCATGCCGCGAAGCTTTCGGATATGATCGGTGATCTTTACGGAGAAAGCGGGACGGATTTTATGGAGCGGTATATAATGAACCGTAAATCTCATAACCATTCTCTCCTTTAGGGCAACAGCCCAGAATTGTTGGCTGCAATATACATACGCGTATGCGGGCGGAAAGGTGAACAGAAAGGAACAGGGGGATTCGCTATGAAAAAGAAGCATAAGCCGAACGCTGCCGCAAAGCCCGTTAATGAAGAAAAACCGGCGACATTAAAGGATTTGCTCGGTTCGGAAACGCTGAGCAAGCTGAAGGCAAAGGCGGAAGAGCTGCAGTCGGCGGAGCTAAGCCGCAAGGAAGAAGAGCGAAAGCAGGCGGAAGAAGCGCGCCAAGCCGAGCGGAAGCGGCTGGAGAATGATTTTGCCCATTTGTTGGACAAAAGCGGCATGGATTGGCGTAAATTTAAATGAGAGCATACTTAACTGGAAGTAACTTGATGAAGCTAATTTCACTACTTTACTACGCTGCTGCAGTCCGCTACGATAACATATGAGAAAGAAACGATACATATAACGGAGGGATCGGCTTTTATGAAATACAGGAAATTAGGCAGAACAGGATTGAAGGTAAGCGAAATTAGCTTGGGAAGCTGGCTCACATATGGCGGCTATGTAGAAAAGGAAAATGCGGTGAATTCCATTCACAAAGCTTATGAGCTGGGAATCAACTTTTTTGATACGGCCAACGTCTACGAAAGAGGAGAAGCCGAGCTTGTTGTGGGCGATGCGCTGAAGCAGTATCCCAGGGACTCCTATGTGCTGGCAACCAAGGTGTTCTGGCCGATGGGAGAGGGGCCCAACGACCGCGGTCTGTCCCGCAAGCACGTATTTGAACAGTGCCATGCCAGCTTGAAGCGGCTCGGAACGGATTATGTGGATATTTATTACTGCCACCGTTATGATCCGGAAACGCCTGTTGAAGAAACACTGCGCACGATCGACGATCTGGTCACGCAGGGCAAAATCCTTTATGCCGGTGTAAGCGAATGGACTGCCGCACAAATGGCGGAGGCGCTCGGCGTTGCCGATCAATACATGCTTGATCGGATTGTCGTAAACCAACCGGTGTATAACATGTTTAACCGTTACATTGAAAAGGAAGTCATTCCGCTCGGCGAAGCAAAAGGAATCGGACAGGTGGTGTTCTCCCCGCTCGCACAAGGCCTGCTTACGGGAAAATACAAATCCGCTTCCGATATTCCCGCAGACAGCCGTGCGGCCAAGCTGGATTGGGTGAAAAACGGGATTACGGAGGATAAAATCGCCAAGGTCAATCAGCTCGCCGAAATTGCCTCCGGACTGGACATCAGCGTCGGCCAGCTTGCGCTGGCATGGATTCTCCGTCAGCCCAACATTGCCAGCGCCTTGGTCGGAGCGAGCCGTCCGCAGCAGATTGAGGAAAATGCCAAGGCTTCGGGCATAGCACTTTCCGCGGAAGTTCTCGAGCAAATCGAAACCATTTTGGCATAGTCACGTATAGTGCTTAATAAGATACCCTGGTTAAAGGGGTATCTTTTTTTTAGCCTGATCTTACATCTTCAATTCGACGTCCCCGCATGTTGACGAATAAACGGAAAATGCGTATATTGTACACTATACCCGTATAGGTATATTATACAGGTAGATGTGATATTTTTAAGGAGGTAGATTTTTACAAAAAATGATGAAATTTATGGTTTTGGCTGTTCTGTTGTTTTGGATGATTCGCAGATGGCTTCCCGTCAGGGGTTTAAAATATATCGATGCACACGAGCTGTACAAGGTGATGAAAAACAATCCGGGAACGCTTGTTATTCTTGATGTCAGGGATCAGGGTGATTATATCGCCGAACATATTGCCGGGGCGGTCAATATTTCGGTAGGCAGATTGCCGCATGTACGGATCGACGCTTTTTCAGCCGAAGATGAAATTGTAATGGTTGCCGATTCGAAATACCAAAGCAAGAAAGCGGCCAGAATATTGTTCAAGAGAGGCTTTCACCGCTTGATACATGTAAATGGAGGCATGCGGGCCTGGAATCAGCAGGGCCGCTATCAGGAGAGCGCGGAATGCAGGGTTTGCTGCAGATCCGGCCATTAAAAGCTGATTGCAAGGGTAAGCTAAACGTTAAAGGAGAGATCAGGGCATGTCAGAACGCCGATTTAATC
>CAZESH010000050.1:0-19531 GCA_964514665.1 uncultured Caryophanales bacterium
GCCGGGAGGCGCGCAACTGTGAATCCACAGGAGGGAAAATGGACGCTTTGACTTTCTATGACAAAGTGTACGACGCTCCCCGTCCGGAATTGTTCATGAAGTCCACTGCCGCCCGGACGATGGGTCCCGACGACGATCTGTATTTGAGAAGCGATTCCTCCTGGCAAATTCCCGAGCCTGAATTGGGACTCGTCGTGGATCATTCACAGCGTATCCTTGGCTACACGATCGGCAACGATTTAAGCAGCAGAGATATCGAAGGGGAGAACCCGCTCTATCTGCCCCAAGCCAAAGTATGGAGGCGTTCCTGCTCGATCGGACCGGTGATTTTGCTTGCCGAAGCGGCCGGAAATCCGTATCTTTTCCAAATTCAGTGCTCCATCTACCGCGAAGGCGAGCGTGTTTTCCAAGGAAGCGCAAGCACATCGCAGCTGAAAAGAAAGCTCGACGAGCTTGTGGCTTATTTGGCCAAGGACAATGAGCTGTTTGACGGAACGGTGCTGCTGACAGGCACATGCATCGTGCCGCCCAACGAGTTTACCTTGCATGACGGCGACCGGGTGGAAATCGAGATTCCGGGCATCGGCTTGCTGAGCAATACGATCAAGGACCAACCGAAGCTGTAAGTCCCACAATTTTTTAAAAATATGGAAAGGTGATGAATCAAATGAGTGTACAAACCGAACCTTACAACTGCTTGAATTACATCAATGGAGAATGGAAGCCTTCGTCTAACGGAAAAACAATAGCGAGCATCAATCCCGCCAATATACAGGAAATTGTAGGCTATGTTCAAGCTTCTACGATAGATGATTTGAATTCGGCCGTTGCTTCCGCCAAAGAGGCGCAGAAGGCATGGAGAAAGCTGTCCGGAGCGGCAAGAGGCGATTTTCTGTTCAAAGCCGCCAATATTCTCGAACAGCATTTGGATGAAGTAGCCGAAACGATGACCCGCGAGATGGGCAAAACATTCCCTGAAGCAAAAGGGGAAACCGCGCGCGGCGTGGCGATTTTACGTTATTACGCCGGAGAAGGCATGCGCAAGGTAGGAGAGGTGATTCCTCCTTCCGACGCCCAGGGGATGATGTTTACCACCCGGGTTCCGCTCGGCGTAGTCGGCGTGATTTCACCTTGGAATTTCCCCGTTGCGATCCCGATATGGAAAATGGCCCCGGCCCTGATCTACGGCAACGCGGTAGTCTTTAAAGCGGCGACGGAAGCAGCCGTAACCGCAGGGAAAATTATCGAATGCTTTGCAAAAGCAGGGTTTCCTGCTGGTGTTGTCAACATGGTGAATGGATCGGGTTCGGTGATCGGCGACGGCTTGTCCAGTCACCCCGATATTGCCGGCATTACCTTTACAGGCTCGGAGTTTGCCGGCAAGAAGGTCGGACAAAACGCCTTTGCCCGCGGCGCCAAGTATCAGCTGGAAATGGGCGGGAAAAATCCGGTGATCGTCACCAATGACGCCAACCTTGACCTAGCGGTTGACGCCACGATCAGCGGAGCTTTCCGTTCCACGGGACAAAAATGCACGGCGACCAGCCGCGTAATCGTACAAAGCGGCATTTATGAGCAGTTTAAAGACAAACTGGTCAGCAAAATCAAAGAGATCAAAATCGGCGACGGCATGCAGCCGGATACGTGGATGGGGCCTTGCAGCAGCGAATCGCAAATGAAGACGGTGCTCGGCTATATTGAAAAAGGGCTCGAGGAAGGCGCCAATTTGGTGCATGGCGGCAAAAAATTAAGCGGCGGAGCCTATGACAACGGATTCTATGTGGAACCTACCGTTTTTGAAACGGGGGATCCGAACATCGCGATCGTCAAGGAAGAAATCTTCGGACCGGTCATTGCCCTGATCCGCTTTGACGAGCTGAGCGAGGGCGTTGCTTTGGCCAACGACTCTATTTACGGCCTGAGCGCTTCGATCTTTACCGGCAACATTGAAGCCATGATGGCCTTCATTCAGGATATGGATGCCGGTCTTGTGCGGATCAACGCGGAATCGGCAGGTGTTGAGCTGCAGGCGCCGTTCGGCGGCATGAAGCAGTCCAGCTCGCATTCCCGCGAGCAGGGACAAGCCGCGATCGAGTTCTTCACCTCGATCAAAACCGTTTTTGTCAAGCCATAATGAATCAAATCAATGGGTAGAGGAGAGCATGCTAAAATGAAAAAAAGAGTAATTGTCACCGGCGGAAGCGGAAAGGCCGGACGCTGGATTGTCAAGGATTTGTTGGAAAACGGCTATGAAGTTTTGAATCTGGACGTGAAGCCTTCGCCGGATTGCCGTACGATCATTACGGACTTGACCGATTCCGGCCAAGTGCATAACGCGATGTCGATTTATAACGGCAGGGATCACGATCCGATCGAAGCGATCATCCATTTTGCCGCGATTCCCCACCCGTTTGACCATCCTAATGACGTCGTATTCCGGAATAATGTAATGTCGACGTACAACATTCTCGAAGCTGCAGCCAATATGGGCATTCAAAAGGTCGTGCTGGCTTCCAGCGAATCCTCGTATGGACTCGTGTTTGCCCACGAGCTGTTCAATCCCCAATACCTGCCTATGGATGAAGAGCATCCGCAGCTTCCCGAGGACAGCTACGGCTTGTCCAAGGTTATCAACGAAAAGACGGCGGAAGCCTTTAACAGAAGAACGGGAATGCAGGTTGTTTCCTTCCGTCTGGGCAATATTTTGGCGCCTGAAGATTATCCGGGATTGATAGAGAACTTCAAAGATCCCGAGCAGAGAAAGGTTATTCTCTGGTCTTATATCGATGTGCGCGACGTTGCCAATGCTTGTCGCTTGGCCATTGAAAAAAGCGGTCTTGGTGCAGAAGCGATTATTTTGGCGGCGGACGATACGTCCTCCAATCTCTCCTCACAGCAATTGATCGCGGACTTTTTCCCGGAAGTGGGCGATATCCGTCTTCCTTCCGAGGGCAGACCTTCCCTTCTGTCCAATCAAAAACTAAAGCGTCTGCTCGGTTGGGAACAGCAGTACACTTGGGAGCAATATCAATCCTAAACGAGGTGAACGGCTTTGTCGCAACGCTTGCAAGCTTTGATGGGGTCTGAGGATGCAAACATTTTTAAGGTGATGACGCATGCAGCAGGACCGTCCGGATCGCTGCCGCTGACCGATGAGCTTCTTCTGAACGCGCCAAGCGGTGATCTGTTCGGGTGGTCGCAAAATGTGGGAATGGGGTGGAAGCCGTCAAAGCTGACCGGCAAGGAGGTGCTCGTTCTCGGAACCCAGGGGGGAATCCGCAATGAGGATGGCAGCCCCGTCGCACTCGGCTATCATACCGGCCACTGGGAAGTCGGTTTGCTGATGAAAGCGGCGGCGGAGGAAGTATCCAAACAAGGCGCCGTTCCCTTCGCGGGATTTGTCAGCGACCCTTGCGACGGCCGTTCTCAGGGAACAACCGGGATGTTCGACTCGCTGCCTTACCGCAACGATGCGGCCATGGTATTCCGCCGCTTGATCCGTTCGCTGCCGACGCGCAGCGCCGTAATCGGGGCAGCCACCTGCGACAAAGGGATGCCCGCGCTGCTGATCGCATTGGCGGCGATGCACGAGCTTCCTTGCGTGGTCGTGCCGGGAGGGGTCACCCTTCCGCCGACACACGGGGAAGACGCCGGGAAAATCCAAACGATCGGAAGCCGCTTCTCTCATAAGCAAATATCCTTAAAGGAGGCCGCGGAGCTGGGATGCCGGGCCTGCGCCACTCCGGGCGGAGGTTGCCAGTTTCTGGGAACTGCAGCAAGCTCTCAGGTGGTAGCGGAAGCGTTGGGACTGGCATTGCCCCATTCGGCGCTTGCTCCTTCGGGCCAGCCGATCTGGCTGGAAATGGCCCGCCAATCGGCAAGGGCGGCTCTGGATATGGCTCTTCAAGGCTTAAAGACCCGCGATGTGCTCACGGACGCGGCTATTCGCAACGCCATGACGGTGCACGCGGCTTTTGGCGGTTCGACCAATTTGCTGCTGCACATTCCGGCTATCGCGCATGCCGCAGGCTGCACAGTGCCCGATGTTGGCGAATGGATCCGCATCAACCGCAGCGTTCCGCGTCTGGTCAGCGCTTTGCCGAACGGCCCGGTCGACCATCCGACTGTGCGGGTGTTTCTTGCCGGCGGCGTTCCCGAGGTGATGCTCCACCTTCGCAAGCTCGGAGTACTGGAGGAACAGGCAATCACCGTGACCGGAGAAAGCTTGGGCACCGTGCTGGATTGGTGGGAGCAATCGGAACGCCGACACAGCCTGCGTAAACGCCTGATGGAAATGGACGGCATAGATCCGGATGACGTGATCATGAGTCCGGAAAAGGCGAAAAGCCGCGGATTGACCTCGACGGTGACATTTCCCACGGGTAATCTTGCCCCGGAAGGTTCCGTCGTGAAATCCACCTCGATCGACCCGTCCAAGCTGGATGAAAACGGCGTTTTCCGCCATACAGGAAAAGCCAAGGTATTTATTACCGAGAAGAGTGCGATCAAGGCAATCAAAGACGGCACGATCCAGTCCGGCGACATCATGGTGCTGATCGGACGTGGACCTTCGGGAACAGGCATGGAGGAGACGTATCAACTGACCTCCGCGCTGAAGCAGTTGAAATTCGGCAAGGAAGTCACGCTGCTCACCGACGCCCGTTTTTCCGGGGTATCCACCGGTGCCTGCATCGGCCATATCGGGCCGGAGGCGCTTACGGGGGGACCCATCGGCAAGCTGCGGGACGGGGATCTGATCGAGGTCGTGATCGACTGTTTGCGACTGGAGGGCTCGATTGATTTTGTCGGCTCGGAGGACAATGTCTTGACGCCGGAGTTGGGGGCGCAGCTGCTGGAACAGCGTACGGCTCACCCGCAGCTTGCCGCCGATCCCGATCTGCCGGATGACACCCGCATTTGGGCGGCGCTGCAGGCTGCCAGCGGCGGCACATGGAAAGGCGCCGTTTATGACGCTGACAGAATCGTCGCGGCGTTGGAAGCGGGACGCAAAGCGTTGGGTTGGAAATGACATAAGCAGATGGAACCGATAGAAAGCAGTTTTCATATCGGTTCCTTTTTTTAAAATAGAAAGGGGTCTTGCAGATGGATTTCAAATTTTTCATTCCCACAACGGTTGAGACCGGGCGGGGGATTTCACGCAGCGTGGGGAAAATCGCCAGGGAAGCCGGCGCCTCGCGATTGTTTCTCGTAACGGACAAGGGAGTAAGGGCGGCCGGAATATTGGCGGAAATTGAAAACGCCTTGCGTCAGGAGGATCTCGCCTATGAGATATTCGATGACGTCATTCCCAATCCGACAGCAGAGAGCATCATGGGCGGATTGGAACGGTTGACGGTCAACGCATGCGATGCTGTTCTCGCCGTCGGCGGCGGAAGCAGCATCGATACGGCCAAGGGAATAGCCGTGATGGCCGGAAATGAAGGGAACATTCTGGATTATGAAGGCGTGGGCAAGATTCCCCACCCCGGTCTGCCTCTGATTGTCATACCTACAACGGCAGGGACGGGGAGCGAAGTGACATCAGCGACGATCGTGACCAATACCGCGACTCATTTTAAAGCGGCAGTCATCAGCCCTTATTTATTTCCCAAACTGGCGCTGCTTGATGCGGAACTGACGCTGGCCCTGCCGCAAAACGTGACATCGGCTACGGGGATGGATGCTCTGACGCACGCGATCGAATCCTATACCTCGAAAACGGCGAATCCGCTAAGCCGAGCGCTGGCGATTCAGGCGATTCGCATGATTGCGGAAAATCTGCAAAAGGCTTTTTTTGCCGGAACTGATATCGAAAGCAGAGAAAACATGCTGGTCGCCTCCATGCTGGCGGGAGCCGCCTTCACGCAATCGCGTCTCGGCAATGTGCATGCAATCTCGCATACCTTGGGGGGCGTTTTCGATATTCCGCACGGCATCGCGAACGCATCGCTGCTGCCTTTTGTGATGAAATTCAATTTGCCGGCTTGCCCCGAAGAGATGGCCGACATTGCACGGGCATTAGGCAAAGAAACAGACGGTTTGCCGCTCTTGAAAGCCGGTGAAAAGGCAATCGAGGCTGTTGTCGAATTTAACGCAATGCTGGGCATTCCCGGCAATATCCGCGATCTGGGGGTCAAGCTCGAATCGCTGCCCAAGCTTGTGGAAGATTCCATGCGCAGCGGCAATGTCTCGATCAACCCAAGATTGACCAGGCACGAAGATATTAAAAGCATTATCGAAAAAGCCTATCACGGCATTTTGGAATAATTAGAATTTGGAGGGGGATTTCTATTTCCCAGATCGATTGCTTTCCGGCAAGGATGCGAAAGTGACCAGTCCGAACCTGACAGACCAAGAACCATCGAAGCATTTGCATAAAGGGAAGTTCTCCGACATTTCATGGTTCTAGGTCTCTCAGGTTCTCCCTTTGGCGACGAAAAGCAAACTCACTAGGAAACAGAAATCCCCTCCGATATGGGTTGGACCCAAAACCAAAACCGGATCAGATCCCTATATTTCTTCAAACGTACTTGCTTTGCCGACAGAAAAAGCTCCCTTGTCTCAGGGAGCTTTTGTTTCGTCTATTGAATATAATGGAAGCAGCTGTTGATCACAGTGTATGGATATGCTAAAATTAAAAATACAGGTTTTTTGGAGATTATACAAAATTAAATAATTACCCAATATATATAATACAACAAATTATGCTGTTTGTCAACATTTATTTGGAAAGGGAGCGCAAAAGCATGAGCGAAAGCCAAGATATCCGCAAAGAAGAAGAGAAGCGACTGTTACGGGTGAATGGACTGATCGATGACAAACTGGAAAAGATCGCCGAATCTGTAGGAGGAAGCAAATCCGATGTGCTGGGCATCCGCAAAGAATTTTGGGATGATGTGACGGTGAATTTCACCAATACCGATGAACGGATGGAAACCTTCACCAGCATTACGCAGCAGGCCAAACTGCTTGCCGAGCAGGAAAGAGGCCATAAGCTGCTCAGCCAGTCCCTAAAAATGATGCTTCGGCTCAAGCAGTCTCCCTATTTCGGCCGGATCGACTTTACCCATCAGGGCGAAACCCAGCCTGAAAGCATCTATATCGGCTTGTCCTCGTTAATAGCGGATGACGGTCTGACCTTTATGATCTATGATTGGCGGGCGCCGATTTCCAGCATGTTTTACGATTACTCGCCCGGACCTGCCCACTACCGCTCCCCGGAGGGAACAGAGAATGGAGCGATCACGCTTAAAAGGCAGTTTGTCATTGAAGGCGGCAAGCTTCTTCATATGTTCGATACCGAATTGACGATCGGCGACGCCGTCCTGCAGGAGGTTTTGTCCCGGCAGGCCGAGACAAACATGAAATCGATTGTTTCCACCATTCAGCGCGAGCAAAATCAAATCATCCGCAACGATACGGCAAAATTGCTGATCGTTCAGGGAGCGGCAGGAAGCGGCAAAACCTCGGCGGCTTTGCAAAGAGTAGCCTATTTGCTCTATAAGCACAGAGAGACGCTGCAGGCGGATAACATTTTGCTGTTTTCCCCCAATTCGGTATTTTCCAGCTATGTTTCCACTGTCTTGCCGGAATTGGGGGAAACGAATATGCGCCAGATTACGTTTGAAAATTTCCTTTCCGAACGATTTGTCCGTGCAATGAAGTTTGAAAGCCTGTTTGAACAGGAGGAGTATGTGCTGACCCAAAAAGGGACGCCGAATTACGAGCTTCGAACGGAAGCGATCCGTTACAAGGCGTCGCCGCATTTCTTTGCCGCGATTAACCGTTATATCGAACGTTTGCGCAGCGCCGGCATGCTGTTCCACGATCTTCGCTTTAGGGGCAGAGTACTGATCTCCAAGGAAGAAATCGCCGAACAGTTTTATTCGGAAGCGGCAGAGCAGCGTATCGGCACAAGGCTGGAAGCAGTAAGGAAATGGATGCTGCTGAGGCTCGACGAGCTGGAAAAAAGCGAACGGAAAAAGGCGTGGGTCAGCTCGGAAATCGAATTGCTGGATAATGAAACGTATCAGTCGGTTTTTCTCAAGCTGCGGAAAAAAGGCCGATTTTCCGAGGAGTCCTTCGACGACAGCTCGTCGGAGCGGGCGATGCTGCGCGAATACGTCGTCCGCAAACATTTTGTCCCGCTGCGGAAAAGGCTGAAAAACAATCGGTTTATCGATTTTACGGCGATCTATAGACGGATTTTTTCCGATCCGTCCTCGTTTTTTTCGCTTGAGCAAGATCGGAGCCAGCTTCCCCGGCAGTGGCACGAGCTTGCCGAGATGACCTGCGAACGTCTGGATCTACGGGAGCTATATTATGAGGATGCGACACCCTTGATCTATCTGAAAGAAGCAATTGAAGGCTTTCGCGACTCCGACTCGCATGTGCGCCATGTAATCGTGGATGAAGCCCAGGATTACTCTCCCTTTCAGTTCGCCTTTTTGAAACGGATTTTCCCGCGCAGCAAAATGACCGTGCTGGGCGATACGAATCAGGCGGTATTCCTGCAAACTGCCGAGTTGGACGGATTCTCCGGCTTGCACTCGATTTTCGAACCCGCCGAAACGGATACGATGGTGCTGCATAAAAGCTATCGTTCCACCAAAGAGATTGTTGAATTTACCCGCGATATCCTTCACGAAGGCGAACATATTGTTCCTTTCGAAAGACAGGGGGAGGCACCGAAAATCTTTGAAATCCCGGATGAGTCCACGCGGATTTTGCAGATTGCCGAGGATATTGCCCGACTGCAGGCCCAAGGCTGCAAAACGATCGGGGTGATATGCAAAACTGCGGAGGAAAGCCTCGCGGCTCATGAGATGCTGGGAAAGCATGCCCAGCTGGAACTGATTACGATGGAATCGTCACAGCTTCATGCGGGCACCAGCGTGGTACCGGCTTATTTGGCAAAGGGCATCGAGTTTGACGCCGTCTTGATTTATGATGCTTCCAACAAACGATATGCCTTGGAAAACGAGCGCAAGCTGTTTTATACCGCTTGCACAAGAGCCATGCATGTGCTGCATATATACAGCTCCGGCGAGCTTACGCCTTTTTTGCGGAAGCATCCTGCTCTGAGCATATAAGTGCCTGGGAAATTGGCTAGATGGAATTTTATTTTTTCAAAAGCGGTGCGGAAAAAATCGATATTTTTACTTATTGTTCACGTGTGCAGCTTGTGTTATGATGAAAACGTCCTTCATTGTTCACGTGTGCATTTCTTGAAAAAAGCATGATGCAGGGGGAGCTTTTTTGAGTATAACCATTAAAGATTTGGCGAAGATGGCGAACGTGTCGCATACTACGGTTTCGCGCGCACTGAACGACAGCCCGCTGATCAACGAGAAAACCAAGCAGCGGATCCGCGATTTGGCTAAGCGCTATCATTATACTCCGAATATCAATGCGAAAAGTCTGGTGACCGAACGCTCCTATCAGATCGGATTGTTTTTTTCCACGATCTACAGGGGAACCTCCGCAGTGTTTTTTCACGAGGCGGTAAAAGGAGTCAATTCGGTGATTGACGGCACATACAACCTGGTTGTAAAAGGAATTGACGAGCTGGGGGAAATCCGCAATCTGAGCCGCAAGCAATTCGACGGCATTATTTTGGTCAGCCAATCGCCGGAAGACCGCAGCTTTATTGAATATGTGTTGGAGCAGGGAATTCCGCTTGTCGTGTTGAATCGCAACATTCACCGCGATGATGTGCTTAATATCGTTTCCGATGACAGGCAGGGGGCTTTTGCCGCGGTCGATTATTTGATTCGCCAGGGACACCGCGACGTGGCTTTGATTCAGGGGAAAACGGGATTTCAATCGACCGAGGAACGAACGAAGGGCTACTTACAGGCGCTGGAGCAGCATGGCATTTCCGTGAAAAAGGCATATATCGTACAGGGGGACTACGATATTCTCGGCGGCTATCAGGCGATGAAACGGCTGATTCAGCTGGAGCATCGGCCTACGGCGGTGTTTTGCAGCAATGACGAAATGACGGTGGGAGCCATTCGCGCGCTGAATGAATTCGCCGTTCCCGTGCCGGATGAAATGTCCGTTGTGGGCTTTGACGACAGCTCTTTTACCGCTTTTCTGACGCCTGCGATAACAGCGGTGCAAAGACCGATACAAGCCCTCAGCAAAATGGGCGCCGAACGGCTGCTGGCGGCGATCGAGAATAAAAGCCGGCTTGCCGGTACGGAATATATGCCGACTGAGCTGATCGTGCGCGAATCTGCAAGCAAACAGGAGGAGAATAAGCTATGAGTGAACAAATTGAAAAGGTGCTGGCCAATATTCCGCTGCCGCGAATGGTTCGCATTCGTCAGCAGTTTGACGATGCCAAGCTGCAGGACCCGATCTCCGCTCTCCGCAGCGAGCTGTGCAAGCCGGAAACGATGGACCGCATCAAACCGGGGCAGCAGGTGGCCGTTTGCGTGGGCAGCCGGGGAGTGGCCAACATTGCCGAATTTGTCAAAACGATCGTTGCTGAAATCAAGGAGCGCGGCGCACTTCCCTTCATCGTTCCCTGCATGGGCAGCCATGGCGGAGCCACGGCCGAAGGACAAAAGCAGGTGCTGGAGCATCTCGGCGTAAGCGAGGCGGCAATGGATGCGCCGATCCGCTCTTCGATGGAGGTGGTGCAGATTGACAGGATGGCAAACGGCCTTCCGGTATACGCAGACAAATATGCGCATGAAGCCGACGCCATTGTCGTGATCAATCGGGTCAAGCCGCATACGGCCTTCCGCGGCAAAATTGAAAGCGGAATCATGAAGATGATTGCCATCGGCCTGGGCAAGCAGAAAGGAGCGGAGGCCTGCCATCAACTGGGCTTCAAGTATATGGCGGAATTCGTTCCGCAAATGGCCGGCTTGATGATCGACAAGCTGCCGATTGTGTTCGGAGTGGCGCTTGTGGAAAATGCTTATGACGAGACCTGCCATGTAGAGGCGCTTCCCGCAGAGCGGATCCGCGAGCGCGAACCGGCTTTGCTGGAGCTGGCGAAGTCCAAGATGCCGCGGATTCTGTTCGATCAAATCGACGTGCTGGTCGTCGATTATATCGGCAAGAATATAAGCGGAGACGGGATGGATCCGAATATAACGGGAAGATATCCGACTCCGTATGCGAGCGGAGGACCGGACGTCAGCAAGATTGTGGTCCTGGATTTGACCAAGCAATCGCATGGCAATGCCAACGGCGTCGGCAGCGCCGATTTCACCACACAGCGGCTGTTGGATAAGATGGACAGGGACGGCACTTACATGAACGGACTGACCTCCACGGTCAGCGCACCGACCAAAATTGCCACAACCTTGAAAAACGATAAGCTGGCGATCAAAGCGGCGGTCAAAACCTGCAATATTCTCGATTATAACACCTGCAGAATGGTCCGCTTGCGGGATACATTGCATTTGGGCGAAATCGAAATATCCGAGCCGCTTCTCGAAGAAGCAAAGGCCCATTCCGCGGTTACCGTTTTGTCCGAACCTTATGAGATGAATTTTGATCAGGAAGGCTTTTTGCCGAAAGGATGAACAAGATGGAAAAGCGTTATGTGGCCGCCATTGATATCGGCACCAGCAGCACAAAGGCTGCCTTGGTCGATCGGGAAAGCAGAATTGTCGGCGCTGCTGCGGTGGAATATCCTTTATTGACGCCATCGCCGGATCGGGCCGAGCAGGACCCCGACAAAATAGTCGATGCGGTCGTAAGCGCCATTCGTGAAGCGGTGAACCGGAGCGGGGCGGACGCGGGGGAAATCCTCTGCGTTTCATTCAGTGCAGCCATGCACAGCCTGATCGCCGTCGATGAAACGAACAAGCCGATTACCCCGTGCATCACCTGGGCAGACAATCGCAGCGCGGATTATGAGAAAATCCTGCATGAGCAATTCGACGGAAAGTCGATTTACATGAATACGGGCACCCCTATACATCCGATGGCCCCGCTGCTCAAAATCATGTGGCTGAGGGATAACGAGCCGGAAATCTTCAAGCGTACTGCTAAATTCATCGGGATCAAGGAGTACTTGATTGCCAAAATGTGCGGCCGCTTCGTGATTGATTATTCGCTGGCCAGCGCTACGGGGATGTTCAATTTGAACGGGCTGAAATGGGATAAACAAGCGCTGGAAGCCGCCTCGATCAGCGAGAAGCGGCTGTCGGAACCGGTTCCCCCGAGCTATGTGATTTCCGATATCGACACGAAGTATTTGTCCGAAATGGGCCTGCAGGCGGCAACACCGTTTGTTGTCGGCGCCTCGGACGGAGTGCTTGCCAATCTCGGCATAGGCGCCACCGCCCCTGGAGAATTCGCCGTGACGATCGGCACCAGCGGCGCGGTACGGACAACGGTTGACCGCCCGATCACCGATCCGTTGGAGCGATTGTTCTGCTATGCGCTGACACCGCGGCAATGGGTGATCGGCGGACCGATCAACAACGGCGGCGTCCTGCTGCGTTGGGTACGGGACGAGCTGGCCACCTTGGAGGCGGAGGAAGCAAGAAAGGCGGGGAAAGATCCCTATGAGTATTTGACGGAGCTGGCCGCGGAGATTGAGCCGGGTTCGAACGGTCTGCTGGTCATCCCGCTGTTCATGGGTGAGCGGGCGCCTTATTGGAATGCCAATGCGCGAGGGGTATTTTTCGGTCTTACGCTTTATCACCGCAAAGCCCATATGATACGTGCCGTAATGGAAGGCGTGGGCTTCTCCCTTCATTCCGTAGCGGAAGCCTTGCGCGAGCTGGCAGGCCCGCCCAAGCGGATACTTGCCTCCGGAGGCTTCGCCCGCTCTCCCCTGTGGTGCCAGATTATCGCCGACATCCTCGGAACGCCGCTCTCTGTTCCAAAATTGCATGACAGCTCAGCGATCGGCGCAGCAATTATGGGCTTCGCGGCCATGGAGGGAATTGACGGGCCGCTCGCCCTGACTTCGCAGACGGAGGAAACCAGCTATTTGCCGGATATGCAAAAGCATGCGCTGTATCAGCGGTTAAGCAAGCTCTACCGCAAGGTTTACGAACAGCTCGAAACGTCGTTCGACGATATTGCGGATTTTCAAAAACAAAATTAGGGGGAAGCAGCGTGAATCTGTTTGATCTTTCAGGAAAAACGGCCGTGATTTTGGGAGGAAACAGCACGTTGGGCGGAGCCATGTCGGAAGCCTTGGGCGCCTATGGGGCTTCGGCAGCCGTGGTAGGAAGAAACATGGAAAAAGCGGAGAAGGTGTGCGGCAGCATCGCAGCACAAGGTGGAACGGCGCGGTGCTTTCAAGCCGACACAACCTCGCGCGAAGACCTTGAGCGCGTTCTTGCCGAGGTGCTGGAATGGACGGGGAAGGTCGATATTTTGCTCAATTGTCCCGGGAAGAACAGCGCCACTCCGTTTTTTGACATCACCATGGAAGAGTGGGATTCGATCATGGACGTCAATCTTAAGGGTGTCGTATTGGCTTGCCAGGTGTTCGGCAAACGCATGCGGGAACAAGGCGCAGGCGGCAGCATCATCAATATTTCTTCGGTTTCTTCGGGTCCGCCGCTGTCGAAGGTATTTACATATTCGGCTTCCAAAGCTGCGGTCAACAGCGTGACGCAATTTTTGGCAAGGGAATTTGCCCCCGACCGGATTCGCGTAAATGCGATTATTCCGGGATTTTTCCCGGCTGAGCAAAATCGCAAAATCCTGTCGCAGGAGCGGATAGACTCCATTTTGGGACATACTCCGATGAATCGCTTCGGCACTCCGGAAGAGCTGCAGGGTGCAGTGGTCTATTTGGCTTCCGAAAAGGCATCCGGTTTCGTTACCGGATCTCTGCTGCGGGTGGATGGCGGCTTTGGCGCCATGACCATCTAGGGAAACCAAGGGCCTTTATCATTATACTGTGCTTACCGAACTCGTGGCGATCATGCTGATGGTCAACAGCAGCAGGAAAAGCGCCCAACCGGCCAAGTTGAAAACTGTTCCCAGTACGGCGAACAGTTTTTTTCTGTTTTTTTGAAACAGCCCTACGATACCGAGAATTCCTCCGATCAGACTGACGATCAGAATAAAGATGAAGAAAAGCCCGGTGATCATCAGGGAAGGCGCTTTACCTATGATTTCATCCGCGTTGACCTGGCCGCCCGATTGCTCAACCATGCTGATCAGATCGCCGCTGGTGGCAATAAACAGGATGATCATGATGAAGAACAAGGCAATATTGATCATCGCCATCACAAAGGAAGCGATGCCGAGTCCGGAATGCTTTGGGGCCGGCGGCTGCTGCAGGTCATAAAGGTTTTCCATGTACGATTTTCCTCCTTGGATCGGGATTTGTTTCTTTTTATTATAGAAGGTTGACTGTAAGAAATACAGAAGAATCGTATGAATCGGGTTTATTTGGCGTTGTGCAAATCGATGGAAAAATTGTTCAAAATCGGCTATGATTAAAGGGATTGTAAATCAATATCAAATGAACGGGGCGATTGCGATGTTAAAATTGTTTGTCATTCTAGGCAGCTTAAACGCTTTGTTATCGGTCGCTCTCGGCGCTTTCGGAGCGCATGGACTGAAAGACAAGCTTACGGTCAAGATGCTGGAAACGTACCAGACCGGTGTGCATTATCACATGATTCACTCGCTCGGTCTTATTTTTATTGCCATTTTGGCCGACAAGCTGGAAGGCAGCTTGACAACATGGTCCGGCTGGCTGATGTTCGCGGGTATCGTGCTGTTCTCCGGCAGTTTATACATACTGAGCATAAGCGGCGTAAAGTGGTTTGGGGCGATAACACCACTCGGCGGAGTCGCTTTTATTGCGGCATGGCTGCTGTTGGCCTTGAGCGCTTGGAAAGCGTTGTAATCTGAATCACGCACTTGCAAGTTCCTAAACGAGTGGGGGAATGCTCGTGATAGACCAAAAATCGCTTGAACACCGGAAAATGGAAAAGCAACTGTCGTTTATCTTCTCGTTTTATTTGGGAGTAATAATGCTGGCCGCGCTGCTGTGCGCTTTGGTCGCAGCTGATTCGGCCGCGCTGCTGTGGGCGTTTATCGTTTTTTCCCTGGTTTCGCAAGCGGGCTTTTTTGTTTATATGAAGAAAACGTTTGTCTACGATTTTATTGGCAGCAAGGAAAGCGACAGACGTTTGCTTCCGCACCGGCTTCGCAAGGAAGCGCTGTTCGACTCGCTGTTTGAGCATCATCCCGGCATGGTTGCGATTATGGACCGCGATCAGCGGTTGCTCAGGATCAATCTTGCCGGCATCCGCATGCTTGGCAAGCCTTTTGGCGAATTGTCGAACAAGCGCTTTTGCGAGCTTTTCCTTGCCGAGCGGCAGGAGGCTGTCCGGCAGTTTTTCAGACTGGCAAGCGGCGGACAAGCGCAAACCTTTGAAAGCGTTCTGCTGGGCGGAAACGGCTATCGCGGCGAAGTGCGGGTTTCCCTGCTCCCGGTGACGGCTTGGACGCAATCAAACGAAGGAGTTGTAGCTGTTTTTCAGGATGTAGCGGAGAATAAACGGGCCGGGGAACGCATCAAGCATATGGCTTATTATGATGATTTGACAGGGCTGCCTAATCGCAGGCTGTTCTGCGAAAGGCTGGGCGAGGTAACAGAGGAGTACTTCGGAGTCTCGGTGTTTGTTATTGATATCGATCGTTTTAAATGGATAAACGAATCGCTTGGTCATGATTACGGGAACATGCTGCTGCTGCAGATCGCCGAATGCCTCACCCGCTGTGTCGGTTCGGATGATTTTGTGGCGAGAATGGAAGGCGATGAGTATGCTCTCTTTTTCCGCAATGTTGCCACTCAGGAGCAAAGCGAAAAGCTGGCGATCCATATTTTCAAGGAGCTCGAAATGCCTTTCTTTTTGCAGGAGCATGATTTGCATATTACGATCAGCATGGGTATCGCTATGGCTTCCAAGGAGCTGTCTGATTTTAATTCTTTGATGAGGAATGCCGATTTGGCTTTGACAGCGGCCAAAGAAAACGGAAAAAACAAATACCAGTTCTACGAGCCGGGAATGAATGCCGGCATGATGGAACGCTTAACGCTGGAAAACGAACTGCGCATGGCGTTGCAGCAAAGGGAGTTTGTGTTGTTTTATCAGCCGCAGTTTGATGCGGCAAGCGGTCGGCTTAAGGGTGTGGAAGCGCTGCTGCGCTGGAATCATCCGCAAAAAGGTCTGGTGCTCCCGGGCAGCTTTATCCACCATGCGGAAGAGACGGGGCTTATCATCCCGATCGGAAACTGGGTCGTACGGGAAGCGTGCCGACAAATGAAAGAATGGCATCAACGGGGATTTCCGCGCATTCCGGTATCGGTAAATTTGTCTACACGCCAGTTTTCCCAGACGGAGCTTGTGCAAAGCATCAATCAGGCATTGCAGGCAAGCGGTTTGGAAGCCCGGTTTTTGGAGCTGGAAATTACGGAAAGTGCGACTGTAGATGTAGATTTGGCGGCGGAAACGTTAATGAATTTGCATCGTTCCGGAGTAAGGATCAGCATTGACGATTTTGGCACCGGCTACAGCTCGCTCAGTTATTTCAAAAGCTTTCCCATTCACCGCCTAAAAATCGACCGGTCTTTTGTCAGGGATATTATGAATGATCCTAATGATGCCGCCATTGTAACTACAATTATCGCAATGGCGCAAAATCTCAACTTGTCCGTCATCGCCGAAGGCGTGGAAAACGAGCAACAGCTGGAATTTTTGCGGGAGCGCCGCTGCGAAGATGTGCAGGGCTTTTTGTTCAGTCCGCCGCTCTCCGCCGCAGCGTTCGAGCAAGTTTTGAAAACCGAGGCTGAAGCGGCAGCTGCCGATGAGCGGGGAAATTTAGGTTGAATGGCGATTAAAGGGATTTTTCTCCCGGGAAAGGTCAAAAAAAGAACCCGGATGTTTTCCGGATTCTTTTATCACAATAAATAGAGGTTTTCTCGTGTCGCATGATTTGAATTTGAAACTTTAGTATTTACCACATATATGGATAACCGTAACCGCCGTAACCGTAGCCGCCATAATTCCCGTAAGCCCCAATGGCCAGAAGATCGAAAAGCACCAGCGGGATGAATGCCGTGGTTTGCGCTTTGCTGCGATCCGCAGGAACCACCATTAATTGGCTCGTTTTTTTCGATCAAGGCTTGCATGCTTTCCCTCCTTTCAGGAATACTGCCATTGTATTCTTGCGGAAGAAAAATGCATGGACATGGATACTTGGATAAGCAACCGTTTTTCTTGCGGCAGTCAGTTCTCGACAAGATCGTCAATTTCATTGAGCTTGAACAAATAAGTTCTTTTCTCGTCGACATGGTAAACGGACACATTGCTGCTGTCCGCATCGTAGTTCAGGATTCTGCAAGGAATGTTGAGGCGAATGCCCTTGCTTTTCACGATGTTTAGCCGGACCAATGTTCCTTTTTCCTTGCAGTTCTGGATTTGTTCGACGATGGCTTCATTGGCTTTATCCGTTTGTTTCTCGTTTGTCTGCTCGGCTCGGGCAGTGAGCGCTTTGTCGATGGCAGGGCCTAGATTCATTCCTTTTAAAATTTTGTAATCGTTTATTTCGTTGGAATTCAATGCATGCAGCAGCTTTTCCAATGCTTTTCCGTTCGTTTCCCCTTCCACCAGTACCTCGAGGGAGAATAAAAAATTGTCTTTCTTCTGTAGATTGCTTTTTTCCATGATCAAATCCCATTCTCGTTGGTGTAAGTTTTAATCATTAATATACCATGATTCGCCGCGAAAAAGAAGAAGAGCGGAAAATGGGGGATAGCCGCGGCCCAACCTCAGATTCGTCGAACACGCACACAAGAAAAATCTCATATAATGGCAGGGAACAGGCAAGCAAACGAAGATGGCTTGAAAGGGGAAGGTTATTTTGGTGCATATGGAACCTATCTCGATAGATGGCTCGTCTGCAATCGGCGTAGAGGTCAAGCTCCCGAAAACCACATTAATCTCCATCTCCACACCGATCGGTTATATTATGTGCGGAGCGCTGGATGTGGCCTTGCTAAACGATAAATTAAAAGATCGCAAAATCATCGCGGGCAGAGCTGTCGGCGTAAGGTCTCTGCAGGATCTGCTTGAGGCACCGTTGGAATCGGTTACCGAGGAAGCGCAAAAACGAGGAATAACCCCGGGAATGAAGGGGAGCGAAGCCCTCAAATTAATGTTTTGAAGCTTGCGTTCCCTTCTTTCGCTATTCAAACAGCAGCTTCAGATTGACTTCAAAAGGCGGCATGACCATTCCTTTTTCCGTAATGATCGCGGTGACGTATTCATGCGGCGTGATGTCAAAAGCCGGGTTAAACACCTTGACGCCTTTTGGAGCCGTGCGTTTTCCAAAGCCCATGACGATTTCGTCTTCATGGCGTTCCTCGATGGGAATCTCGCCGCCGGATTTTACCGACATATCGATCGTCGACAAGGGGCATGCAACGTAAAAAGGAATGCCGTGAGCTTTGGCCAAAACGGCTACGCTGTATGTCCCGATTTTGTTGGCCACATCGCCGTTGGCCGCCACACGGTCCGTTCCGACAATTACGGCGTCAATCAAGCCTTTGGCCATAATCGAAGCGGCCATATTGTCGCAAATCAAGGTGACGTCCACCCCGGCTTGCATCAGTTCAAAAGCGGTCAAGCGGGCTCCCTGCAGAACAGGTCTGGTTTCGTCGGCGAAAACCTTCAGCTCGATGCCTTTTTCCTTGGCCAGATAAAGCGGCGCCAGGGCGGTTCCGTATTTGGCGGTGGCCAGACCTCCCGCATTGCAGTGAGTGAGAACGCCCATCCCTTGCCGGAACAGGGGAAGCCCATGCTCGCCGATCAGGCGGTTGGTCTCTTCATCCTCGGCAAGAATTTTTCTTGCCTCGTCGAGCACGGCCTGCTTTAGCGCAGACAAGCTTGCTTCCTTCTCACGGACAAGCCCGGCGGCTTTTTCCGTTATCCGCTTCAGCGCCCAGAACAGATTGACTGCGGTGGGACGGGAGGTGGCTAAATAATCCGTTTGTATCTTAAGATCGGCAAGAAATTGTTCCCCGTTTGCGGCGGATGAATCGCGAACTCCCAAGTAAACGCCGAATGCGGCGGCGATGCCGATCGCCGGAGCGCCTCTAACAGCCAGATTGCGAATGGCTTCCCAAACCTCCTGTGCGGTTTCGAGCCGCAAATAAACGATTTCCTCGGGCAGCAGACGCTGGTCAAGCAGCTCCAATTCACTTCCGTTCCAGCGCAAGGATTGAAGCGGGGCTGATTCCTGCTGTTCGTCGTTTATGGTATTCATCGGTCTTCCTCCAATTTTCCTCTAATTTATGCCGAAGCACGGGCTATTTCCAACATCTGCTCAATCGATTGCGCCCCTGAATGATTTTTGATCAGCTGTCGGCCGATCGACAAGGCGATCCGTTCGGCCTTTTCCCGCTGCTCGGGGTTTTCGATTTTATCCAGATCGGCGACGTGTGCCAACCCGACCACCCTGCGGATCATTTTGCAGCCGGCATAGCCGGTCGCATCCTGCAGCAGTCTTTGCATGTAGT
>CAZESH010000051.1:0-19287 GCA_964514665.1 uncultured Caryophanales bacterium
GTGCAGGCCGGGGCCGATATCGTGATGGTCGCGTTCCATCAGGACCGGCAGGAAGCCGCCATCCAGGCACTCAAGCAAGCGGTGGAAAACGGAACATTATCGGAGGCACGCATCGACGACAGCGTCTATAGAATCATCCGGTTGAAGCAGAAATACAAGCTTTCCGACCGGCAAATCAAAGAACCGGATATCCGCGCATTAAACGCCGCCATCCGGTCGGTCATGCCTTAATTTCCTTGATGCTGCCGCTCAACGCTCGATCACGACCTGCGTCACCGTTTTCTCCGGTCCGAGCTCATAGCCCGAAAACCATAGTTTCACCGTGTCTCCTGTCTTGATTTCAGAAACGTCCGTTTTTTTGTCCTTCAACCATACTCGCGCATGCGGAACCAGCCGGTATCGGATCCCATCCACTTCGATCATCCGCTCTTCGTTCACGCCTTTTCCGGTTATTTCCAAACCCGTGACTTTGCCTTTCGCATCGCCGATTCCGTCGTCTTTTTCCGTAATTTCAAGACGCAGACCCGTTGTTTGACCCGGGTAGCTCGACAGCATCAGCCCATCGCTCCACACTTTGGCGGATGAGCCGATGGCAACGTCCTCCTGCTTGAGCGGCTTGCCGGCGTACTCGATGGCTGCATCGTCCGACATGGTGTACCACACCGCATCCGGCATCTTCTTTTCCTTGTCCAAGAACTTCTCGGAGGAGACGACCAGAAATCTCCCCTTTTCGTCGATTGCCGTGATTTTGCCGGTCATATGCGGCTGCTCGCCAATCGTATAAACCGAGATATTCAACGGGAACTTTCCTCCGACCGCCTTATAGATCGATTGCTTGAGGGCGGCTAATTCTTCCTCCGACAGCTTCTTGTTAGGGTCCCCGATCGGACGGACCTGCAGGAAGCCTTCGCTGTTGTTGCTGTATGACGACTGGAACTTCACACGGTGGCTTTGGAATACGCTCTCCAGTGAGGAAAGTTTACTCACGTACTTTTCCAATTGCTCCTTGGATGCGTTTTTTGCACTCTCGGGCGTCTGGGACGGGACAATGCCCGCGCTTCCGTTCACCGCTATGCGCTCCCCGCATCCATACAGCAGCATCATAACCAGAAGAATGCCCGCAGCCATGCCGAACAGCCTGATTATTTTCTCCACGATCAACCCTCCTTTTTCTCTCTTGGACGATTTCCTCCCGCAAAAGGTTGCTCGCTCTCCCCTGACGCATGATCTGCGCCGTCAAAAAACGGCATGATCGATTTCATCCCCTTCCGGGGTAATCATCTGAAACAGCAAAGCTTCATCTTCATTTGCCGGCCGGATCCGCTTTTTGTCCAAATGCAGGATTTGCAGCCCGTATCTTTGCGGCTTTGCGACCACGACAACTTGGTTGCCTTTCGTCATCAGCTTCTGAACCTCCGGATACAAAAAGCCTGTGCAGCGCATAGTGAATCCGATTGGGGACATAACTCCATCGCCCTCCGGAAACACTGCTGTGCCAATACGATTTGTACGCAGTCCTTTTCCAGGCCGGGTCATGGAGCAGCGTTTTGTACGGAAGCGATTGACCCGTTTCCCTTACCTCGGTGATCGGGTATACGGCACTCGGCAGCTGCCGCTCGACAAATGGAGGGTCGGGAAGATCCTGCGGCGTTTGCGGTTCCAACCGATTCGGGCGCGCCGCTGCTTATATAATCCCGTTTGGCGAATCACTTAAATGAGAATATGCCTTGGGAGCCAAAAGCGTTGTTTTATGCTTTGGCGGAATTACCGGGAGTAAGGCAAGCAGGACCTCGCTCTTCGGACACTCGCAGGTTCGGTCAGAAGCCCGCGGCAAACCCGGGGTCCGACGAAGCAGCCTCTTCACAGAGGCCGCTGCTTTGCTATTTTCTGCTGTTTCTCATCGCCGCGACCAGCTCCACTTGACCGTTTTTTCCTTCCAGGAAACGCTGATAGTCCGGAGACTCCATCGGCACGAGCGCGATTTTTCCCTGCGCATTGAAGTGGAGGCCCCAACCGTATTTTTTCGGCAGCATCGAAGCCCGCAAGCAAGCATTCGGCTTGGAGAAAAACGCCGTGCGGATTTGCTCGCCGTGCAGCTCCAATTCCTCCGCCGAAATCTGCTTATGCCGGGCATGCACCTCGAACAGGATCTCCTCTTGGGTATACGCATAGGGAGAGTTGTAGAGCAGCTCGTATTCAATCCCGGCCTTCGTCCTGCCGTCCTTTTTGTCAGGAGGCACGGCGCCCCACTCTACCGGGCAGTCCGTCGCAACCGTGATGAACGTATTGTAATAATTCAAATTCATTCCGTCACTCCCCTTTTGCATGCGAATGGTTGTGCATCCATGAATGTTTACAGTCCCTTGCCTCCAACCGGTTTAAGCCGTATCGTTTCAATTCCTGCGATGAGCGGACGGGCGCGCTGGATCAGAGCCAACACTCCCTCGTTCTGGAGAGAGCGGGCATGCGCATCGGCGTCGCGCCACAGCTCGGTCACCCAGATCACATCCGGATCGTCGACGGATACGTTGATGATATACAGCTCGCATTCATCGACATCTCCCAGGCCGCGGGAAGCCTCAAGCAGCAGTTGAGCGAGTTCATCCCGCTTGCCGGGATGTGCCGTCATTTTGCCGTACATGGCAAACTTGCTCAGCATGATCCTTCACCCTTTCGTTTCATCTCTTTTCATTTTCATCGCTTCGTAATGCTTCGCCATTTCCATGCTGACATCGGTCATTCTCTCGATAAGCATGCGGGGTTCAACGATCTCGAGCGACCTGCCGTAGGGAAGCAGGAAATAAGGCACGTACGTCGTCAGCGAGGGATGCCCGATCCTGAACAAGGCTTCTCCCGGCCGCCGTTCCGCTAAAGTATGGCCGAACAGCCAATGACTGCAAAGCTCGTTCAGCACCTGTTCATGGCTGCGAATCCGTACGTCGACCAGCGATTGCGTATCCAGCACATCCGGAAAAAGCGAGTGCATGAGAAAATCCCTGGAAGAAAATGCAGTTGGTCGTTCGAAGCGGCGATCCGTACGCTCCAACCGGACGATGCGGTCAACGCGGAAACTTCGCACCTCCTGCCGCAAGCGGCAATAGCCCACCGTGTACCAGAAGCCTTTCCAATGCACGATGCCATACGGATCGAGTCCGCGTGAGCTGACGGTGGAATCCGCAGCTTTCGCATAATCCATGTCCAGCGATTCCCCCAGTGCCGCGGCTTCCTCCAACAGCCGGAGCAGCTCCCTCTGCTTGGCGTCGATCGGCGTTTGGATAACAGCGAGTCCGCCGCTGTGGCGCTCGATCCGGTCCAACTGCGCTTCATTCGTATACCGCTTCAGCTTGTCCACGGCGCGGGCCAGAGCATCCGTATATGGGTAGCCGGCTTCCCGGGCGAAGACCGAAGAATGTACGAGCGCCTTCTGCTCCTCCAGATCGAACAGCAAGGGGGAATCCGCGAACTCGCCAAGTATCCGGTAACCGCCGTTCGGCCCCGAATCGGCAATGATCGGGGCGCCGCTCGCACATAGGGAATCGATGCAGCGGTATACGGAGCGGACATGGATCTCCAGCGCATCCGCAAGCTGCTGCGCCGTCATCCGCCGGCCCGCACGAAGCAGCCAGAGGATCGACAGCATGTTGTCCGCCTTTGACATGCCGCTTGAGCGCCTCCTTTCATCACACGACAATATTGGTTTTTGATCTCAGTTGCCCCGCTTGGGACTGATTCAGCAAAGTCCGGAGAGAGATTTCCGTTTCGGGCTTCGATTGCTTTCCGGCGAGGATGTGTTGATGACCAGTCCAGACCTGACAGACCAAGAACCATCGAAGCATGGGCATAAAGGGAAGTTCTCCGACATTTCATGGTTCTAGGTCTCTCAGGTCCTCCCTTTGGCGGCGGAAAGCAAACTCGCCCAAACCGGAAATCCCTCTCTGTACTTCATGGTCATGAACTTGCCCCAATGCCAGTCAATCAAAATCAAAAAACAATATGTGTCATGCATTGATTAACCTTATTATAAGTCTATTCAGATCAAGGGTGCCATCCCCTTGTCGAGCCAACTGTCGTAAGTCGGACCGTATACTTCCGGCACGCGCAATCCCGCTTGGCGCATCAAGACCGTCATCTGTCCGCGATGATGCGCCTGATGCATGATCGTAAAGTGCAGAGAGCCGCCGTTGGACCATACTTCCCCGGCGACCGTCTGCGACTCCAGCAGGGTGGCGTCGTTCCACTGCTCCTGCACCGCTTTCAGCAGTGCCTGACCGATCCGGCGGTACTCCGCCGCGATAAGCTCTGCGGAGCCCGGCGCCTCTTCTCCTCCGGCAGGCGCGTCGAACACCAGCCCCAAAGTGGTCATATAATGCAACGAACCAACCAGGTGCCATGCGATCTGTCCGAGCGTCCTTCCCTCGCCGGAAACCGGCTGTCCAAGCGAAGCGTCTGTCAAAGCCTTCATGATGCCGGATGTCAGCTCCATCTCACGGCTCCATTCCGCTGCAAAGTCGTTTATGCTTGTATACATCTTATCCATTCCTCCGTTTCATAATCACATGTCGCCTGCCCGTGATCTTCTTGCAGGCACTCCCATCATACTAAAAAATCACTGACACATACGGTCAGTGATTTCCGATAATGGATCAAGTTTTACACGTTATCGCAATAGGCTATCAAACAGTATAGGTTAGTTAATCAGACATGTGCCAGATGATTATCAGCGAATGCTTGTTCATCGCTCTCATTCAGATTAATGTTCATTCCAAGGGCGATGGCTACTTTAATCAAAGTGTCTACTCTCGGAATTTGCGAACTGTTTTCTAGCCGCGCTATGAGAATCACGTACCCTGCCGACCAAGTAGACTCGATTCGGCTAAACAGATAGATCGACAGAGTCATCAAGAACAACCCGGGAATAACCAGCACCTTCGGTCCGAACTTGTCAAAGAGCACGCCGGACACCGGGGCCATCAAGCCGTTCAGGATTCCCCCCGGCATCAATACAAGCCCGGCGCTCAAGGCCGATAAAAGCAGCACGTTCTGCAGGAACAGCGGCAGCATGATCATTGTGGAGAACAAGCTCATCATGAGCACGATCATGAGCACCGTAACGAGCGCGAACATCGAATATCGCAGCGCCCTGAGATCAAGTATCGGTGCCTTCACGGTTAACTGACGCCATATGAACAGGAATAGAGCGGCGCCTCCGAATGTCAGGCACCATACGACTTCCGGATCCGACCAGCCCTTGCTTGCACTGCTGAAGCCGTATACGATTCCCCCAAAGGCAATACAAGAAAGAACAATCGAAAAAAAAAGTCGACTTTCGGCTTCGAGATGACCGTGACATTTTTGAGGTATGCAGATGAAAAAATGATCGAGACCGCCGCGAACGGAATAACCAGATAGAACAACCAGCGCCAATCCAGATGATCGACGATCAGGCCGGAAAGAGTCGGCCCGATGGCGGGGGCGGACATGATGACCAGTCCGATCATTCCCATCGCGCCTCCTCTGGACTCGGGCGGATAGATCATGAGGATGGTATTCATCATCACCGGCATCATCAAACCTGCACCGAATGCCTGCACGACCCTGCCTGCAAGCAGTACGCCAAATACCGGCGAGACCGCGCAAATGACTGTCCCGATCAGGAACAATGTCATGGCTCCTATGAACATCTGCCGGGTGGTAAACCACATCTGCAGCAATGCGGTAATCGGAACCAAGATCCCGACCACCAGCATATAAGCCGTAGATAACCATTGCACCGTGGCGGGGGTAATTCCGAAGCTCTTCATCAAATCGGGGAAGGCTATGTTCAGCAGCGTTTCGTTCAGGATGGCTACAAAGGCGCCGATAATCAGCGCAACAACAATCGGCCCCCGCTTGATTTTGTTTAAATCCAAATCGGAGACCGCAGTTTCTCTACTCCCGTGATCCAAAAAAAGTCACTCCTTCTACAATCAGAATCCAGCGGACATTTATCCGCATAAAACCATCCATATTGTACCTTATTTGGTGCGATCATGCACTTTCAATCTGTGGGCATCGTTTGCAAATTGCACAGTCGTTCATTTTCCCGAAATATGGTAATATACTTACACACCTCATGCGAAACCCCGAAACCCATAATAAGGAGCGATATCTTATGGATTTAAAATATCCAATCGGAAAATTCGATTACGTCGGCGAAATTTCAGCGGCTCAAAGGGATTTATGGATCAAAGAGATTGACGAACTGCCGACCAAGCTGAAAGAAGCCGTCAAAGGCTTGACCGAAGAACAGTTGAATTTGACCTATCGCGAAGGAGGATGGACACTGCGGCAAGTCGTTCATCATATCGCGGACAGCCACATGAATAGTTTCACAAGATTTAAACTCGCTTTGACTGAAGATACGCCTGCAATAAAACCCTATTATGAGGATCGATGGGCGGAACTTTCCGATTCCCTGAAAACCGATATTCAGCTTTCCATCCTGTTGATCGAGGCCTTGCACAAAAGATGGGTGATCTTATTGAAATCATTAGACGATTCTGATTTTAGCAGAGCGTTTTATCATCCCGAAACGCAAAAAACGTTCAGGCTCGATTATAATCTTGGCATATATGCATGGCACGGAAAGCATCATGTAGCTCATATCACAACACTGAGAAAAACATTAAATATTTAACGGAGGGAGAATCCAGATGGTCGATCCGGCAATCAACATGGAAATCGGAATCAGCACATTTTTGGAGGCTACACCGGACCCGCGGACAGGAGCGGTCATCAGCCATGCCGAACGGCTGCGCGATGCGGTTGAGGAGATCGTGCTGGCCGATCAGGTCGGTTTGGATGTCTATGGTATCGGGGAGCATCATCGCGCCGATTACGCAGGCACAGCGTCCGCCGTTGTGCTGGCGGCAGCGGCTGCCATGACCAAGCGGATCAGGCTCACGAGCGCCGTGACCGTACTGTCCTCGGACGATCCGGTCCGCGTGTACCAAGCTTTTTCCACCTTGGACGGCATCTCGAACGGCCGGGCGGAAATTATGGCGGGTCGGGGATCGTTTACTGAATCTTTTCCGCTTTTCGGATACAGCTTGAACGATTATGACGAACTGTTCGAGGAAAAGCTCGATCTGCTGCTCGCGATCCGGGCCTCGGAGAAGGTGACCTGGAGCGGCCGCCATCGCCCCGCCATTCGCAACCTGGGCGTCTATCCGCGGTCCGTTCAGAACCCGCTGCCGGTGTGGATCGCAAGCGGCGGGAGTCCGGAGTCGGCTATCCGGGCCGGCATGCTGGGCCTTCCGATCGTATTCGCGATCATTGGCGGAATGCCGGAAAGCTTTGCCCCCTTGGTTTCCCTTTATAAGGAAGCGGCTTCGAGAGCCGGCCACAATCCGGAAAAACTGCCGATCGCCACGCATTCTCACGGTTTTGTCTCAGATACGAACGAGCAGGCCGCCGATTTATTCTTCCCTCCGACGCAAGCCCAAATGAATGTCATCGGGCGCGAGCGGGGTTGGGGGCACTATACCCGCGCAGCTTTCGATTCCGCTCGCAGCCTGCGGGGAGCGCTCTATGTCGGCGATCCCGATTATGTCGCGGAGAAAATTATACTGCTGCGCAAAAATTTGGGCGTGACCCGCTTCTTCCTGCATGTCAATGTCGGCACGATGCCGCACCGCGAAGTCATGCGCGCCATCGAGCTGCTCGGCACCAAGGTTGCCCCCCTCGTACGCAAGGAGTTTGCACGAAACGGGATAAAGAAATAAGCAGCGCATTTCTGGACATCGCAGCCGGCCATTTGAAGCAAATGGCCGGCTGCGGCAGTTTAAACCATTTCATACAAATGAAGGATCGCCTCGATCGTTTCATAAGCGTATCCATGCCAAGCGACAATATAAGAACGATTATTTTCACCACCATCAATGGATATCCCTCCCGGCAGCCGCACTAAACGATTGAACTAGAAGCAGCCTATCGCTCGATGCTTAAGCGAAATCATTTGTTTATTATTTAAGTATTTACTTTATTAATTGATTGGTTTATAGTTGGCATATGGGTAAATTTTCCCCACTGCTTTGAATTCAAGCAACCCCTGAACCCCGCTATCAATAAATTCTGGAAAGGAGCAGAAACAAGCTGTATGCCTAATGATATTTTTTCCGCACTCGCTGATCCGACACGACGCAGTATCATAGAGATGCTTGCCGAGCATGACGGGCTTCCCGCATCCGAGATCCACGACAAATTCAAGATCAGTCCACAGGCCATCTCCCAACATCTGAAAATTCTCCGCGAGACGAATTTGGTGCATATGGAAAAAAGGGCGCAGCAGCGGATCTATCGGATTAACACCGAGGCCATGGCTCAATTTGAGGAATGGATCAAGAGCATGCGGCAGCGCTGGAGCCGGCGCTTGGATGCAATGGAAGCTGTTTTGAAAGGGGAAATGGAAAAAATGAAAAAAGACCACGCTGAAAAGGAGGGCACAAATGATTCCAAAACCTAACATGCAAGACATTGTCATTACGCACGAATTCAACTATCCGGTGGAATTGGTATGGAAAGCATGGACAGACCCGTCTCTGGTCATGCAATGGTGGGGCCCTTCGCAATATACATCACCTCGGTGCAAAATCGATTTTCGTGAAGGCGGAAAGTATGTGTTCAGCATGCGCGCACCGGAAGAGCATGGCGGATTAGAGTCGTTCTCTGCCGGCGTCTACAAAAAGATCGTGCCGATGCAACGGCTTGAATTCAACCAGTTCCTGTCTGACCAGGACGGCAACGCGATTGATCCGTCTCAAGCAGGCATCCCCGATTTCCCGAAGAACATCGAATTCGTCATAGAGTTCATTGCCAAAGGTAATCAAACGGAGTTGAAGATCATGGAATTCGGGTGGTCGGCGAGCGAGATGCGTAAATACGCAATCATTGGGATGAATCAGTCACTCGACAAGCTTGCAAAATATTTTGACACCCTTTAGAATTTCACACTGCTGAGTCATTCGGAGATTCCAATAACCAAGAAAAATAGAGGAGACATATGGGAAAAATAATTGCAAACGCAAACAGCACATTGGACGGCATCTTCACGGGGCCGAAAGGTGATGAAGGCAACATGGTAAGCTGGGCAATGCCTGGGATCATGGATTCCAATAATGATGGTCTTGCAATGTTCCAGAAGGCTGACGCAATCTTGATGGGTCGGGTCACATGTTTCCGCGAGCGCAGGTCTTGTTCAGAGTTTGATCAATGGTGGATTGCTGGATGAACTGCAAATTTTCATTCATCCGGTCATATTGGGCAGCGGCAATCGTTACTTGGAAAACATTGAAACACGCCACGACATGAAGTTGATATCTACCAAGCTTTACGAAACAAGCGGTTCCAAGCTGATGCGGTATGAGATCGTCACTTGATAAGGGGAAATGAACGATGGCAAAAGAAGACATGTGGATCAATCTCCCGGTGAAGGACCTTAACAAATCCAAAGATTTTTTCAACCATATCGGATTTTCTGCTCACAATAGCGGTGATAAGGTCAGCCTCATCATCGGCTCAAAAAAGGTTGTCTTTATGCTTTTTCCCGAGTCTACTTTCAAAGCATTTACAGGAAATGAACTTGCCGATACAAAGCAAAGTGCCGAAGTATTGTTTTCCATTGGTGCAGAGAGCAAAGAAGAAGTGGACGAACTGGTAGAGAAAGTGACAGAGGCTGGCGGCGCGATCTATGGCAAGCCCAGTGATCAAGGTTGGATGTACGGCGCCGGTTTCGCCGACTTGGACGGCCACCGGTGGAATGTGTTGTATATGGATATGAGTAAAATGCCAAAGTAAGTTGAAAATCGGCTGCCCGCGTGGCAGCCTTTTTTATGGCTATGCCGTCTTGCTTTTACGAAAGAAGTCCATTCAGCTTTATGGCGGTTTCCGGCGAACAGGTGTAGATCACCACTTTTTGGTCATGATTGGTCGGAACACGCAAACTGACGTATTCGAATTCAAGCTGTCCCAATGTCGGATGCGCCATGATCTTGTGTCCTTCCGGTACATTCTTCACATCGTGGCTGGACCACCACAAGCGAAATTCACTGCTGATTTCTTTGAGGTCCTCAATTAACTCCTCGAAGCTTTGATCGCCGGGATAATACGCACAGTCCGCCCTGAATTGGGCAATCGAACTTTTGGCCAGCTGCTCCCAATGCCGGTGTCTCCGCAAGACGGGACTTGTGAAGCTTCGCCATAAAAAATTGCGGGAATGAGGAGGTTTAATCTCGGAAAACGAAAAAACAATTTCAGCCGCTTGATTCCAAGCCAGCAAATCCCAACGTCTCCCCATCACATAGGCGGGATGCGGATTCAGGGCCTTCATGGCTTGTTGCAGCGTACTCCCGACTGTTTCTTCATCGGGAAGCGGATTTATGGCGCTTTGCGGACGGGCCAAAACATACAAATGATGCCGCTCCGCCTCATTGAGGCGAAGAGCTTGAGCCAAGCTTTCCAAGACTTGTTCGGAAGGATTTACATCTCTCCCCTGTTCCAACGCAACGTACCAAGACGTTCCGATATTGGCAAGCTGCGCCACTTCTTCGCGCCGAAGCCCGGGGGTCCGCCGACGGCTTCCCCAGGGCAGACCGACATCCGGAGGCGAAAGCCGGGTTCTCCGGGTACGGAGAAAATCGGCCAGCGCTTTTCGCCGTTCTTGATCGTCCATGGTTTTGCCTCCTCTTATACAGATACTAATAATCCTACGATAAATGAAATCTGGTAGTAGGATAAAAAACATGCAATAGTAAAATTATACCACTGAAAGAGGAGCGATACCTATGAACATTTTGGTGACGGGAGCTATGGGGCGTATTGGAAGCAGGCTTGTACCCCGTTTGCTGGAAAGAGGGGATGCCGTTCGGGTCTTGGTCCGGAACCCGGGCAAAGCACAAGTGTTGAAGCATCAAGGTGCGGAGCTTGTCACAGGCGATCTGCTGAATAAGGAAAGCTTGACACGTGCGGTCGCCGGTATCGATGCCGTGATCCATTTGGCCGCTTTCTTCCGCGGCGCAACCCCTGAAGAATCTCAAACCATCAATTTCGAAGGCACGATGGCATTGGCCTGAGCAGCTGTCGGCGCAGGTGTTTCACGCTTTATTTTTGCCAGTACGAATCTGGTCTATGGCCCAGGAGGGGAAAAATATTTCAAGGAAAATGATCCGGCAAAGCCAACCGCCGCCTATCCCGAAAACAAAGCCGCCGCCGAACAGGGATTGATGGAACTGTTTCACACAAAGCGCCTTGGCTTGCGCATCGTTCGCCTTGCATTCGTTTACGGAGAAGGGGATCCGCATTTGCAAGAAGGGCTGCAGTGGTTTCGGAATTGGAACCCCAAGCAAAAAATTCACATGGTACACCACGCGGACGTGGCTCAAGCCATCATGTTGACAGCGGATAAAGAGGGCATCGACGGCCAAATTTATAACGTCGCCGACGATGAACCCGTCGAAGCGGCTGAAATTATGCGGTTGTACGGTGAATCCGCCGCTGAGAATGCGGAAAACCGCGAAATAAACCCCGCATGGCTGCAGCTGGTGGATACAGGGAAAATTCATGAGCAGCTTGGTTTTCGACCGATTTATCCGATACTAAAAGATGCGGCTGCCGCAGGCAGGCTGTAACAAAACGATGTGCATTCAAACCATCGAAGGGCTATTCATCCTGTCTTAGACGTTGTTAAGATTGTTCTTTAGTTCAGGCGGTGGACAATCTCATATCGATTGCCGCAGGGATCTTCAAAATAAACTGCATAATATGTAGGGCTGATTGGAAAGGGTTGGGGACCAATATTGATCTTCCCGCCGAATTTTTCAATCAACCGGGATAATCGATCGACTTCCTCCCGGCTTTCAACCCAAAACCCGACAAGGTTGCCATTCGGAACGTGCGCAGGGTCCTCCGTTATGGCGAAATATGCCGCGCTCGGAAGATCCCCTTCGGTGGCGAACACTTTCCAATCTACGTTGTGAAATGTTCTGGTGAACCCGAGTTCAGGCAGAAATTTCTCGTAAAACGGTAAGGTTTTCTCCAAATCGGTTACTCTAAGATCAATGTGACTGAATGGATTCATCCCGCACCCCCAAATTTTTTAGCTACAAAATGTAACGCATTAATTCAACTTTTGCACCCTTTGTGTTATGGCCTCTAAAACTTTTTCCCAATATACTTTCATTTCTTCTCTAACATTCTGATCCGAAAGATTCTCTTGATGAAAACTGATGGTTGTCTTATTGCTGTCTTTCGATATAACACGCACTTGAACCGTGGAAGGTTTTGGCCATTCATTTTTTTGCCAAGTGAGGCGAAGCTGATGCAGCGGTTTAACCACCCGGATTTCACCCGTACCCGATTGAGAGACGTATTTCTGACCGGGTTGAAGCATGATGCCGGTATTCTCTCCTAACCATAAATTCAACCCTGCTGCAGAAGCAACAAGCTCCCACGCTTTCTCCTGCGAGATGGGCAGAGTCCTTCTCACACCTACTTGGAATCCGACGGTTTTCGTTTGTCCGATTACTTTATGGTCCATTTGTTCACCTCCAACATATTTTATGCTTCAAGCTTCCATCTTAACTTGTAATTGCCGGGATTCGCTAAAATGGGATTCCCTTCTGAGTTAATTTAAAGGCAGAGCCCACCTTCAGCGTCAACCTCGGGGAGGGTTTTTACTTTCTCGCCGAATACGAACAGGAGTATCCTTTACTTCCATGCTTCACCTCCCCCAAAGTTTTCAAAGGAAACTTACCTCGAAAGCATATGTTCGAAGGGAAACCACGCCCACCCAAGATTCAATTGTACTTTCATTGTAACTTTTATCCAGAAAGCGCACCAGTGTTCTGGATCATTTTTGCCCCTCCATCCATTTATAAGAATCTATCTTTTCTTCAAATTTGTTGAATTGCAAAAAATTGGTTTCTATAAATTTAATATAGCATATAAAAAAAAAGTATTGCTTTAGAGTGCGCTCTACTATGCTGCCCGTTAGTTGGATTCCGGCTTCGTTCACCGATACGATTCGATTTCCTTACCCGTCATAACATGAAAAGTCCCGGTAGACTCAAACTCGAGCCGCTTGGGACTTTACATGATGAACCGATCATTCTTTTGAGCCACCTTGAAGAAACTCCCGAAGCTGATTCAATCCGCAGCGTGGATTGGCATGTCAGTCGCCCAAGACTGCCAGGTCAAGCCGGCGAAGGCGTTTTGGGTCGGCGACCATGTCGATCTCGGCGATCTTTCCGTTGGTAACAGTGAGCACGAGTACGAATAGCAGCCGTCCACGTGGCGCCACGACGACTCCCACAGTTCCGTTCACGAGTACCGGTCTCGCGCCCTGAGCCCGACCCGAGAACTGCTTGGCCACGGCTTGCGAACCGCGAATCACCCTTGATGCGGCCATTGGCACGATTGTGGGGTCGTTCCGGAGCACGACATCCGGGGCCAGCACTGAGAGTAGAGTGGCGAAGTCACCGGCGCGTGATGCCCCTAGAAAGGCGTCGATAAGCTCCCGCTGCCGGGCGAGATCGGCGCCCGGAGCCGGACCCGCTCCTTGCACCCGGCGTCGTGCGCGGCTCGCGAGCTGTCTTGCCGCTGCCTCGGTGCGCCCCACGATGGGAGCGATCTCTGCGAAGGGCAGGGCAAATATATCGTGAAGCACGAATGTAATTCGTTCGGCGGGATTCAGGTTGCCGAGAACCACAAGCAGCGCGAGACCGACAGAGTCGGCCAACAGCGCTTCGTGCTCGGGGTCGCTCCCGTCTTCGCGGCTCGTGATCATCTCAGGCACGTGCGTTTCCATGGGCTCCTCTCGTCGCGAATTGCGCGAGCGAAGCATGTCGAGGCATACCCGTGCGACAACCGTCGTCAGCCAACCGCCCAAGTTCTCGATGCCGTTCGTGTCGGAGCGACTGAGACGGATCCAGGACTCCTGCACGGCGTCATCAGCCTCGCTCAGGGAGCCAAGCATTCGGTAAGCAACCGCCTGCAGGTGATTCCGATGCGCCTCGAATTGCTCAACCAACCGATAGTGTTCGTCCATTAGTCCATTCCTTCCTTCATATGCCTTTATAAGTATGACGAACGGAACCCGACCGATGTGACAGAGAACCAAGCATATGGTGGGCTAGCCTCGAATTTCTCCAATGGCCTCATTATTGCCAATCCGTCACATTCTCTCGTCACCTTCCGTCATAGTTAGTGACGGGCGAAACTGACCGATACAACGAAAGTTGTATGAGGGGCGCATGTGTAACCCGGGAAAAAACAACTATTTTTAATCCAAGGAGATGATTGTTGTGAGTTTGAGTTTGGTCCCTTTTTTAGAAATGAACGGAAGTGCCAAGGAAGCGATTGATTTATACGTGAAAGCGCTGGATGCCAAAGTCGTTTATAACCAATCTTTCGGTGACTTGCCGGAAAACCCTGAAACTCCGTTGCCGCCGAACACCAAGGACATGATTTCGTTTGCCATATTGAAAATCGGCGAATCGGAACTTCATCTTAGCGATAATGTTACCGGCAGCTCGTATCAGAAGGGAACGCAAGTAACCATCGTCATTCAAACCAATGACAAATCCAAAGCCATCCAATACTATGAAACATTGAAGCAGGATGGTCACGTAAACAACCCGCTTCAGGAAACTTTCTTCAGCCCTGCTTATGGCAATGTAACGGATAAGTTTGGCATAACGTTCCGAATTCTTACTAAGGGCCGGCAATAATCAACTGATACATTCCCATTTCTGTGCATTTCGCCTTTAATCAGACGGCTCCGTTCGCATCTTTTTTTGCGACGGAGCCTTTCCCCCGTTCCAATATTTTCGTAATAACGCACCGTGTAAACAGTCTGTTCTAATCAATACGCATGATTTTACTTTGCCTGATTATACCCTTCCGCTTTAAGCAGTTCGGCGATCAGAACGGCACCGCCTGCTGCCCCGCGCAATGTATTATGCGATAGTCCTACAAATTTATAATCGTATATGGAATCCTCGCGCAATCTACCAGTCGAAACTCCCATGCCGCGCTCAATGTCACGATCAAGTCTCGTCTGCGGTCTGTTCTCTTCTTCAAAATACGTGATGAACTGCTTTGGCGCGCTTGGCAGTCCAAGCTCCTGCGGCCGTCCTTTGAATTGCAGCCAGCGGTCAAGAATTTCTTCTTTCGAAGGTTTGTTCTCGAACGATACGAATACCGTGGCCAAATGTCCATCCGTTACCGGAACGCGAATACACTGCGTTGTGATTAAAGGCGCACTTGCTTTTACGATTTCGTTATTTACAATGCTGCCCCATATGCGCAGCGGCTCCTGTTCGCTCTTTTCTTCCTCGCCGCCGATATAAGGGATGACATTATCCAGCATTTCGGGCCAATCGTCAAAGTTTTTGCCCGCTCCGGAAATCGCCTGATACGTCGATGCAACCACCTTTGTCGGTTTGTAATCCAGCAGCGCATGAAGTGCCGGCACATAGCTCTGAATGGAACAGTTGGGCTTGACGGCAATAAATCCGGTCGAGGTTCCGAGCCGCTTTCTCTGGGCGGCAATCACTTCAATATGCCCCGGATTGATTTCCGGAATGACCATCGGAACGTCGGGCGTCCAGCGATGAGCCGAATTATTGGAAATAACGGGGGTGCCCGTTTTAGCGTACGCTTCTTCCAACGCTTGAATTTCACTCTTTTTCATATCCACCGCACAAAAAATAAAATCGACCCGAGCGGCAACCTCCTCCACTTTCGAAGCATCCTGAACGACGATATTTTTCACATCTTCAGGAATCGGGCCAGACAGCTTCCATCTGCCTTGCACAGCTTCTTCGTAAGTTTTGCCTGCCGAACCGGCGCTTGCCGCAATGGCCGTTACCTTAAACCAGGGGTGCTGATCCAGCAGCTGAACAAACCGCTGGCCGACCATGCCCGTTCCTCCGACAATACCCGCTTTCAGTTTTTCTGCCATAACTGATCAAATCCTTTCAACATAACATGATGAATGAAAACAACAAAAAAATCCCGCTCCAAGACATGCGTCTTAGGGACGAGATTTGCATCCGTGGTACCACCCAGATTCGCCAATATGTCGCCATATCGGCCTTTTCAAGTACGGCATTGCCATGCAATGCTTATACTCTAGCTCTGTAACAGGAGCTCCTGGCACACCATCCCCTTTTTTCGTGAGGTTCCGATGTGCTGCTCTGAGGCTTTTTTCAATAAAGCATTCTTTACTCCTTTTCAGCTGACGGAGCTCTCTGCGAAAGAATCCCTTTATTTACTCTTCTCTTCATCGCATTTGAAATATTGTCGTTATGTTATCAAATAACCGCAGTGATGTAAACACCCTTTTGAAAATTGGGGGACTTTCATAGCTTGAAAATATCAGCATCGCTAGCCCGAACGAGCCGGAAGCCACAACATACTTTAAAGAGAAAGGAATTTTTTGCAATACAATGAGGGAGGTTGCAGGCGAAGGTTATGAAAAGAGCAGTTCGGGCGTCCAAATCCGTCGTGCAGAAGAACCCCAACCGATTCGTCTCAGCACGCGTTCTACGCAAGGTGGCCAGGGCGATGCTGCCCTTCTACCGGACGATCGCCTATAACAGGGTGTATGCAGCCCAATGGAACAGGGCGGTCGTGAACATTGATTTGAACAAGATGAGGCGTTTGTTCCGGTTAGCATCCCCTTTCGCCAGAAATCCGCTGCCTGGGACGAACGGGATCGGTTATTTTATCAATTTCGAATTCAAGGGGCCGATCAAGCTGTACGGCAGCGGAACCACGATTCCCCCGGGGACGGTTCAGTTCTTCTTCGAAACGCGGGCCCATCAGGCGGTCGCCCGGGCTATTCTGCCCCTTTACCAGGCACTGGCGTCGAACCATGCATTTGCGCAAGCTTTGGCCCAAACCATCCGGCACGGGGATACCCGGGTGGTAGCGTTTTTGGTGCGCAGACTCGTAAGGACACCGCAGCTCCGGTCTGTATCCATTGAAGAGTCCGGCATTGCGCTTGCTTTCAAATTTCCGTTCAGCAAGTATACGTACGAGCATTTTCTGTTCCATGAAGTGTTCGAGTAAATGCCCCTCATCGGGTTTATCCGAGAGGGGATTGTGATTTTCCTCCCTTATCAAATCAAAAAGCTTTGTCCCCTAAGCCGAAAGAGCCGTCTTCCGGATTTATCGTCGATTTCATGAACTCTGTCCCCCGTCTATTCATTGTCAATGTTACGTTATACTATATCACCGGATTCGTACTGCTGCGTGCGCGGAAGACCTGCTCCCACCTCGAAATTTATAAATTCTATAATGTTTGTGATATTCCCGGTTCATGCTGAAGGTTTTGAGTATATCTTTTGCCTGATTATGGGTCTCGATTTGAACAAGCAGCAATTACTCAATGTCTCCTTTTAGATAATCGGCTATTAAGCTACTTTGATTAGAGATCATCTTATATGATTTGGCGTTGGTGATCAAACCCACCAAAATTAATCTTGATTCAAATCAATTCCGGCTGTTCACAGGTTCATTGAATGAATTTCGAAAATCCGCGCCGAGTAAGGATCCGGCAATGAAACAGAAAGCGCTCCTTTGACGGAGTGCCAAGAAGCGCTTTAAGCGGCGTAACGTAGAGTGCACGAACCCCCGCTTCATCCGAAGAGCATGCAGGCTGTTTTTAAATCCGATCCCTCCGATTAATGGTGCAGTTATTCGTTTTTTTCTTGTTCGGCATCAATATTGACGGCGGCATCAAAGACGTTCGCCTTCGGCACCTGAGTCATATCTTCCTTTTGTTTCACCCAAGATTCAATATTGCGGTACCAGTCCTGAAACGAAGCATCCAATTGCTGCTCCCGGTTACGATCCTCATTAACATCGGAGTCAACTTCCATATCCTCATCGAGAACCCCTTCCTCTCCAATCCCGTCGTTCCCATTCCGTTCCCGGTTGATATCATCAAATTCATTCACGTTGAAATCGCCTCCCAAAATTCTCAACTTGTGCGATCTAAATCGCCAATTGGTTTAGTACAAATCATTCTTTGGATTATTCTGCATATATAAAGATTAATTTATACCGCTTTAGTAGCATAGGTAAGCATTTGATGTGATCGCAGCTTTTCCCCTGCTCCGCACGAGCGTGCCAGTTTCCAGAGTACTCCGCGCACCATATAACCGAAAATACTCGTACATAAGTTCCACGTTAAATTTACTGGAAAACATCTTCACTTTTCGGCCTCTTTAGACTTTTTTTGAAAATCAGATGCAAGGATTGGATCAATCCGTCAAAGCTTAAAGCATTCATCACCAAATCATCAAAGTGCGGTATATTCTGATCACGGAAACTAAAGACGGGATTTCAATTCTCTTGCTTGTGATGACTGGCTGCAGCTCACAGCGGGATTCTTCTGTTGTCGAAACAAGAACCGGTTATATCGCGGAGCTTCACATTAAGCAAGCTGAGGTGCTTGTCGTTGAAGTCAACAGCAGTAATGAAATCCAAAACTATCAGGGAAAGTCGGCCAAAAAGTAAAGGTGTCTGTCCATGGAGCGTTTGCTGACTCATACCCGCAACAAGCAGCCGGGAAGATCGAAATCTTAAAGGATTAGAAAAGACTATAATATATTTTCGGACAGCACACGGCAATCATTTCGGATTTGATCAAGGTTATCCATTTTCAAAACAAGTAAGTGTGAGCAATAGAAAAAAGCGGTAGCTTAAGGGATCACCTTGGAGTTGCCGCTTTTTCGATTTTTGCTCATGTTCCGGTTTGACACACTCACCCGGTGTTATCATAAAAATCACAAATAAATGAATCGGACTATGACGAGATCCAACCCTACAGTTCCACCTTCATCGGGTGCACCAATCGCGCTTCGGATCCGTCTATCTTTACCCGGATGTCTCGGAAGGTTTTCTTTTCCGTGCTCAGGTAAATCGTGCTCCCGACAATCTGATATCCCCGGATGAAGCCTTGGGGAAGCTCTTCCGTCTTGCTGCCGTCCTTTCGAGCTCGAAAAAAGGAGGTGTAAGTATCGTTATTTTCACCATATGTCGCATAGTACACCCAATCCCGGTCCGTAAATACAATTCCGGGCATGCCCTGCAAATCGCCGGCCACTCGGACCGCCGGCCCACCGTCCGGCGAAAGCCGGAGCAATTGATTGTTCCTCACCTTATTTTTCATAAATCTTGATTTCTGTGCAAATCCTTGTATTATTTTACCATAAGCAGGAGGCTTTCTGACCTCTATTAGTC
>CAZESH010000052.1:0-19235 GCA_964514665.1 uncultured Caryophanales bacterium
GCCATGGGCTTGCATCAAGCTGGTGGCGATCGCCGAACGTCCGCCGCCTTTGCATTGCATGACGATCGTTTTATCCGTCGGCACGCTGTCCAGGCGATCTTCCAAATATCCGAGCAAGATATGCTGTGCATTCGACAGATGTCCTTCGTTCCATTCATTGTCGTTGCGGACATCGATAACATGCAGCTCATTGTTCAGAATCGCCGCGGCAAGCTCGTCGGAGGTTTTGCTCTCATAGGCTTGCAGGTCTTCGTAACGGTTGAGCACGGCATTGTCGATTAAGCCGTTGATATTGAAAAATCCGATCGAATACAGATCGCGTTTGATCTCTTCTGTTTTGTTCAGGTCCGTAAGTATATACAGCGGACGATCGTATGACAGCAACCAACCGGCCCAGTTTGTGAATGATTTGTTCATCGGGATGTTGATCGTGCCGGCAATATGGCCGTTGCCAAAGGCGTCGCTGGAACGGACATCGAGGATAAGCGATTGATCCTCAAGCATTTGTCCGATTTTTTCCTTGGAAACCTCGAGAAGCTCCGGTTCTTGAATTTCACCTGTAACCTTGGGACCTTCTTTGTTGACCTTCTTCATCATGGCAAAATATTTTGGGGGAGCAGGCTGCCCATCGAGCAAAGCTTTGACAAATTCATTCTCGTCTTCATAAGATAATGCCCAGTTAAACATCTTTTCATAACCTACTGTACTTGACGGTACCGCACCCAACGCTTTTCCGCAAGCGCTGCCTGCACCATGCGCCGGCCACAGCTGCATGTAATCGGGCAGCTGCTTGAAGCGCTTCAGAGAATGAAACATCTGCCGGGCTCCAATATCCGAGGAACCTTTGACTCCGGCGGCTTTTTCCAACAGGTCGGGACGGCCTACGTCTCCTACGAAGACAAAGTCTCCGCTGAAAATGCCCATCGGCTTGTTTGCGCCGCCTCCGGTATCGGTCAGCAGGAAGGAAATGCTTTCAGGCGTATGTCCCGGCGTATGCATGATTTCGAATATAAGATTGCCGATTTTAAACGTATCACCGTCTTTAACCAATTGGTGGCGGACATCATCCAAATATTGATATTTCCAGTTTTCGTCGCCTTCATCGGAAAGATAAAGCTTTGCATCCACACGTTTGGCAAGCTCTCTGGCTCCCGATACAAAATCAGCATGAATATGGGTTTCGGTAGCGGCAACGATGCGAACGCCGTTTTCATCGGCGAGCTTTAAGTAAGGCTCGATATCTTGGCCTGGATCAACCACGATCGCTTCCCCGGTAGCTTGACAGCCGACAAGATAAGATGCGTGTGCAAGCTTATCGTTATAAACATAACGCAATAACATGAAATTTTCTCCTTTCGAGAGTAGAATTATATACCCATGGGGGTATGGGTATATTATAGAATGATTACTTCCTTTTTTCAATACTAATGTATAAGAAATAATTCTTGGGTGAAATTTGTCCTATTCCATTTCCCTGAACAGCAGGTTGCGGTACAGGTATTTGCTGAAGCTGTATTTAAAGGCCAAGGCGATTCCCGAGGATTCAATGCGCACCGATTTCAACGCTTTTGAATGCACCAGGCTGTTTTATGCATAGGGTGACCTCCAGAAAAAAATTAATATTTTTTACAAGGCATGCCGCGAATATTTGCCAAGATTGGACAATGATCTTTCAAATTGCAAAGAAAAGGAGCCAATATATTCATTTACAAAAAATTCATAAGGTGTATAATGATGCTGAAAAAAATATTCTTTCTCAGGTGAAGTCTGACTTATTAAACGATAAGGATGCTGGAAATGAAAAAGAAAGCTTCATTGATTAACGTTACAAAATCGGTCCCCGCTCTCAAAAAAATTTCTCTTCATATTAATAAGCAAGCCGAGCTTCGGTCGAAAGAAATATTGCAGTCGTTTTTTGATCATACATCCGATGGTGTCTTTATGGTTGATTTGGAAGGTCGAGTTTTATCAGTTAATGCAGCTTATGAAAAGATGCATGGCTGTTCAAATGAGGAATTGGTCGGAAAAAAAATGCCGATGGTGCCGAAATATTTAATAAATGAGGTTGAACTGCTCACTCAAAAGCTGCTGTCCGGCGAGGATGTTGCTCCATTTGAGACGTATCGGCTAAAAAAAGATGGGAGCGAATTTCCGGTCAGTTTAACTCTTTCTTCGCTATCGGATGCAGATGGGAACATTTCGGGCTTTGTCGGAGTGGAAAGAGATATTTCGGCACAAAAAAGGGCGGAGCAGCGATTAAAGGAAAGTGAAGAACGCTATCGTCAGTTGGTGGAGCTTTCTCCCGACCCGATTCTTGTGTATTTAAATTTCGAATGCACCTATGCCAACCCGGCCGCCGTGCGATTTTTGGGGGCCAAGAACAAAAGTCAGCTTCTGGGCAAACCGATTGCGCATTTTTTCCATCCGGACCAGGGAAGCAGGCTTGTAGAACGTATTACGCAGCTTTTAAAGGAAATGAAGCCCTCACGGATTATTGAGAACAAGCTGATCCGGCTTGACCGGCAGGTCATCGAGGCTGAAATCGTGGCCGTTCCCGTGACCATTTTCGGCCGTTCGTTCCTGCAGCTTTTATGTCGGGACGTAAGCGATCGCCAAAAAACGGAAAATGCGCTGCAGGAACGCGACGAACAATATAGAAGGCTGTTGAAGCTTTTGCCGGAGCCGCTGATTTTGCATGACAAGGATATTATTCTATACATCAATGATGCCGGAATAAAGCTGTTGGGCGCAGACAATCAGGAACAGTTGATCGGCAAGTCGGTCTATCAATTTATCCGCGGCGATTATCATCCAAGCATGAGACAGCGGCTTGAGACCGTGGTGCTGACCGATGATCAGCTGGATTTTGTGGAAACCGTCCTTGTCGCTTTAAACGGAAAAGAGATCGAGGGAGAAATTTCTTCCATATATATTTATAAAAATTTCGAAGAGCCCGTCATACAAAGTGTATTCAGGGATCTTACCGAGCGCAAGCACACGGAAGAACTCATTCAACGTTCGGAAAAGCTTTCGGTCGTAGGACAGCTTGCCGCCGGCATTGCCCATGAAATCCGCAACCCTTTGACCACCTTGAGAGGCTTCTCCCAGCTATTGAAGAAAGTCGACGGCAATAAATTAAGCCAATATGTGGATTTAATGCTCAACGAACTGGACCGCATCAATTACATTGTAAACGAATTCATGCTGATCGCGAAGCCTCAAGTCATCCACTTCAAGAACGATTCGGTAATCGAAATCGTCAAGAATGTATTGACCCTCTTGCAGCCTCAAGCCGTCTTGTACAGCGTGCAGATTCATCTCGATATCGAGCCGGGAATTTCCGCGGAAATCCCATGCGACCCCAATCAATTGAAGCAGGTATTCATTAATCTTCTCAAAAATGCGATAGAAGCTTCGCTGGAAGGGGAAAGTGTGGAGATTTACATTCGACATATGAACAACGAACGGCTGATGGTTCGTTTTGTCGATCACGGAAAGGGAATCCCGGATAATATCATCGCCAAGCTCGGCGAGCCCTTTTTTACTACCAAGGAAAACGGGACGGGCCTAGGTTTGATGGTATGCTATCGCATTATTGAATCCCATAAAGGAACATTGACGATCAAGAGCGAAATCGATGTAGGAACCGAGATTGATGTCATACTGCCGATTCCGGCGAAATAGTAAAGTAAATAAAGAGAACAACAACTTTAATTAGGGCATGCTAATAAGAGACACATCAAAGCGTCCGGGGGGATTTGCTTGTTCGACCTGCTTATTGTACTGCTGGAAAGAGTCGGCGTAATTGTTACGGTAGCTTTTATCATGACGCGTTTTGGCTTTTTCCGCAGACTCATCAACCGTCTTGACATCACGCGCTTTCAGCAGTTCAGCGTGATGGTGATGTTCGGCTTCTTCGGCATCATCGGAACCTACACGGGTTTCATTGTCAGTCCGGATTCTCTGGGATACTCCGGGTGGTCGGGAACGTTGGCGCAAACCGAAGCCATCGCCAATTCGCGGGTCATCGGCATCGTGGTCGCCGGTTTATTGGGCGGGGTTCGCATAGGGTTTGGCGCCGGTTTGATCGCTGGCGTGCACCGCTACTTTTTGGGCGGCTTTACTGCATTATCCTGCGCGCTTTCCGCGATTGTTTCCGGACTGATATCGGGAATCGTGCACCGAAAAATGGAAGGCGAACGGCGGATGAAGCTTTCCACAGCGGTATGGACGGCAATGCTTGCTGAAACCGTTCAAATGATGATTATCCTGCTGTTGTCCAAGCCGTTCCCGGAAGCGCTGCATTTGGTCGAAGCGATCGGGATTCCAATGATTGTGGCCAACGGAATCGGTTCCGGACTGTTTATCCTCATCATTCAGACGGTAAATGACGAGGAAGAAAGGATCGGAGCGTTGGCGGCCAAAAAATCGCTGCGTCTGGCTGAATTGACAACCCAGTATCTGCGTAACGGACTGACACCCGAATCGGCCCAGGCGACCTGTGAAATTTTATATAAAAGAGTGGACGCATTGGCGATAGCCATTACCGATCACGAGAAAATATTAGGACATGTCGGCATTGCCGATGATCATCATCACACTGACGTACTGATTCAAACAGAAGCAACAAGAACCGTACTGAATGAAGGACTGCTCGCCATTTCAGGAGAAGACGAGATTCAGTGCAGGGAGAAAAACTGTCCGCTGCGCGCCGCCATTATTGCGCCCTTGAAGCGCAAGGATGAGACCATTGGCACACTGAAGTTTTATTTTCGCACGAAAAAGGAAATTTCCCATGTGACGGTGGAAATGATGAAGGGGCTTTCCTCGCTGCTAAGCCAGCAGTTGGAATTGGCAGAGGGAGAACGCCTGCACAGCCTCGCCCAAGAAATGGAAATCAAGGCGCTGCAGACGCAGATGAGCCCGCATTTTTTGTTTAATGCGCTCAATACGATCGGCTCGTTGATCCGCATCGAACCGGACAAAGCCAGAAAATTGGTGACCTCGCTTGCCCGCTATATCCGCCAGAATCTTGCCAGCTCCAATGATACCTGGACGACGCTTGAGGAAGAGCTTGCCCAGGTGAGATCTTATTTGGAGATTGAAGAAGCCCGCTTTGTCGACAAGCTCAAGGTGTTCTATGATATAGACAAGGATACCCTGGGCTATCCCATTCCCCCTTTGACTTTACAGCCAATCGTTGAAAATGCGATTCAGCACGGAATCAAAGAAATGGACAAGGATTCGGAAATTAAAATTAAGGCTAAGATCAGCGGGGGTCAAGCCCGCGTAACGGTCGAGGACAACGGGGCGGGAATCGCCAAAATCCGGCAGCAGCAGCTCTGCAAGGAAACTCTGCCATCCGAAAAGGGACTTGGTTTGGCCATCTACAATGTAAACCGGCGCTTGATCATGCTGATGGGCAAACAATCCGCGCTGCAAATTTCGAGCGAGCTGGGCCGCGGAACCGCCGTCAGCTTCGTATTGGTTCGCGAAAAAAGGTGGGAAGCTGTCAATGGTTAGAATAAACGATGCTTTAGTAATCGATGACGAGCGATACAGCAGGGAGGAGCTTAAGCATCTGCTGGAGAAATTCGATTCCATCCGGGTAGTGGGGGAAGCCGATTCGGGAGAAGCGGGATTGAAGAAAATCATCGAGCTTACTCCGGATGTGATTTTCGTCGATATCGAAATGCCGAAGATGAACGGAATGGAGCTGGTCGGCTTTTCCAAAGGTTTGAAGAAGGTTCCGTTAGTCGTTTTTGCCACCGCCTATCCGAATTTTGCCGCGGAAGCCTTTCGTCATGAAGCGGTTGACTATTTGCTGAAGCCGTTTGATGAGGAACAGCTTAAGGAAACGATAAAGCGAATCGAACAGAGGAGTTCGGGTACTGGCGCGGAATCGGCATCCATACACGGAAAACTGGCTGTGGAAGGGGAAAAGGATATCGTCTTTCTGTCTCCCAATCGGATTGTTTACATCAGCAAAGCGGAGCGATTTACCCAGATCGTGACACAGGAGACGATGTACCGCAGCCAATTCTCCTTAAAAGAACTGGAACAGCGCTTGAAGGATTATCCGTTTTGCCGTATCCATAAAAGCCATTTGGTTAATCTTGATTACGTCATCAGATTGATTCCCTGGTTTAACGGAGCTTACAATATCGAAATGCAGGGAATAAAAGAACAGCTGTCGGTAAGCCGGAATTATGTGAAAAATCTTAGAAGCAGGCTCGAATTATGACAGGATAGCATAGGATAGCCGCATGTTACCGAATCATTTTGACATGATAAACGAGAAAATGCCGATCATAGTGTTTTGTCTTGTATAATGTAAGCGCACACATTTTGATTGCAGGGGGTACAAGACGAATGATTACTTTTTTGATAGGCATTGTTTTGCTTATAGTCGGTTATTTTGTTTATGGAAGATTTGTGGAGAGGGTCTTTGGATCTAATCAAGGCAGGGTGACTCCCGCTTTCAGCAAAAGGGACAATGTCGACTATTTGCCGATGGGCATCCATCGCAACTCGTTAATCCAGCTTTTGAATATCGCCGGTGTCGGTCCGATTTTCGGTCCGATTATGGGAGCGCTTTACGGACCGGTGGCCTTTTTGTGGATCGTATTCGGGGCGATTTTCGCAGGAGCGGTTCACGACTATCTGACCGGCATGATTTCCATCCGCAATCACGGGGCGCACATTCCCGAACTGGCGGGTAAATTTCTCGGCAAAACGATGAAGCATGTCGTCAATGCATTTTCGGTGCTTTTACTGCTTTTAGTAGGCACGGTGTTCGTTACTGCGCCGGCGAAATTGCTGCATAACATGACTTCCAGCTGGCTGAGCCTGGGTGTTATCACATTTGCCATTTTCCTTTATTACATTCTCGCCACGCTGCTGCCGATCGATAAAATCATCGGCCGTCTATATCCCGTTTTCGGCCTGCTGCTGCTGATCAGCGCCGTGGGCATCGGAGCTTCGCTGATCTTCACGGGAGCGCCGATTCCGGAATTGACATTGAAAAACATGCATCCGGACGGACTGCCGATATTCCCGCTGCTGTTTTTGACGATTTCTTGCGGGGCGCTGTCGGGATTTCACGCGACGCAATCGCCAATCATTTCCCGGACAACGGAAAATGAGCAGCAGGGAAGAAGGATTTTCTACGGCATGATGATTGCCGAAGCCGTTATCGCCATGATTTGGGCGGCTGCCGCAATGAGTCTGTTCGACGGAGCAACCCTCAATGAAATTCTCAAAGAGGGAGGCCCTGCTGCCATCGTAAGCAAGGTTTCCACTTCGATGCTTGGAGCAATCGGAGGAACGTTGGCTGTTCTGGGCGTTATTGTCCTGCCGATCACATCAGGCGATACCGCTTTCCGCAGCGCCCGGATGATTATCGCTGACTATTTCAATATCGCACAGAAAAAGATGACGAACCGTTTGTGGATTGCCGTTCCGCTGTTTGTCCTGTCGTTCGCGCTGACGAAAATCGACTTCGGCATCCTGTGGCGCTATTTCTCTTGGGCCAACCAATCTACGGCGATGATCGCACTTTGGATCGGAGGCATGTATCTCTTCATTTCGAGAAAAAATCACTGGATCGCCACCGTTCCCGCAGCATTTATGACAATGGTGGTCATGACGTATATTTTTAATGCCAAAATCGGGTTTAATCTTTCGCTAAATATGTCTTACCTGATCGGCACCGTTGCCACAGTCGCGATCATTGCGCTGTTCTTCAAAGCGGCTTTCAAATACCGCGATTCCGATCTGTTGGTCGATGAAGCCGCACAGGAACAGCATACCGCCGCTTAAGGATGTGAGAAAAGATGGCTTGCTGCAATATGAAGTATAGGGAAGCGGTCGAGCAAAGAGAGTGCGAGCTGAATGAAAAAGGCTCGGACCGCATTCCCGCAAAATTAAAATGGATCATGGGAGCTGTAGTGGCATTGTCGGTGGCGATTATGCTCCTGCTCAATTGACACTTGCTGCCTGCATTCCTTTGCATTATGGGGGCTGTCCCAAAAAAGTCATAAATGACTTGGGACAGCCCCTTTAAATTATCGCGCTTTTTGTTCGATCCTCGTTCGTGTTCATTTCTGAGGTCAGAGGGGGGGATTCCCTGGTGAGTTTGCTTTTCGTCGCATAAGGGAGGACCTGAGAGACCTAGAACCATGAAATGTCGGAGAACTTCCCTTTATGCAAATGCTGCGATGGTTCTTGGTCTGTCAGGTTTGGGCTGGTCACTTGACGCATCCTTGCCGAAAAGCAATCGAAATCAGGGAATACCCCCCCTCTGAGCTTAGCGGTTATCTTCGCCTTGTTTCAGTCAACTGGAACTGATTTACAATTTGCTGCAAAAATGCAGTAATCGCTTCTACATGATTGGACGTATGCTTCACTTTTATCATATCCGCCAGCTGTTCATGGACCTTAGATTCGACTTGACCGGATATTTCATTGTTGCCGATGCTGACAACCGCGATTTTCTCCATCAAATTTACCACTTCATCCACCACTTGCGTTTTCAGCGCATCCTCCTGACTGGCTCCGCTCAATAATTCAGAAGCGGCAGAAACCAGCTGTGTTCCTTCCTTGACAACCTGAATGCCTTCTTCCATCGAAACAAAGGCTTCTTGCGCATTGATCGCAATCAAATGCACCGTGTCATGAATTTCTTGCGTCGATTTTCTGGTGACATCGGCTAATTTGCGGATTTCTGCCGCGACAACGGCAAAACCTCTTCCATGCTCGCCTACACGGGCTGCCTCTATTGCGGCGTTGAGGGCCAGCAAATTGGTTTGTGAAGAGATTTCCTCAATGACATCAAGAACGCTCTTGATTTGCTGCGACGTTTCGATAAAGGTTTTAATCGTCGTATTGGTTTCGGACACCTTATCTGAAATTTGTCCCATTTTGTCCCCTATTTTTTCCACTTCCGTTTGCGCCACAGCAATTTGTTCCGAGGCTTTTTCCTCCAGTCGGCGCAGCGTTTCCCGCATTTCACCGGTGGCGTCTTTAGCCGTATCGATGTCTTTTAATTGGCTGCGGATACTTCGAATCATATCGTGAATTTCCCTGCTCATGCGTTCGGTTGAACCAGCGGTCGCATCCGTCAACTCATTTAACAGATATTGGTTGGAAAGCACATCGGCCGACGCCTTTTTTACCTGCAGCATAATGCCTTCTATCGAGTCGATCATATTATTGATCCATTTGGCCAATTCCTTCATTTCATTGTTTTCAAATCCGCTGTGATCGATCCTTTGCGTAAGATCTCCTTTTCCTTCCGCATTGATCTGAATGAAGCGATTGATTTTTTGCAGATGCTGGATCACGGGTTTTGTACTTTTTTGATGCAAAATTTTGATGATATATGTACCGAGCAGAAGGTTTAAAAATCCCGCCGTCAGAGCTGTCAACCAAGGCGAAGCTTGTCTTGCCAATAAAAGCACGGCAATCCCGGTAAGCACACCTGTTCCGACAGTCAAAGGCAGCTGCAGCCGCACTTGCTTCCAGGCAATGCTGCGGATCCGGTAAACCTCTTCCAAATCGCCTTCGCACATCATCCCCCATACATCCGGACAATGTGGAAGCTGAAACGTCACGCCTTTGCCGATCACGGGAATATGCCTGTAGTCGGAATATCCGGGAAATTCAACAAACAGATTGCTGCCGTTTTGAATCGTATTCATGACTCCGGGGTGAAGCTCTCCGGTTGCAGGATCGGTGAAGATCAGCTCGAGTTCGGTGTGCTCTTTAATTTTTACCATTCCCCAATCGGTAGTCACGCCGTCTTTTAAGTTCTCGCCATGTGTAAATGTCCGATCCTCAAAACGGCTGCGTGACAGGGCTGTGCCAGGAGCGATATGCGTGTTTAAGGCCGGCTTGGCCATGAAAGTATAGTTGTCTCCGGAATCCGGATAGACGTGACCGGACTCTCGCTGGATGATGTCTCCAATCACATCATTAGGCACTCTTCCGCACAGAGCCCCCGCGTATTGCCCGGATTCGATAATCGGCAGAATGAACATCAGTGTCATTTTATCGTGAAATGACGAGGTGCTCGGACCGATTTTTACAGTCAGCGGGTCCGGATATGGACCGAACAAGCATTTTCTTGCTTCTTCTCCCTCCTGCACATAGCGAAGTCCCCGGCTAATCAAACTATCTGCGTCGTAACGGCTGCCTTGATGCTCGGAATAAGTGGAAAAGATGACTGTTCCGCTTTGGTCAAGCATGAGTATTTCTGAAAAGTCGGCGGCCCGCTTATGCGTATTCTCAAAAACACGCCCCCATGTCCGAGTATCGAACGATGCCGTAATGCTTGCGCCGCTTTTCAAGGAGCCTAACTGATCAAGCAGCCGGTCCATATGCGCCCAGTATTCTCGGGCCCAATCCTGAAGAAGCTCTCTGCGCGTATTCGCGATGCCCTCGAACACTTTTTCCACATCATCCTTCAAGCCGCGATTCAAGCGATAAGACCACCACAGCGGCATCCCGCTTTTCCAACCCAGCCATCCAAACATTCCACACCACTCCCCTATTTTTATTTAGATGCTTAAGTGTTAGTTATTATAACACTAAAGGGAATGTACCGGCTACATATTTTAAAAACAACAACAAAATCTAACAAAACTCCACGTATTTTCACGAAAAACGCCGATAAAGTAACGTTGTATGTTAGATATTAGAGGTTTGTGGTGTGAAAGATTGTCTAAAAATCTGGATGCAGAGCGGGAGTGGGATTTTTAATGAGATGAGGCCAATGGAGGGACCACGAAAGCAATCGAATAAATTATTTTTCCGTTTGCTTTCGCGGTTTGGGTTTATGCTGCAGCTTTATTGGAACAGCACAAAGCTGGATGCGAGCTTTCTTTCGCGGCCATCGGAAGGCTTGTTGAGGATTTTTCCGTTGTAATAAAACGTGCTGGAGCCGCCGCCGTCCAGATTATAAGCGTCGCGGACATTGAATTCGAGCAGCTTGTCCTGCGCTTCTTCCAGGGTGATGCCTGTGCTGTAGCCGTATTCTCTGCCGTCGATAACGATTAAGAGAATGTCTCCGTTGGAGAAATGACCGATTAACGTGCGCGGTTCTTTTTTGTTTTTCCACTTTTTTGGAATCGGTTGTTTTTTGCCATCTTGCAGCAGCGTGGGCACAAATGTGGCTCCTTGCTGTACGTTCAGCATTTTGACTTGTTCTTTGGAAGTAACCGCTCCACCGACGAGTCTCCCCTGGTCATTAAAGCCGATAAAGCTCAGGTCGACACGGGAATAGGTGACGATTTTGCCGTCCACGACCGTGATCCCCATCGGATAGAGCAGTCCTCCCTGGGTAGCGAAACCCCCGCCGTTGATCGCAAGCGTCGCGCCTGTTCTTTGCGCCGCTTGGCTTGTTGTTTCCCCCTTGTCCCCGACCTTGTCATGGGAGAGCACCAATTTGATCGCCTTCGGATCATGCAGTTTGACCTTGGCCATATAGCCGCGGTAACCGGCTTCCTTTAAGGAAAACACCTTGATTACGGCCCGATCGCCAAAGGTTTGTCCGATCGGATCGCCCAAGATCGACGCCAGCACCTTATCCAGCACATCCTTTGTATCATTGGCATGCTGGGCGCTGATTTGCACCATGGCGTCTACCGCCTGTTTTTGCGCTGAATAATCGGCTTTTTCCGCGCGTGCAAACTGTACCATTTGCGACAAGGCGGCATGGGTTGCGGCAAGATCTTTCATCGCCGTATCAGCCGTTCCATGGATGGCGCGAAAGGTTTCGCCGACTTCGGCTGTCTGCTGCCGCATCCGCTCCAGCTGCTCTCCGGCCTGTGAATATGAGAGTGAGGTACCCTCAGCCTGCGCGGCGATCCCGTCGCGATTGAAATAAAATGCGGCGGCGAAGACGGCGAGCATACTGACAAAGATCAGCAGCAAAGGCTGCATTTTAGTAAACACGCGCGGCTTCCTCCAGTTTTTTGATTGAGGCACGAAGATTTTCCAGCTCCTTGCTGAGATCGGTGATGCGCTGGCTCAACGCCTTTTTTGTTGCATCGGAAGAATTCAGGCTGTCCCCGGCGAAAGACATTTCTTCTTTAACGGCTTCCAGCTGGCTTTCCACATTTATGAACTGCTGCTGAAGCTGCTCGGCATCCTTTTTATTGGCATTTAGCTGCTCCTGCAGCGTTGTAATGGTCTGATTCAATTGCGCGGTATTCTGCTGGTTGGTTTGGCGAATCTCCTGCAGCTGCTGATGAATACCTTGAATGTAATGCTGCGCCAGGCTGAAGCTGCCGTATATCAAGGCGGCCCAAACGAACATGACGACGGTCCAAGACATCCATTTTTTGCCTGCAGACTTATGTTCCCTTTGGCTTTCACTGCGGCTGCGCGACAACTGGGGGCTGAATTCATATTCCATGTCTGTCATTATCGATATCCCCTTTAATTCATCTTTCTATTATCCTATCACAAAAAAGTAATATTTTCGCAGCTTTTGTTGAAAAATGAGAGGATCCATGTCGACTAATATATGGGAAATATGCGGATACTAAAAGTCCGGAGGGGGATTTTGGTTTCCGATTTCGATTGCTTTCCGGCGAGGAGGCGGAAATGCCCAGTCCGAACCTGACAGACCAAGAACCATCGAAGCATTTGCATAAAGGGAAGTTCTCCGACATTTCATGGTTCTAGGGCTCTCAGATCCTCCCTTAAGCGACGGAAAGCAAACTCACCCAAAACCAAAATCCCCCTTCGGACTTGGGTGCAGATAGTAGTTTAAAAAAGAAATACGGAAATCAGGAGGACAGCAAGCATGGATTTCAGAACGGAAAAGGATACGTTAGGCGAAATTCAAGTTCCCGCCGATAGGCTATGGGGGGCGCAAACCCAGCGGAGCAAGGAAAATTTCCAAATCGGGAATGAACGAATGCCGCTGGAAATCATCAAAGCCTTGGCGATTATCAAGATAAGCGCCGCTCGGGTTAACCAGAGAATAAACGGACTTGACTTGGAAAAAGCGCAGGCGATTATCCAAGCGGCCGAGGAAATTGCGGAGGGCAAGCTTGATGAACATTTCCCGCTTGCGGTGTGGCAAACGGGCAGCGGCACGCAGACCAACATGAATGTAAATGAAGTTATTGCCCGCCGTGCCAATCAAATTCTGCAGGAGAGTGGAAACAGCGCAAGTGTGCATCCAAACGACGATGTGAACAAATCGCAGAGCTCCAACGATACATTTCCCACGGCCATGCATATTGCAGGCGTGACGGCTGTCGAGGATGACCTTCTTCCCGCACTTCAAGCCCTGGGGCAAACGCTGCATGACAAAGCGGAGCAATACCGCGAGGTCATCAAGATTGGACGCACGCATTTGCAGGACGCTACGCCTCTCACGCTGGGCCAGGAAATCAGCGGCTGGCAGCGGATGTTGGTCAAATGCGAAAGCATGCTCAAGGAAAGTGCCGGAAAAATGAAGGAGCTGGCAATCGGCGGAACGGCGGTCGGCACGGGAATCAATGCACATCCCCGGTTCGGCGAATGGATGGCGGAAGAGATCAGCTTGCTCACGCAAAAATCCTTTGTTTCCGCAGCCAACAAGTTTCATGCATTGACCAGCCATGACGAAATGGTATATACGCATGGAGCCCTTAAGGCATTGGCAGCCGATTTGATGAAAATTGCCAACGACGTAAGATGGCTTGCCAGCGGTCCGCGTACAGGAATCGGCGAACTGGTCATTCCCGCCAACGAACCGGGCAGTTCGATCATGCCCGGTAAGGTCAACCCCACGCAAAGCGAAGCTCTGACGATGGCGGCATGCCAAGTGATGGGCAATGACGCCGCTCTGGGTTTTGCTGCCAGTCAGGGGAATTTTCAATTGAATGTGTTCAAGCCTGTGATTATTTATAATTTTCTTCAGTCCTGCCGCCTGCTTGCCGATGGGATGCGTTCGTTCGATCGGAATTGCGCACAGGGGATTGTCCCCAATCTTGAGGTGATCCGGCGAAATCTGGAGCAATCCTTGATGCTTGTGACCGTGCTTAGTCCCGAGATCGGTTATGAGAATGCGGCTGAGATCGCCAAATTGGCCCACAAGGAAGGGATTACGCTTAAGCAGGCCGCCTTGAGATCAGATTTGATCACGGAGGCTATTTACGATGAAACGGTCCGACCGGAGAAAATGATCCATCCGGACTAAGCTCGGTTGATACGTCAGCGAGAGGGATTTTAAGCTTTTCATTGCGCAGGGGAAAGCTTATAATCAACCTTGATAAGGCAAGATCGATTTCTTGGATAGGAGGAAGCACACATGCTTTATGAACTAAGGATCTATCATATTCACGAGGGGAAAATGCCGGATATTCATCGACGCTTCGCCAATCATACGATGGAATTGTTCAGCAAACACGATCTACGGGTGGTCGATTTTTGGGAAGAAACCGGATCTGCAAATAATAAACTGTACTATGTTGTGGAGCATGACAATATGGAAGCGCGCGAACTTAATTTCAACGCCTTTCTTAACGACCCTGAATGGATCTCCGTCAAACAGCAATCGGAAGCGGACGGTCCGATTGTTGAGAAAGTGGAGACGGTTTACATGCAGCGCGTTCCGTATTCTCCGCTTAACCGGTAAGTCCGCAGCCGCCTGATCCGTGAAGGTCAGGCGCTTGGTATCACTTTGATCTGCGGATTCATTCGCATAAGGAACATATGTTTTTTGTTGAAGGTGAAAATCCGGTTGATCCGGTAAGCATTCATCATGGCTGCAATCAACGCCTCCTCCAGATTGATCTGGTATTCGGCATATTGCAGCAGCGCTTCGCGCGATTGGATTTCCAGCTCTGCGCTTCCGGGTATGATGAATAACTTCCCCGTTTGCTCGGCCTTGTCAAGAATGTTCAAATAAAATTCGGCATGCACATATCCGTATGTATCTCTCAGCCATTGATGAATGGAAAAGACAATCGCATTCGAGGTGACAAAGCTGCGGTCAAGGTCATCCAGCTCAATCATAAACGAGCTCGCTCTGCGGTAGTTCGGATGATCGGGATCCATATAGGCGATCAAGGCGGATTTATCCAGAAAAATCATGTTTTGGGCTTCATCGGTTGACAGCATATCGTTACCTCCGGGATTTTATTGGATTGTTTTCGTCAGTCCATCCAGCTGCAGCAGCGGATTGTTTTCTTTTTGCTGCGGGGACAGCTTGGTGTTTTTCGCCAAAGCGCGTGTCTCGAAAAAATGCTCTGCGGCTCGCAGCAGTATTGCCTGCTCGGTGGTTTCTTCCCTCTTGGCGGCATGTTGGATGAGTTTGTGCAATTCCGCATCGACATCAATTGTGATTTTTTTGAATGTGTCGGCATCTTCTGCCGTAATGGCTGCCAGTTTCGTCTTCAACTGGTTGAATGTATTTTTCACATTGGTTTTAAGCTCGCTCATGATCATCACATCCTTTACAAAAATGGTGAGGCTGCTTATCGGTCAAAATCGAAAATCAATAGTGTCATATAGAAAGGTTTCGTAACGAATGTTCATTTTGGTAGGGGATGAATCAAAAAAATGGTATGATGGGAGTAACCAAAAATGCAAAGGAAGATCAAGAAAGCATGGTAACAATCAAAAATTTGACGAAATCCGATGGGGATGGCAGGACGATTCTTTCGGGAGTTGGTGCGGTGATCGGCAATGGCGAGCTGGTGGCGATTGTCGGCTCGAGCGGGAGCGGCAAGACGACGCTGCTGCGCTGCTTGACTTTGCAGGAGAAGTGGGACAAAGGCAAGCTTATTTACAACGGCAAGGATATATTCGCAATGGGCTGGAAGGGTAAGCGCCTGATCCGCCGGGAGTGGGCATACATGGATGATCAACCGCAGCTGAATTTGCGCTCCAGCGCCCACAAGAACGTATTGTCCGGGAGCCGCAAGCGCCGTTCGCTTTTACGCCTTCTTACGGGCACGGTATCTGCAGCGGAATATGAGGACGGCATGGATTTCCTGATCCAAGCCGGATTGATGAACAAGGCCCATAATAAAGTGGAGAAGCTGAGCGGCGGCGAGGTTAAGCGGGTTGCGCTGGCGAAGGCGCTGGCGGAGCGGCCGAAGGTGATCGCAGCGGACGAGCCGGTCACCAATCTGGATCCGCAAACGGCACAATCGATTATGGGAATTATTAAGAACTTATGCAAAAAAGAAGGTTTGACCTTCATTTGCACGATTTCGCAGCTTGATCTGGCGGAGCGGTTCGCGACTCGGATTCTCGGACTGAGCGAAGGCGGCATCGTTTTTGACGTTCCCGGCAGGCGTTTGACACAAGAGGAAAAGGACTTGATACGATGAAGCTGGGAGTGCTCGATCAATCTCCCGTTGTCTCCGGAAGCAATCCAGTGGAAGCGATGCAGAACACGATCCGATTGGCCAAGGCGACCGAGCTCCTGGGCTATTCCCGTTATTGGCTGTCGGAGCATCATGATACGGCAGGTCTGGCGGGATCGTCGCCGGAGGTGCTTGTTTCCGCCGTCGCCGCCCATACATCAAGAATGCGGATCGGCACGGGGGGCGTGATGCTGCCTCACTACAGCCCGTATAAGGTAGCGGAAAATTTCCGCGTGTTGGAGGCTTTGTATCCCGGGCGGATCGACATGGGGATCGGCCGCGCCCCGGGAGGCATGCCTTTAGCATCCAAGGCGCTGCGGTACGGCAGGCCTGTGGATTACGAGGGCAGGTTCATTGAAGCGCTAGTCGATCTGGCCGGCTTTCTGGGGGATAATCTCGATCCCGCGCATCCTTACGCCTCCTTGCAGGCAACGCCGGCTGTTCAAACCGTTCCGCAAGGCTGGCTGCTCGGTTCGAGCGGCTACAGCGCCGGTGCGGCGGCGATGCTTGGCTCGGCGTTTTCCTTTGCCCATTTTATCAACGGCAGCGGAGGGCAGGCTTATGTCCGCCAATATAAGCAAAATTTCCGATCCGGTCCGTTCGGCGCAGAGCCCAGAGCCAATGTATGCGTGACTGTGATGTGCGCGGATTCGGATAAGGAAGCGGAGCGGCTTGCCGCTTCGATCGATCTGCGCCTGCTGTATATCGGAAAGAGCGACTTTCGGCAGCCGTTTCCCTCTCCCCAAGAGGCGGCCGTCTACCCCTATACGGATTGGGATCGGCAGCGCATCAAGGAAAACCGCAGCCGCATGATCGTGGGTGGACCGGAAACAGTCAAAAACAAGCTTGCGGCATTCGCCGAAAGCTACGGCGTGGATGAACTGATCATTCTTACGATGGCCCACGATTTCCAAACCAGACTGCATTCCTACGAGCTGTTGGCGGAAATGTTTTTGTAGACGCTTGACAAGCTTACGGACCGACAGCTTAACCTTTTTCGCCGATGCGGCATATCATAAAGCAAGCCATCAAGTTTAAAGCCTTCGTCGAAAGTGAGAAAGCCAGTTTGGCATACTCTTGCGAAAAAGAGGAGGTCGCGTAAGTATGTTAACGGAAAGCTATCGCGTACTTGATCAGCTTCGCCAAAAACACGGGCTGTATGTCGCAAGTCCGTCCGAAGCTTATCGTTATATTTGGATCCGGGATTGCGTTTTCATGTCGCTTCCCTATCTTGACAAACCGGATGAACGTTATGAGCAAGTCTATCATCGCATTTTCGATCTGTTGAAGGAATACGAGTGGAAATTGGATATTCTATGCAAGCAAAAGCCCACATATGAGTGGGAGTACCTGCATGCCCGCTATTCCGCAGTCGGGGTGAAGGAGATTCACGATCAGCCGTGGGGGCACGTCCAGCATGATATGGTTGGCGCCCTGCTGTATGGAATCGGCAAGGGCATGGCTGCAGGCAAAAGAATACTGCGGGATGACAAGGATCGAACGCTCGTGCAAAAGCTGGTCAGCTATTTGCAAAACGTCGAATATTGGCATGATCCCGACAATGGAATGTGGGAGGAAACGCGTGAGCTGCACGCTTCCTCAGTGGGCGCCTGTGTAGCCGGTCTGACCGCAGTCAAAGAGCTGGTTTTTGTGCCGGATGAGCTGATCCGCAAAGGAATGGAAACGACGCTCGAGCTGTTTCCGCGTGAAAGCGTTGACAAGGAGGCGGATATGGCCCAATTAAGTCTGGTCTATCCGTATCGCCTGTTCACCGGACCATTCGGTGAAATGCTCGTTTCCAGAGTGGAACGCCAGCTGCTTCGCGAACGGGGAGTGATCCGTTACGGCGGGGACAGCTATTACAGCACTCTGGAGGCGGCACACGGCCGCAAGCAGCCGCGTGAGTTTTACTCCGGAACGGAAGCGGAATGGACAATGGGACTTCCTTGGCTGGCGCTTTGCCGCATCGAGCTTGGGGATGTCGACAAAGCGGAGGGGTATATCGATAAAACCGAGCAGGTCATGCTCAGACCCGGAGTACTGCCCGAACTGTATTACAGCGGAACGAGCAATCCCAATCCGAATACGCCGCTCGGTTGGAGCAGTGCCATGTACATTCTGGCCAAGGAGGCTTGGCTGCATGCGCTTCGCAGCAAGCAAAAGTTAAAAATTTCCCTTTAAGACAACTATCAAGCCCGAACAAAACCGCTATCGCCCGTATAGAAAAGGCGATAGCGGTTTTCATGTTTTCGAACCGCATGTTGCTGGTTTTTCAATTCTAAAATCTCAATCCAGATTCAAGCGATGAATCGGGCCAGAAAACGCATGATCGAAACCATGGGGAAAAATATGGACTTGTACGGCGTGCGCCATACATATGGGGCCGGAATATTCCGGCCTTTTTTTGTGCTTCGGAAAAACCATCGGAGCTTTGTGTCATAAGTGGGAGAAAGCCGGCATACAATCGATTTTGTGGTTTTTTTGCGGTGATGTATTCCCGGTTTCAAAGAATTACAAAGATTTCACAGTTTTTAATCTTCCGGCGTGAATACATTGCACCCTGAGCCGCATATATTTCGATATCCCGCACAAAAAAAGGGAGATATCAAGCAGAAAGGGGGAAAAAAATGCATGACAGAGATTTTTTCTATGAAACCGATCTGCTGGTTTTGATGCCGAGAAATGCGGTCTCTTTGTACGCGTATTGGGAGGTTTCCAAGCATAGAAAGAGAATGGTAGAATCCCATTTTCAATGCGGATGGGACGCATTGCCGAAGGTTTTGCGGCTGTACGATACAAGCTGCATCTCATTTGACGGAGACAACGCCAACAGCCGCCGCGACATTACGATGGACAGCATGG
>CAZESH010000053.1:0-18939 GCA_964514665.1 uncultured Caryophanales bacterium
CCCAAGAAATGCTGAAATTCCGCTGTGACCATGCGGCGGCGGTCGATTCGATATATGGAACCGTCAATCAGGCGCTGCTCGATGAATTTGGTCTGTTCACGGTAGAAACGCATTTTGAAAATACGGAATTTTACCTCAAGCGTCCGGATATGGGACGGATTTTGAGCGAAGCGGGCGTTCGTCTGATCAAAGAGAAATGCAAGATGAAGCCGCAGGTCCAAATTGTCGTCTCAGACGGTTTAAGCGCCAATGCGGCGGACGCCAACCTGCGGGATGTATATCCCTCGCTGATGGATTCGTTGGACGCGCACGGATTGTCGGCCGGTACGCCGTTCTTTGTGCGCGGAGGACGTGTGGCGGTGATGGATCATATCGGAGAAATCCTGCAGCCCGAGGTTTTTGTACTGCTGATCGGAGAAAGACCGGGACTCGTTTCATCCAAATCAATGAGCGCTTATATGTGCTACCGTCCCCGCAAAGGAACAGTGGAAAGCGACCGCACTGTCATTTCCAATATTCATCAAAGCGGAACCCCTCCGGTGGAAGCCGGCGCGCACATCGGGACAATCGTCAAAAAAATGCTGGAACAAAAAGCAAGCGGCGTTGATCTGGAAATTTGATTCGGCAAGCGGGTAAAAGGCTTCGCAAAACGAAGCATTTTCCATAGACATCTTTGCTAGCGCATATAATCATGTCCCATTTTTGTGAATCCGCTTTAAAACACGCAAAAAAGGAGGTGGACGTTAGTGAGTACGGTCATTGGAATCGCCCTTATTGTTGTAACCTGTTTAGTTGCGCTTTGGATTGTCCGCATTGCCGGTAATGCCATCCGGAATTTCGACGAGAGCAAGCACGAAAGCTTTCTCGGAAAATAATGATGCAACCAAAAAGGAGGTTGAAGTATGCATTCACATCATCATCATCATGAACAGGATAAACACGATTTGAACAAATTCGGTTACGCGCAGGAGCTTTTGCGCAGCATGGGAGGTTTCTCCAACTTTGCCATATCCTTTTCCATCATCTCGATTTTGACAGGTGCCGTATCCTTATACGGGCATGGATTAACTTACGGCGGCCCCGGCATGATGGGCTTTGGCTGGCCGCTCGTGGCGCTTTTTGTCATGTTCGTCGCTGCTGCCATGGCCGAGCTGGCTTCCGCCATCCCCACTGCGGGCGCGCTTTACCATTGGGCCTCGATTTTGAAAAACAAGCGATGGGGCTGGTACACGGCTTGGATCAATCTGATCGGTCAAATCGGCATTGTGGCCGGTATCGATTATTCGGTCGCACTGTTCGCCGATCCGCTGCTGGCCAGCGTATTCGGCTATGCTTCCAATGACACCACGATATTGATCGCATTCGCCATCATCCTGCTGAGCCATGGCATTTTTAATCATATCGGGATTCGCATCGTGGCCAAGCTGAACGACTTTTCCGCTTGGTATCACATTATTATCGTCGGTGTATTGGTGCTTTCGCTGGCTTTTTTCACCAAAGGCGGGCTGAACAGTGTCGATTATTTGTTCCAAGTAGGGCATACGTTCTCGGATAAGCCTTACATGCTGGCTTTCCTGATCGGCTTGCTGCAGGCGCAGTGGACCTTTACGGGTTATGACGCATCGGCGCATACGATCGAGGAAACGGTCAATCCTCGTGTACGTGCGCCTTGGGGAATCTTCACTTCTGTTGCCTATTCGTTCGTATTCGGTTTCATCATGCTGGCCTTTGTCACCTTGTCGATCAAGGATGCCGGAGCGGCAGCCGGTTCGGATAACGCTTTTATCTACGTCATCAGCCAAGCGCTGGGCGGCACATTCGGTTCCGTCATCCTGTGGCTGGTCACTGCTGCGATGTGGTTCTGCGGTCTGTCTTCAGTCACATCGTTCTCCCGCATGATGTATGCTTTTTCCCGCGATAAGGGCATGCCGCTCAGCAAGCAATGGGCGGCGGTCTCCAAGAAATACCGCACGCCGGCAAAAGCGATCTGGCTGGCCGTTATCTTATCGTTCCTGCTGGCCTTGATCGACTATATCATCAAGCTCATCAATCCGAATGCCGCATATTCCACGATCGCCTTCTTGACGGCAGTGAGCGTGGTAGGCTTGTATCTTGCCTACGGCATTCCGATTTTCCTCAAGCTCTCGGCAAAGATGCAGGGCAAATTCCAAGACAAGCATCTCGGTCCCTGGAATCTGGGCAAGTACAGCAATTTCATTTCCGTCGTGTCTCTGATTTGGATTGTATTCATCTGCATCGTAATGGTCATTCCACCGAATCAAATGGCCGGTTACGCCTTGGCCGGCATGTTGATCCTGCTGATCATCATGGATTTTGCTTATTACAAAACGCATTTTCCCGGTCCGCAGGCAGCGCTGAAAAATTCGATAGAGGAAATCCTGAAACGTGAAAAAGAGCTTGAACAGGGGATGGGCGGATCTTCCGGCGCAGCGCAAAACATTTAGGCCATCATCGCATAAAACCGGCACTTCCAAAGGGGGCGCCGGTTTTTTTTACGCCTTGATTAATAGGTTTACAGATGCTGATTATACGTAGTTTAGTCCGCCAGTAAGGCTGTCAAAGAGAAGGGAGACCATTTCCAGCGGATCAAGGTCGACTACAGTCTCGTTTAGAATCAATTGACAGTTTGCGTTATCTTTGCAATGAAGCTGAACGGAGCTGCCCAAAACTTCATTTTTGCTCGTGTCAAAATTTTGTGCTTTTTCAACTGCCTGCGCAACCTCTTCTTTTGTCGGGGGGTTGTTTGAATACATGAATAAACTCGCTTTCTTGGAATGTACTATTATTTCATGGAAATATTATAAGTAATCGGAAGGCTTCGTGCGGGATGCTATCAATTAAATGTTGATGCTCACATATTCATTAAATTCGTAGGGGGAAGAAAAGTCATTTAGTTGTTCAATATATCAACGAGGGTATCCTATATGTAATGCTGATCATTATGGCTGTTGTATCCTTATTGCCTTTATATTGGGTATTCTTGACAGCGTTTCAATTAGATATATATCAATCAGATATGAATTTCCCGGGCCCAGTCAAAAACCGGGCTTTTTTATTTTCTCGACAGGTGTCCCATTCGAACGATCATCGGAGGCGCAATCTATCGCGGAAGGACGGCATCGTCTTAATTTTCGCATAACATATTATAGAATACCGTCACATAAAATATTAACATTCATCTATTAACCACGCACGGACGATATCGCGAAATTGAACGCTGAGAAATTATAAAAATATTAGGAGGTGATCAGTATGGCAGCACCTGAAAATCGAATAATCGCAGAGAATAAGCCAAAACCGGATGGCCCAAGCATCCTATTGGAAGTGGACGGTCACTCGGTAACGGCGCGACAAGGAGAAACTGTTCTGCAAGCCATGAATGCGGCCAAAATCGAATTGCCTCAAGTCTGTTACAACCCTTCGCTCGGACCTATTGAGACTTGCGACACTTGTATAGTCGAAGCGAACGGTTCTTTGGCAAGGGCATGCTCATTACCTTCGACTCCCGGTATGAAAATCAGCACCAAAGCCGCATCGCAACAAGCCCGCAAAGAAGCCGTGGATCGCATTTTACGCAATCATGAACTGTATTGTACGGTATGCGACAACAATAATGGCAACTGCACGCTTCATAATACGGCGGCCAGCATGCATATCGAGCATCAAAAATACCCTTTTCAAAAGAAGCCTTACGAGGTAGACGCAACCAATCCTTTTTATCGGTACGATCCGGATCAATGCATTCTTTGCGGACAGTGCGTGGAAGCTTGTCAAAATCTGCAGGTAAGCGAAGTCTTGTCGATTGACTGGAGCCGCGATACACCGAGAGTCATTTGGGACAACGACGCGCCGATCAACGAATCGTCCTGTGTTTCCTGCGGTCATTGTGTTACCGTTTGTCCGTGCAACGCGCTGATGGAAAAATCGATGCTGGGCGAAGCCGGCATTCTAACGGGAATCGAAACCCCCGTGTTGGATAAGATGATTGATTTCGTCAAAGAAACGGAACCGGGTTACGGAGCAATCTTCGGCGTATCCGAAGCGGACGCCGCTCTCCGCGATTCGATGATCAAGAAAACCAAAACCGTATGTACATACTGCGGGGTTGGGTGCAGCTTTGACATTTGGACCAAGGGGCGCAAAATTTTGAAAGTGCAGCCTCGGGAAGAAGCGCCCGCCAACGGGATTTCCACTTGTGTAAAAGGAAAATTCGGATGGGATTTCGTCAACAGCCCGGATCGGCTGCTTCATCCGCTCATTCGCCGGGGAGATCACTTTGAAAGCGTTTCCTGGGATGAAGCTCTCGATTTTGTGGCAGCCCGCTTGCTTGAAATCCGCTCGCAGCATGGGCCTGATTCCATAGGCTACATTTCATCATCCAAGTGTACGAATGAAGAAAACTACCTGATGCAGAAGTTTGCCCGTGCCGTAATGGGCACCAATAACATCGACAATTGCTCCAGATATTGTCAAGCCCCCGCGACATACGGCCTTAAGCGAACGATGGGTTACGGCGGCGACACCGGGTCGATTTCGGATATTGCACATGCCGATTTGGTGATGATTGTCGGTGCCAATCCCGCCGAGAATCACCCGGTGCTGGCTACCCGCATTCGCCGCTCGCAGAAGCTGAACGGCCAAAAGTTAATTGTGTCCGACCTGCGCAAAAACGACATGGCGGAACGCGCGGATCTTTTCATCCACCCGAATCCCGGCACGGATTTGATCTGGTTGTCCGCCGTGACCAAATACATCGTCGATCAGGGATGGCAGAACAAGGCTTTTCTCCGCGATCAGGTCAACGGGTTGGACGAATATTTGCAGTCCATAGATAAATACACAATGGAATATGCAGCGGAAGTGACAGGAATTCCGCAGTCCCGGCTTATCCAGATTGCAGAGATGATCCGTGATGCCAAGCGGTTATCGATTTGCTGGGCGATGGGCGTCACCCAACATATCGGCGGCAGTGAAACCAGCACCGCAATTTGCAATCTGCTGTTGGTGACCGGTCAGGTTGGACGTCCAGGAACAGGAGCTTACCCGCTTCGCGGACACAACAACGTACAGGGAGCCGGAGATTTGGGCTGCGCTCCGGACGCGTTTCCCGGCTACGAACCCGTTGCCAACGATGCGATTCGCGAGAAATACGAAAAGCATTGGAAGGTAAAATTGCCCGCTGGAAAAGGACTGAATAACCATCAGATGGTGGATGCCATTCACGATGGCAAGCTTAAGGCGATGTACCTGATGGGAGAAGACATGGCCCTTGTGGACGCCAATGCCAATTATGTACAGGAGGCTTTCTCCAAGCTGGATTTCCTTGTCGTTGAGGACGTCTTCTTCAGCCAGACGGCTCAATTTGCGGACGTCATTTTGCCTGCAAGCCCAAGCTTGGAAAAAGAAGGCACGTTCACCAGCACCGAGCGTCGTATTCAGCGTCTGTACCAAGCTCTCGATCCGCTTGGCGATTCCCGCCCCGATTGGAAAATCTTGATGGCCCTCGCCAATCGTTTGGGCGCTGATTGGAATTACCGCAAACCGGAGGAAATCATGCAGGAAGTCGCGGGAGCGGCAACGATGCTTGCCGGGGTCAATTACGAGCGGCTGGAAGGTTATAAAAGCCTGCAATGGCCTGTGCTTCCCGATGGAACCGATACTCCGCTCTTGTATACGGATGGTTTTCCGCTTGAAGGCGGCAAGGCGAAAGTACTGCCGACCCATTTCTATGAGCCTGTCTGCTGGAGCGATCCGAAGGAATACGATCTTCATCTGAACAATGGCCGGATGCTGGAGCATTTTCATGAAGGCAATCTGACCTATCGGGTGGCGGGAATTGCCGCCAAAGTGCCGGAAACCTATGTGGAAATCTCGTCCGAATTGGCAAAAGAACGGGGAGCAGAGGACGGCACGCTCGTGCGAATCATCTCGCAATACGGATCCATTAAGGTTCGCGCAGTCGTTACGGATCGCGTACAAGGGAAGGAAATCTACGTTCCGATGAACTCTCCCAAACACGATGAAGCGATAAACTATCTCACGGGCAACGCAGCAGATAAAAACGTCAGCACTCCGGCATATAAGGAAGTCTCGGTACGCATGGAGGTTCTCGGAGACAAGGGACCTTCTCCGATCAAGCGCGGCAATTACCGGCTGGGACACAAAAATCCGCTGCCGGGCGTGCAAGTGGAACATAAATGGATGCGTAAAGATTACCAGCCTCTTGCAGTGTCAGGCAGAAAAGTGAAGGGGGGGACTGATCATGGCAAGACCGATTGCCGCCATTCCGGCGGAAGTTCATGAGCCGGTTCGCACGCTTTCGGACTCCGGTACAGATCCGGCTTTTTCTCCATCGTTGGAGAAAGTTGTCTTCCTTCTTGAACAATTGGATAAAGCAGGGATATTGAACTTGTTGATCGCCGCGGTCGAACAGCGCAATTCGCTGCTTGGCATTCTCGTAGACGAGGCAGTTAAACCCGGATCCAAAAAAGCAATCAAAAATGCCACGAGCTTGATACAAACGCTGTCCAGCATAGACACCGAAACGTTAACCGCTCTTGGTGAAGGCATGGCAAACGGAGTGGATCGATTAAAGTATGGAAAAGTTGTTGAAGTACGGGGAGTTTGGGATGTTCTCAAAGCTTCCCGCGATCCGGATATCAGCCGGGCTTTCTCAGTCGTTTTGACGATTTTGAAGTCCATGGGAAAGCAATTGCGAATAAGCATTGAGTGAATATTTATCAAAAAAATCAGGAGGCAGGTGTTTAAGTGTGTCAAATTTCCTTTCTCCGTCCGAAACTGCCCAAGCTGCTGTAGAGTCGGGGGCAGCCAAAACCAAAATGTCGGTAGGTCAATTGTTGTTGCTCGGTTTTTTGGCGGGCGCGTTCATTGCTTTGGGAGCGCTGTTTGACATCCGTGTAACCGCCGGTATGCCAAAGGATGCGGGAACACTTAGTCTTTTGGTCGGCGGAGCCGTCTTTCCGATCGGACTGATGCTGGTCGTGATTGCAGGTGCTGAACTCTTAACCGGCAACATGGGTACGATACCGATCGCGATGTTTAAAGGCAGAGCCACATTTTCCGGACTGATGTATAACTGGTTCTGGGTGCTTATCGGCAACCTCGTCGGTTCCCTGTTCGTAGCTCTCGTCTTCGGGGTTTGGGCACACTTGTTGACTGCCGATCCGTGGAAAGCAAAAACAATCGCCATCGCGGTTTCAAAAGTGCATCTCCCGTTCGGAGCCACGGTTGCCTCCGCGATCGGCTGCAACTGGCTGGTCGTATTGGCGGTATGGCTTGCAATGTCCAGCAAGGATATTATCGGCAAAATATTCGGAATCTGGTTCCCTATTATGGGCTTCGTCGCCATCGGATTTCAGCACGTTGTCGCCAACATGTTCTTCATTCCCGCAGGGATGATGGTCGGCGCACCGATCAGCATCGGCCAATGCATCGTTGAGCTGATTGGCGCATTCATCGGCAACACGATCGGCGGAGCGCTGTTCGTTGCCGCGGCATACTGGTACGCATATCTTCGCAAGCCGGCGGCTTCGGTACAACCCGGTTCGTAAGACACAAGAAATCTGCTGAATCATCCTTAGGTATGCTAAAATCGAAGGAGTCGTTCTCAAGTGGAGACGATTCCTTCGTATTTTTTGCAAACAATACCCGGTCGTTCGACATGCGAAAGACGAAGAAAGGACTGCGATGCAGAGTCTTCTATACCCATTACCCGATAAAACTGCGTTATATCTTATTGCGGGCGTGTTCACCGCACCGAAATGCGATAGAGTTTACATAAGATTTAATATGTAAACATATTGGGCAGCGCTCCGATATCAATCCTTACAATAGTCATAAATTCATGAATGGAGAATTCAGATGACGATAAACGCTTACGCTGCGCAAGCTTCAATCCCGAAAAACAAAAAGCTGTCCGTCGGACTCGTTTTATTGATGGCTGTCACATGCGGCATGGCCGTAGCCAATATGTATTACAATCAACCGCTGCTTGCCGAGATCGGGCGTTCGTTTCACACCACCGCCAAATCGGTCGGGGTGATTGCGATGCTCACACAGATAGGATATGCACTCGGTATGCTGCTGTTTGTCCCGTTAGGGGATATGTGGGAAAGAAGAAGAATACTGTGGATGCTGCTGATTGCCGTCTCGATTTCATTAATCGGAATTGCTACCGCAAAGTCGCTTTTGTTGCTCGGCATCGCCAGTTTCATGGTCGGCTTTACTACGGTGGTGCCGCAATTGATTGTGCCTCTGGCGGCCACCTTGGCCGCACCTTCAGAGCGGGGAAAGGTGATCGGGACTGTAATGAGCGGTCTTTTGATCGGGATTCTGCTGGCCAGAACGTTCTCGGGCATGATTGGCGGCAATTTCGGTTGGCGCGCGGTGTTCTGGATCGCCGCAGGATTGATGCTCTTAATGGCTGTCGTGCTGCGTCTGTTTTTGCCGCCAAGCTACCCGGAGACGAAAATGACATATGGCCGGCTGCTGGCCTCTATCGGTCAATTGGTCGTTCAGCAGAGAACCTTGCGGGAGGCCACGTTTATCGCCGCCATGCAGTTTGGCGGTTTCAGCGCATTTTGGACGGTGCTGGCTTTTTTCCTGGAAGGTTCTCCCTATCATTACGGCAGCGAGGTCGCAGGATTATTCGGACTTGTCGGAGTGGCCGGAGCTGCTGCTGCTCCAGTAGCGGGAAGGCTTGCAGACAGGTTTCGAGCGGGAATTCTGGTTGGGTTTGCGATTATACTGACGCTGCTTGCCTACATTTGCTTTTGGCTGTTCGGTCAGCACTTGTGGGGCTTGCTGACCGGGGTTGTTTTATTGGACCTGGGCGTGCAAAGCGCACAAATTCTCAATCAATCACGCGTATACGCATTGATTCCCGAGGCCAGAAACCGCTTGAACACCATCTATATGGTTTCGGCATTTCTATTCGGATCGGCAGGCGCATGGCTGGGAAGCTATGCTTGGAGCCTATGGCAATGGAACGGCGTATGCGCCGTTGGCGGCGGCATGGTACTTATCGGATTTTTGGTATGGATCATGCATCGTTTGAAGGAATCAAACGACCGATGATTACCGTTAAACGGGTGTCCGCTGAAGAGCGGGCGGATCATGCCGGCATTATCCCGGAATGATCAATTTTTGCCCGACGTACAGGTATTTGCTTGGATCAAGGTTGTTCGCTATGACAATTGCACTGATGGAAATTCCGTATTTCACTGAAATTTTCCAAAGCGTATCTCCCGACTGCACGATATGAACCGTTTGATTCGGTTGGGAGGACGCTGCAGGGATGAGCAGTTTTTGTCCGACATACAAATATTTATTGGGATCGATATTGTTTAATGCAATGATGGACTGCACTGTCGTTCCGTATTTCTGGGCGATTTTCCAAAGCGTGTCGCCGGCTTGTACGACATAAGTGACTTGATTGGCCGGAGCCGGTTGCGGCGGAGCGGGTGTTGTCGCGTTTGCCGGCATCGTCAATCTTTGTCCGATATACAGATATTGATTCGGATCAATGCTGTTCAAGGCTGCGATTTCTTGAATTGTCGTCTTGTATTTTTGCGCTATTTTCCATAGCGTATCCCCTGATACTACGACGTGAACGATCGGAGATTGAATATCAGGCTTCGGCGGCGCGGTTTCTGCTTGAGCTGCATCATAGGCAATCAGACTTGTGCCATCCGTCAGAAACAATTGTCCCGCTGCGATTGCCAATGGCCTGTAATTTTTATCAACGAGCAGCGTTTCTTTGATCTTGGAGCCGTTGTACGCATCAAATATTTTAATTTTTCCGTTATTCTCCATTAATAATTGATCATTTGTCGATATCAATGATCCGTTCGAACGGGCTGTGGAGTCGTAGTATAAAATTTTCCACAGCTGCGCCCCGGTATCTTTATGAATCGCCATCAAGTAACCCTCACTATTTATTGTAAATACGGCCTGATTATTGACAGTCATCATCCCTTGGCTCGGCAACCTGTTTATTTGGCTGATCGTATCGTATTTCCATAAGGATTTTCCACTGACTGCATCGAAAGCTTCGATCCAATAATGCATTTTTCCATGGGTGTCGCTGCCGTATTGGTCAACGTACACTTTTCCGTCTTTATATACCGGCACGCCCCACGTATCAACGATAGAAGCGGTCCATTGCACGGTTGAACCGGATGTGTCCAAGGCATACAGCTTTTGGCCCATGCCCCGGTTGCTTTTCAAGGTAAAATACAGCCGTTCACCGCCAAGCGCGAATGTTCCGGGGGCAGCTTCAAGCGGGTCAAAAGCATACAGCCATTTCTGCTCTCCTGTGGCCGAATCAAGAGCTGTGATCGTTTTATTCAGTCCGGCAAAGTAGTAAACCCTGTTTCCTCCGAATACCAGGCGGCTTCCCCCTGCATTATAAGTCCAATTGACCGTAGGGGCGCCATCGGTTTCGGACAAGGCGTAAAGGGAATTGGACGATAGTACATAAATTTGCTTGTCCTGGACGCCAATTTCGTTGATCGGTTCGGGATTTCCTTGTGTACGGAATTCCCAGCGCACGGTATTATCGGATAAATTCACCGCGAACAGGTGCCGATTGTCCCTTTTGTCCAACGCGTAAAGAATTCCGCTGTTTACCGCTATGGGAATATACCCGTTGACGACGGGATTAAGCCTGAGCGTCAGATCCCCAGTCAGCGTGACAGGGGCAAAATATGTATTGGCGCTGTCTCCCCGAGCCGTTAACCAGTTGCTTCCGGTTGCATTGGGCGCCGGATCGACATTTTGTGTTTTAAAAGAACGGTCTCGGGGAATGTCCTGCGCTTTTGGTTCATCTCGATTGTCTGTGCGGTTATTGAAATTGCATCCGGACAGAATCGTCCAAATCGCCAGAAAGAAGATCGGAAAGCGGAAAAGGGATCTCTGCATAGTCGATCGTCTCCTTGAACTCAAGTTAATTGCTGGTGTTAGAATTCCGAATTTCCAATATTTATATACATTCACAAATCAAGTCGAATGTCTGAAAACCAATGCTGTTCATCCGCCTCTTTCCACAAACCACATGTTCGTCAAATATGCTATATTAATCCTATACATCTCATCAAAGGAGTTACGTCAATCTATGAAATTGTTCGATATGCCGCCGGAGCGTTTTTTTGCTGAATTATGCTGCAGGACATCATGATTAAAGAAATTACACAACTCGGAAAGGTGACCTGAGAGATGCCGCATAAACCCGATGATTCGAAAGCTTTGGATAAACAAACGGCTTGGTTGCAAAGTTACATGGATTCCCCGGAAAAGCAGCAACGGTTATATCGCCGGACGTTGATGATCGTTGTCATTTCACAAATATTCGGCGGTGCAGGACTTGCAGCAGGCATAACCGTCGGAGCATTACTTGCGCAAGACATGCTGGGGACAGATAATTTTGCGGGGGTTCCGGCTGCGTTGTTCACTTTGGGTTCTGCCGGGGCAGCGCTGCTTGTGGGACGACTCTCCCAACGTTTTGGACGCCGACCAGGACTTGCGACAGGATTTTTGGCTGGCGGTATTGGCGCGATCGGAGTCGTGATTTCGGCATTAACGCATAATATTCTGCTTCTTTTTGCTTCACTGCTCATCTATGGTGCCGGAAGTGCTACCAATTTACAAGCACGCTATACAGGAACCGACTTGGCCAATTCCAAACAACGGGCAACAGCCATCAGTATCGCCATGGTTTCAACCACCTTTGGTGCTGTTGCAGGTCCAAACTTGGTTGAAGTCATGGGCCGATTCGCCACGGCAATCGGAGTCCCTGCTTTGGCCGGTCCTTTCATTCTGGCCGCTGCAGCCTTTATCCTTGCCGGTCTGGTGCATTTGGCTTTACTTCGTCCTGACCCTCTCATCGTTGCGAAAGCACTTGCGGAAGGGGAGAAAGCGGACAAGCGTCATTATTCAGTTGCGGATTCCAATACATTACCATTAAACAAACGAGGAATCGTGATTGGAGCCACCGTCATGGTCTTAACCCAGATTGTCATGGTGGCCATTATGACAATGACTCCCGTACATATGAGGCATTATGGACATGGCTTGAGTGAGGTGGGACTGGTCATTGGCATTCATGTCGGCGCCATGTACCTGCCCTCGCTCGTGACGGGTATCCTCGCAGACAAGATTGGACGTACTGCAATGTCCATTGCATCCGGTGCCATTCTGCTTGCTTCCGGTGTTCTGGCCTCCGTTGCACCTCCTGATTCCATGCCGGTACTCATCATCGCTCTCGCTTTGCTCGGGCTTGGATGGAACTTTGGCTTGATTAGCGGCACAGCACTCATCGTGGATGCAACCACCCCGTCCACGCGCGCAAAGACCCAAGGATCAATCGATGTCTTGATCGCTTTGTCGGGGGCGTCGGGCGGCGCGCTATCCGGCATGGTCGTAGCCCATTCCAGTTACGCGACACTCTCGCTTGCCGGAGGCATCCTTTCACTGCTGCTTATCCCGGTCGTGATCTGGTCCTCCCGCAGCGATACAAAATAAGGGGTAAGGCAGTTTATACATAACGATTTCAAACGACCATCAGTCTGATCACCTGCAATCAGGAGGGAGGGAAAAAAAGGATTTATGCCAAATGATATATTTTCCGCACTCGCTGATCCGACACGACGCAGTATTATAGAGATGCTTGCTGAGCATGACGAGCTTCCCGCATCCGAGATCCACGATAAATTCCAAGTCAGTCCACAGGCGATCTCCCAACATCTGAAAATTCTTCGCGAGGCGAATTTGGTGCATGTGGAAAAAAGGGCGCAGCAGCGCATTTATCGGATTAATACCGATACAATGGTTCATTTTGAGGAATGGTCCAAGAGCATGCGACAACGATGGAGCCGACGCTTGGATGCAATGGAAGCTGTTTTGAAAGCGGAAATGGCAAAAAATCAAAAAACGGATTGAAAAGGAGAAATTGAAATGAATCAAAGTACGAATAAGCAAGACCTCGTCATTACACGTGTCTTCAACATCCCGATTGATCTAGTATGGAAAGCTTGGACGGATCCCAAACTGGTGATGCTGTGGTGGGGACCGACAGACTATACCTCTCCGCGATGCGAAATTGATTTTCGTGAAGGCGGGCAATATCTATTTTGTATGCGTGCGCCGCAAGAACAAGGCGGTCAAGATTTATACTCCACCGGCGTCTACAAAAAGATCGTGCCCATGGAGCGTCTTGAATTTACACAGAGCATGGCCGACAAAGACGGCAACAAGATAGATCCAGCTCAAGCGGGCGTCCCGGACTACCCGAAAGAAATAGAATTCGTAATCGAATTTAAATCCAAGGGTGGTCAGACGGAACTAACAATTACAGAATACGGCTGGACATTGGGTCAAATGGCCGAATTCGCAGTAATCGGCATGAACCAGTCGCTTGATAAGCTTGCATCAGGTATTGGCTCATTACGCTAATGGGAACGATAGTACGACAAAATATTTAATTTATGCAGTAAAACATTTATGGAATAAATATATTTTCAAGTCCCCAACGGGACTTTTTCTTTTCCCTCGAGATCTTTAGTCATAATTCAATAAAATAAGGGGTCAACCTATGAACCGCTCAACAGGCAAGCTGGAAAAACAAAAATCGTGGTCAGTGGAGAAGAGATATCGGCAATTAATTCAGAAAACATAAAATGAAAGAATAGCAAAAAAGTCATTAGCCCATAGGTAGTAACGCTGATATGCGTTATTTTTTTATAATTGTATCATCCATAATGATGCAATTAATTTATTTACCGATTTCACCTCGATGCTTAACTCATCTCTTACATACAGAATGTAATATTATCCGTACTTAATGTATATACTTTATATATACATTGATACGTGGATGGTGGTATAATGAGAAAAAATCATGGGGGAAGGGTGACCGTTGTGAAAGTTCAAAAGTGGGGTAACAGTCTTGGTATTCGAATTCCTGTATCCTATGCAGAACAGTTAAACTTGAAAGACGGATCAGAAATCGAGATGGAATTACTGGGACAGGAAGTCATCTTGCGGCCAAAACATAAAAAACTTACATTAAATGAATTACTTTCCAAAATCACACCGGAAAACCGACATCAAGAAATCGATTTTGGCAAAGCGGAGGGAAATGAAACTTGGTAATGAAAACAAATAAGCGGTCCTTTCCTGAACGGGGAGATTTAGTTTATATTAATTTCGATCCTCAGTCCGGTCATGAACAAGCAGGTGAGCGTCCAGCCATCGTTATATCCCCTTATGAATTTAATATCCATACAGGTTTTGCAGTTGTATGCCCGATTACGAATCAGGAAAAAGGATATCCATTTGAGGTGCCGTTACCCAAGGATTTAAAAATCTCTGGAGTTGTACTTGCAGATCAAGTTAAGAGTTTAGACTGGAGAGCTCGTCGAATGAGATTTAAAGATATTGCACCGTTTGATCTCGTACAACATGTGAGAGAAATCATTAGTACATATCTATAGCTGATCATCAGCTGGGGCTCCAATGTGTAATTTAAGCAAATACAAACGAATCCGTGGAGTTTCAAACTAACATACATATGACTTAAGCTTCAATTTCCACTAAGCCACTTTGAAAGGGAAAAACAAGCCATTCATTCCGCAAGGATGGCTTGTTTGTAATAGAATTGGACACAATGATGACTTTTCTGCATTGCATGCTGCCATACTGAAATTGCATTAACGGATAAACACTTAATATGCTAATATATTTGGGGTTGAAAATGAAGAAATTGGGAATTTGTTGAGAGTCCTACTTGGAAACGATCTGTGGTTTATGTTCAATATCTTGATTGGGGAGAGTGTGGTATTATATGTACAGTTAGACATCTATAATCCGATTAAATATATGCTTACTTGTCTTTTCTCGTATAAAAATCGATCCGTAAGGAGTAGAAATCTATGAAAGCATCTTACATGTTTGACGAAGTAGGCAGACTTCCTTTGCCCGGTGACAATGTCGCCATTGCCACACGCATCCTTGAAGCCGGCGCCACCATTGACTATCGGGGCCAAATTCTGACCTTGGATTATACAGTCATGGAAGGTCATCGCTTTGCGGTCGAATCCATTGATACAGGCAAAGCTTTACTCTCCTGGGAGTTGCCCTTCGGCGTAGCCACGCGGCCGATTCAACCCGGCAATTATGTGATCAACAACAGCGTATTGGAAGCGCTTAATGGGCGTTCGCTGGACTTTGCGCTGCCGACAACACCCAATTTTGCCGATCAAGTCCAGCCTTTTGTCCTTGATGAACAAAATTTCCAACCGGCACCGGCACTGCCTTTGTACCCGGAAACACGAACTTTCATGGGCTTTCGGCGAAGCCAAGCCCGCGGCGTCGGCACCCGCAACACGATTGTCCTGTTAGGCACAACCTCGCGCACGGGCAGCTATGTCAAGCAACTGGCCAACCGTTTGCAAGGCGAGCTGAAGCACTATCCCAATGTGGATGGAATCGTTCCGGTGGCGCATACCGAAGGAGGAGCTGAACAGCCCAATAACCTGGCGCTCTTGCTGCGCACGTTGGCCGGATTTATCGTCAATCCCAACGTGGGCGCGGTCTTGGTTGTGGATTATGGCATTGAGCCTGTGAACAACAACATGTTGGAAGCGTATATGCGCGAACATCATTATCCATTGGATGAAGTATTGCATCGCTTCCTGTCTCTTGGCGGCGGCTTCGAAGATCAACTGAACCAAGGGGAAACGATTGTGCGGAATTGGTTGCCGGCTGTCAATGCCATGGAACGAACCCCTGAATCGATCAGCCATCTTAAGATCGCACTGCAATGCGGCGGCTCGGATGCCTTCTCGGGTATTTCTGCGAATCCGCTGCTGGGCTGGATTGCACAGGAGTTGATACGCTATGGCGGTGCCGCCAATCTGGCTGAGACCGATGAACTGATTGGCGCCGAGCCTTATGTCCTGCAGAAGGTGCGCGATCTGCAAACCGCCCGCAAATTCTTGTCATTGGTGGAACAATTTAAGACGCGTTCAGCTTGGCATGGCGCCGACGCTGAAGGCAATCCGTCCGGCGGCAATAAATACCGTGGTTTATATAACATTTACCTCAAGTCCATTGGTGCCGCCCGCAAGAAGGATCCGGGGACCCGTCTCGACTATGCCATTGATTATGGTGCGCTCATGAAAGAATCCGGATATTATTTTATGGATAGCCCCGGTAATGACCTCGAAAGCATTGCCGGACAGGTGGCTGCAGGTTGCAATCTGATTTTTTTCACGACGGGCAACGGCTCGGTCACCAACTTTCCTTTTGTGCCGACGATCAAGGCAGTCACGACATCGCGTCGCTTCCAGCTATTGGCTAATGATATGGATGTCAACGCCGGGCTATATCAAGAGGGGATGTCCATGGAAGAGTTGGGCAAGCAAACCTTTGAACTGGCCCTTCAAATTGCCTCTGGTCAGCGAAGTGTAGGCGAAAAGGCCGGCCATGCACAGGTGCAGATCTGGCGCAATTGGCGGCAAACCGATGCAAGCCGGCTGGAGTCGCTGCTTCATGCACCGCGGCCCTCGGGCGAGCCTATTTCGATAAAGACAGATGCGGCCGCAAGCCCCATACGCTTTGCTTTCACCCGTCACAACGAACGCCTTGCCAGCGATCAAGTGGGGCTAATCCTGCCCACCAGTCTCTGCGCCGGCCAGGTGGCGAATATGATTGTGCGACGTTTGAATAAAAATGGCCTAGGCCAGCCCGACCGCATCTCGCGCTTTGTGGCACTGGCCCACACGGAAGGCTGCGGCAACTCGGCCGGACAATCCGAACAGTTGTATACGCGCACAATGGTGGGCTATGCCACCCATCCGCTGGTCAAGCACTGTTTGCTGCTGGAGCATGGCTGCGAGAAAACGCACAATGACTTCATGCGCTACCATATTGAAGAGACGGGTGCTGACCCGAGCCGTCTTGGCTTTGCCAGTATTCAGCTGGACGGCGGGATCGACAAGGTGACGCAAAAGGTGGAAGCTTGGTTTAATCATCAATTATCGGCAGTTGAACCGGCCAGCCAAGAGACCGCAGGGCTCGAGGCATTGCGTGTCGGCATCTTGAGCGACGGCCCAATCTCTGCCGCAGCTGGAGAACAATTGGCCGTGTTGACGAAGATGATAGTCGGCGCCGGCGGTATGGTGATCGTGCCAGAGAACAGCGGGCTGCTGTCAACGCCATCATACAATGAGAATCTTATGCTTCCATCCAAAGTGCAGCCATCGCTTGCCTATGGCGAGCATGCCCGTCAATTAGGCTTTCACATCATGGAGACGCCGACGGAACATTGGGTGGAGACCGTGACCGGTCTGGCAGCTACAGGCGTAGAGCTGATCATTGCGCTGGTCAATAACCGTCCAATGCAGACGCATCCGCTTGTGCCTGTGCTGCAGGCAGCATCCGAGCCAAGCATGCAGCAAACGTATGCCAACGATATGGATCTGCTGCTTACAGGGAATCCCGTTGGTTGGGTCGACCAGATTCTTGAACGCTGCAAGCAGGTCATTGAGCACAACTACTCGCCGCGCCTCTATCAGCAGGGGAACGTCGACTTCCAATTCACGCGCGGGCATTTGGGCGTTTCGTTGTAAACTGCTAATATACGATCCCTGGCTTATATCAGTCAGGGATTTTTATTTTGAAAGGATGGATGTAAGATGGAATACATCAAACTCGGGAAAACGGATATGGAGGTATCGCGCATTACCTTCGGCACCATGGAGCTTGGCGGCGGGAACGCTTTTGGCAGCGGCATGCATAGATGGGAATTGAAGCCTGACGAGGACAACATCAAGCTGCTCCGAACAGCTTTTGAAAATGGCTTGGATTCGTTTGACACGGCAGAGCTTTATGGAGCAGGCCATTCCGAATGGATCGTGGGCAAAGCTTTGCACGATATCCGCAAGGATTGCGTCATTGCCACCAAAATCAGCCCCCATCATTTGCGGCCCGCCGATATCCGTATCGCCGTATCGCAAAGTCTTTTTCGCCTGAATACGGATTATATCGATCTGTACTATATTCATTCGCCCAGCAAGAACATCCCTATAGAAGATACCATTTTGGAACTGAACAAGCTGAAAGATGAGGGCATTATCCGGGCGATTGGCGTATCCAACTTCTCGTTGGAGCAGCTGAAGGAAGCCATGGCATTCGGACGCATCGATGCGATTCAGCCGGAGTATAACTTGCTGCAAAGGAAAATTGAAGACGATCTGATGGACTTCTGCCACGAAAACGACATCAGCATTATGAGTTACAATTCCATTGTCAAGGGCGTTTTGACCGGTGTATTTCATCATGGAAAAGAAGTAAAGGACTTCAGAAAAGAGCGGCCCTTGTTCCTGGCCGATGCCAAAGGCGCAACCGTTGCTCAAATCGCCATCCGTTGGCTGTTCCACCTAAGAGGCTTTACTTCCGCGATTATCGGAACGCAAAATGAAAAGCACTTTCTGGATAACTTAAAATCCGTGGATATTGCGCTATCTGATGAGGAGGTCGCCCGATTGAGCACAGTGAGCAAAAAAGTCCTTGAACAGCTTGGCTGAATCAAATGGATTTTGTTTCCATGTCTTAAGGGATATAATGAATAAAAAAGGCTAAGTAGGGAGGCATTCTAATGGCCATCAAAAAAGAAGAGCTACTCCGTATTTTCGAACAATTACCCGAACAAGCTCAACAATCCGCAATGGATTTTATCATGTATTTATCTGCAAAAAGTGACAGACCGGACTGGGATGAAATTTCAAAATTGGATCCGGATGATGAACCTCTAAGTGAAGAGGAAGGGGTCGACTCACGAAACGGAAATAATCGTACGCTAAGAGTCACTGAATGGGCGTAACGGCCTGAACTTACCGG
>CAZESH010000054.1:0-18306 GCA_964514665.1 uncultured Caryophanales bacterium
CAAGACGGATAACAGCGACCGGAACCCATACCCCCGCCCGTTAAGAGCTACCTACGTTCTCAATATGAAGGGAATGCCCCAAGTCATTTATGACTTTTTGGACAGCCCAGTTTTACTCAAGCTCAAACCGGGGCAATGTCCCAATTTTGCTTGCAGTAAATTCTTTTTCCGTGAAATTGGACGATCACACTTACGAATACCAAGCTAAACACATATCATGGAGAAATGGATCGGAAGGGAGGTTTTTCATTCCATGGAAATTTTAGCTCAGCATCCGATTACCGAAGCCCAACTCAATCCTTATGTAGGGCGTCCAGTAGGCGCCGTTCTGCCGGATGGCGATATGGTATTCGGCACGTTCGACCGCATACACGAAGGCCACGTCGTGTTCAGACCCGCAACCGGCCTTTCAACATCCTCCATCCAAAGGATGAAGCAAAATTTAAAATCCAATCCGACGATTCAGTCGGCCCTGCAGAAAGCCAAAACAAGAGCATGGGGTCACGGCGTATACGGCGGATATCCCTACGGTTGGGGTTACGGAAACTTTGGCTGGGGAATCGGCTGGTGGTGGATTTTGCCGCTGTTTTTTCTCGCTGCGCTTGTTGCCTTACCTTTCTTTTGGTAAAACCGTTGACAGAGCATCAGCCTAATTTCTCCACGGAATAGAATATTGCAATTAAACCTGCCCGGTATTGAAAGCCGAGGCGGGTTTTTACTTAGAAAAGAATCGTATACCAGATTTTGACCACGGTTACCATAATAAGCGATCCCAAAATCCACTGCAGACTTTTTGTATTGACCTTTTTGCTGATACTGGCGCCAAGCGGAGAAGCCAGCGTGCTTGCAATTACCAGAACGATCGCAGGAATGATCAGCATATGGCCACCCAGCACCTTGCCCGTAGAGGAACCGATCGAAGAAATAAAGGTGATCGCAAGCGAGGAACCGATCGCAACCCTGGTGGGGATCTTCAGTACGACCAGCATTACCGGAATGATGATAAAAGCCCCTGCAGCGCCGACAATTCCGGCCACAACCCCAATAACAAACGACAGGCCGACCGCCAACGATTTATTGAACGTAACTTGATCGGGCGTTCTCTCATTCGCTGCCTTTTTGGGCAAAAACATCATCACTGCGGCAATCAGCGCCAGAATTGCATAAACCAGCGTGATCATGGAGCTCGGAAAGCTGTTGGAAGCGAAGCTTCCCAGAAAGCTTCCCACAATGATCGATATTCCCATATAGAGAACGAGCGTTTTGTGAACATACCCGCCCTTGCGAAAAACAAGCATGCCCATAAGGCTGGCAAAGAACACCTGCACCGCGCTTATGGCCGATACTTCTTGAGCGGTATATGCAGTGAAGCCTAACAGGGGAGGAATGAACAGCAGCATCGGGTAATTAATAATCGAACCCCCGATACCAACCAATCCGGAAACGAACGAGCCCGCAATCCCAATAATAAAAATCGTCATGATCAAAGCAACATCCATAGGGCCCTTCCTTTCTTTTTTTAATACTAATACCTGTATAGGTATATCTTAATGCATGAAAAAAAATGCTGTCAACCGCTAACCAATTGCAAAAAAGAACGATTATCGTTTTCAAACTGATTTCTTCACAAGGATTTCTTGGGTTTTTGCAGCATTTCTTTCATTCTGGCAGCAAGCAATATGCCGGAAATAAGCGGCAAAAGGGAAATCACCGCAATCGCCCATCTTATATTCCAGACATCGGCTAGAAAACCTGCAAGCAGCGCGCCAAAGGCATAGCCGGAATCCCTCCAGAAACGATAAATTCCCAGTGCGGACGCACGCCAGGAAGAATGGACGGAATCGCTGACGGATGCAATAAGGGTTGGATACACCATAGCCGTACCCGTTCCCAGCAAAATCGCGGAGGCCATCCACATTCCGAAACTGTCCACCAGGGAGATAAACCAACAGCAGCGGGAGTAGCCCCCATGACATTTCATCCTTAAGATTGGTGACAAGGCCGGCAAAACAGACTGTGGAGAGATTGGCGTCACGGAAGGAGGTGTTGATGAATATTTCCTTTGCCGACATAGCCTGGGCGTGAGGCGCCGAATGCCGCGGCGGTTGAAGAGGCTTGCCGGTTTCACTCGTAAACAGCGAGAGCAGAATGCCGAACAAGACGATGATCAAGCCCAGATAGAAAGGCTCCGGTCTCAATCCGGAAACGGCCGCGACATAACCCGACAAAGCCGCTGTCAAAGCCAGTCCGGAGTAGCCGGCAAATTCGTTTAACCCTACCGCCAAACCGCGTTCGCCGGGTTTGGCCAAATCGATTTTCATATTCACCGTCATCGACCAGGTCAAACCCTGATTGATGCCCAGCAGAACATTGGCAAACAGGATAATCCCCCACGCATTGGCGTTGATGACAAGAATCGGGACCGCAGCTCCGATCAGCCATCCAAGTCGATCTGTCTAAAAAAACCGTCTTTGATTCTGGGGATTTGCGCATAACGCTGTTCGATTCTCTTATCACTTTCGCTTAAGCAAATAGAGCAAGAATAGCAACAAAGCAGCCACGAAAAGTATGGGAAACAGTTTATAGAACCATCCGTAAACGTAAAATCCATAATAACCCATCATGAGTTTTTGTCACCTCTCTTTAGTCAAAAATCGAAGAGGGGAATTCTCAATCGGCTGCGTTCTATTCTTGAAAATAAGCCGCTTTGACGCATACCGGCTTGGAAATTTCGGCTGAAACACCGGTAAAAGCCAGCTTCCCGCTTTCTTGATCGACGCGGAACACGGCAATATTATGGTTGTCGCGATTGGCTGCAATCAAAAAATCATTTCCCGGGATCAAGGTGAAATGGCGGGGATGGCGGCCTTCTGTGGAAACATGCTCAACAAGCGCCAATTTTCCGCTGTCCGGATCGATTGCATACACTACAATGCTGTCATGTCCCCGATTGGAGCCGTAAAGGAACCTTCCGTTCTCGGATACGGCAATTTCCGCGCAGCCGTTTTCTCCGCCAAAGGACTCGGGTAAGGTCGATACAGTTTCGATTGCATGCAGTATGCCCAAATCGGGGTTATAACGAAAAGCGACGACCGTAGAATCGAGTTCGTTAATGACAAAAGCATATTTCCCGCTCGGATGAAATGCCATATGACGAGGACCTGCCCCGGGGTGAATGACAGTATCGCCATGAGATTGCAGCTTGCCGTTCTTCCCCACTGTATAAGAACGAATACGGTCGATGCCAAGATCGGGAACAAAGATAAACCGGTTGTCCGGACTGAAATAGCTGGAATGGGGATGCGGTTCGTTTTGCCGCTGCGGATTGGCGCCGTGTCCTTCATGCTGCTTGACATCCAAGCATTCTCCGATCAAGCCGTCTGCCTGCAAGGAAACCAATCCGAGCAACCCCCCGTGATAGCTCGCCACTGTCAGAAAGCGATGTTGATTATCGCTTTGAATATGACAGGTTGGAGCATCGACCGTCTTCGCGCGATTCAATTCCTTGATCTTGCCGTTGCTTGAATCAATCGAGAAACAAATCGCTTCGGCTATTTTTTGTCCGTCGTCCGACAGCCCTTCCGCTATGGAATAAAGCTTGCGGCCAGCGGCATCCAGCTTCAAGAAGGTGGGATTCTTCAAGCCTGAAACTTGATCCAGCAGCGTCAAGCGGGCCGTTTGCCGATCAAAATCATATACATAAATTCCGGGATCTGCGGCATCCGCGTACGATCCGATAAAAACAAGCATGCGCTCCGACATCATTCAGTCCTCCTTATGGAAAAGCTTACTGGTTTAAAATCTTGATCATCGCGTTCATATTTCCCGCGTGCGTGTTTTCATGGAGTACGACTAGCATAAGCAGTTCGTCAACAGTCTCCGCCTTAATAAAGTTTTCCTTAACAGCAGCATCCAGCTTGCCGGCAAGGATCGAGCGGATGTGCTCCGGCTGATTCTTCAGCTGTGTGAAAATACTTTCCCAAGTTGCCGGCTGTTCCGTCCAATCGGCAGGTTTGGTGCCATTGCCGAAATAATCGCGGTAAGATGCAGGCAAGGCCGATGCCTCGCCGAACGGCCCGAACGCCAATCCGTCCGTCACCGTCAGAATATGGCCCATATGCCAAAAAACGCTGTTATTGAAGCCTTGCGGTATCGTATCCCGCTTCTCCTGACTGCATTTTTCAGCCAACTGCAGCGTGCTGTTGCGTGTTCTTTCAAGCATTCCGAATATAAAATCCTCTCTCATGGCGCCTACCTCCGAATAAAAAATTAAAGCTTCCCTTCTATTGTAGGTCTGCCGTTAAAAAATGGCAAACTCCCCTTTTCCTGATTCAAGGAAAAAAAACGCCTGAGATCTTTTAACAAGATCCCAGGCGCCGAAACCCCCAAGTTTTTTATTCCAAAAAATCCTTCAGCCGTTTGCTGCGGCTTGGATGTCTCATTTTGCGCAGTGCCTTGGCTTCGATCTGACGAATTCGCTCGCGGGTAACGCCGAACACTTTGCCCACTTCCTCCAATGTCCGGGTACGCCCGTCGTCAAGCCCGAACCGCAAGCGCAGCACATTCTCCTCCCGCTCCGTCAAGGTATCCAGCACGTCCTCCAGCAGCTCCTTCAGCATCTCGTATGCCGCTGCGTCGGTAGGAGCCAATGCATCGCGATCCTCGATAAAATCGCCCAAATTGGAGTCGCTCTCCTCGCCGACCGGCGTTTCCAAAGACACCGGCTCCTGGGCAATTTTCATCAACTCCTGAACCTTGCTCGTACTGATATCCATTTCCTTGGCAATTTCCTCGGGGACAGGCTCGCGCCCAAGCTCCTGCAGCAATTGTCGGGATATGCGCGTAAACTTGTTGATCGTCTCTACCATATGAACCGGAATGCGAATGGTTCTGGCCTGATCGGCAATTGCCCGGGTTATCGCCTGGCGAATCCACCAAGTGGCATAGGTGCTGAATTTGTAGCCTTTGGTATAATCGAATTTTTCCACGGCCTTGATCAGCCCCATGTTGCCTTCCTGGATCAGATCGAGAAACAGCATCCCGCGTCCAACATAACGCCTTGCAATGCTGACGACAAGACGCAGATTCGCTTCGGCAAGTCTGCGCTTGGCTTCCTCATCGCCCTGCTCGATTTTCTGGGCAAGTTCGATCTCTTCCTTGGCCGAAAGAAGCTGAACACGGCCGATTTCCTTCAGATACATGCGCACCGTATCATTGATATTCATCCCCTGCGGCAGTGTCAGGTCCTCTTCAACCGGCGATTGCTCCTCTCTTTCCTGCTCCGTATGAAGGGAAAGCTCCTCGTATGATTCATTTCCCAGGTCGATGCCGTGCTCGGAAAGCTCCTCGAATATTTCCTCCAATTGCTCTGGCTCCAGCTCGAACGGAGCTAGCTTTTCCATGATCGCTTTATAAGTCAGGGAAGAGTCGCTCTTGCCTTGCTTGATTAACTCTTCTTTCACCTGATTCAGTGCAGCGCCCGCTAATTCCGTATGCTGATCGTTCGTCAAAATGATCTCCCCTTGAATACAATGTCTTTATCTTTACCTAAAATGGATATTCATTGACAATAATAAGAATGTATGCTACAATATTATTGTTATATTGCTGATTTTATAAGTAATTTCACAAAAATATTCATCATATTATATCATAAGATTTAAACTGATTTCAATAGCCTTTTTCAATAAATTTAAAACGGAGACGCCATTTACACGCGACTCCGTTTTTTTGTTTGATCTTTTTTCCCGATTCTAATTTTGCTATCCCTTGCCAGTCAGATCAGCTTGACCCGAATCCCCGCAGCGTCCTTTGCGGGAATCAGCCGCACGCCATGCAATCCGTGTTCCCAGGCTGCTCCGTCGATGGAGTCCACGCGATCGATCCCCCTCAGGATTACACTCCAGGGTTTTCCCTTGCCGGCTGCGGATATGCTCAAGGATTTCCCTTCTCTAATCGCTTCAATTTCCAGTTCGGGAAATCCATTTGTATTGTAGACGGTGGCAGCGGCGGCCGTTCCTTCCTGCGTTTCAAAAAGATGCAGCTCCACTCCGTCCGCATAATCGTAATCCGGACGGTTCACTTCCCGTCCTACGGCCACGATACTGTTCGGCCTGACAAGCAGAGGCAGACTGAAGTAGTCGTGAGCTTCCGTTCTCCAGCTTCCGCCTTCGATAATTTCTCCTGTGAGGAAATGGGTCCAGCGCCCTTCCGGAACATAATAAGAGACCGTTCCCTGCTCGTTGAAAATCGGGGCCACGAGAAGCGATTGTCCCAGCATATACTGGCGGTCGAGCGGATCGCAGGCCGGATCGTCTGGAAATTCCAGCATCATCGCCCGCATCATCGGCACGCCATGCTGCGACGCTTCCACGGCGGTAGCGAACAAGCTCGGCATCAGACTGCATTTCAGCTGCGTAAAGAAACGCAGAACATCGACCGCTTCCTCGCCGAACAGCCACGGCACGCGGTAAGATTCATTGCCGTGCAGCCGGCTGTGGGAGGACAGCAGCCCGAAAGCGACCCAGCGCTTATAAATATCGGGTGAAGCGGTACTCTCGAATCCGCTGATGTCATGGCTCCAGTAGCCGAAGCCGGAAAGCCCGAGCGACAATCCGCCGCGCAGCGATTCCGCCATGGAATCGTAATGGGCCGAGCAGTCTCCGCCCCAATGAACGGGAAACTGCTGGCTGCCTGCCGTTGCCGAGCGCGCAAACAGCATCGCTTCGTTTTTGCCCAAGCTCGTCTCAAGCAGCTCAAATACGGCTTTATTATATAAGTAAGTATAAAAATTGTGCATTTTCAGCGGATCCGAGCCGTCGTGATATACGACATCCGTGGGAATGCGCTCGCCGAAATCCGTTTTAAAGGAATCCACGCCCATATCGATCAGCCGTTTCAGCTTGCTTTGAAACCAGCGGACAGCATCGGGGTTCGTAAAGTCGACGAGTCCCATGCCGGCCTGCCACATATCCCACTGCCAAACGTCGCCATTCGTTCTGCGCACGAGATACCCCCGCTCCATGCCTTCATCGAACATCGCCGATTTTTGCGCGATATAGGGGTTGATCCAAAGGCAGATTTTCAATCCTTTTTGCTTTAATCTGTGCAGCATGCCCTGCGGATCGGGAAACATTTGTTGATCCCATTCAAAGTCGCTCCACTGATACTCCTTCATCCAAAAGCAATCAAAGTGGAACACACTGAGCGGCAAATTCCGTTCGAACATGCCGTCGATGAAATGATTGACCGTCTGCTCGTCGTAATCCGTGGTGAATGACGTTGTCAGCCACAGCCCGAATGACCACGCAGGAGGCAGCGCCGGCCTGCCGGTGAGCTCCGTGTAGCGGCTCAAAGCTTGCTTCGGGGTTTCGCCGGCGATTACGAAGTAGTCCAAATATTCCCCGGCAACACTGAATTGAACTTTGGAAACATTTTCCGAGGCAATCTCGAAGGAAACCTTCTCCGGATGGTTGACAAATAAGCCGTAGCCGCGATTGGACAAATAGAAGGGAACGCTTTTATACGCCTGCTCGCTGCTGGTGCCGCCGTCTTCATTCCAAATGTCGACGACCTGACCGTTCTTTACAAATGGCGTAAAGCGTTCTCCGAGCCCGTATACATATTCGCCGATGCCCAGATCCAGCTGCTCGCGGACGAATGTCGAGCCATCCTCTGCCTCGATATGCGCCGGAGCCTTATTCCCGCTTCCGGTCAATCTTTTTCCCCCATAAAAGTAATCGATCTTCCAGCCTTCCCGCTTCGCGATGCGAACGCTCAGCTTTCCGCTGTCGAAACGGACCTGCTGCTCCTCATCGGCAATCTCCGGCCGACAGCCTCCCGCTTCGAACAAAGGAAATTCCGGTCCGCGCTGTTTTCCGCCTTTATGGCGGTAAAACTGCACGCGAATCACGCCAGGCATGGGCGAGCTGTAGCGGAATGTCAGCAAAGTGCCGTTCAAGGTGCTCCCTTTATGCGTGATCGGCCGGCAGGCCGCATAAACCGTCACAGCGTCCTGCTCCACGCGGATATCGCGAATTTCCACCGGATTTTGCAAGTTATAGCCTTTTCTGATTTGCCAATACCCATCCGTAAATTTCATTGACTCGTCTCCCTATTTCCCATAGTCTATCCCTTAACCTTTCACCGCGCCGGATACCATACCCTTGATAATGAATTTTTGCATAAACAAAAAAAACAGGATCGGCGGGGTAATGGTCATCACGACAGCGGTCAAGGCAAACTGCCACTCGCTCTCATACTGTCCGAAAAACTTGTAGGAGGCCAGCTGCAGCGTCGCTTCCTGTCCGTTCAGCATGATCAGGGGCAGCAAAAAGTCGTTCCAAATCCACATGAAGTTGAGAATGATCACCGTGCTCGTAACCGGCAGCATGATCGGCAGCACGATTTTCCAGTAGGTCTTGTAGGTCGAGCAGCCGTCGATCGTGGCACATTCCTCCAGCTCCATCGGAATCGATTTGACGAATCCGTGAAACAAGAAAACGGCCAGGGGGGCGCCAAGTCCCCAATAAATCACCGACAGGCCGGTAAGCGAATTGATCAGATGCAGCTCCTTGGAAAGCTTGGTCAGCGTCACCATGAAGGATTGGAAAGGGAGCATCATCGGAGCAATGGCCAGCACGAAGAAAAATCCGCTTAATTTGGTCTTCGTACGGCTGAGCTTGTAGCCGGCCATCGATCCGAAGAAAACGATGCCCGCGCAGCTGAGCAGCGTGACGTACAGCGTGTTCCAGAACAGCTTCGGATACTGCATCAGCTTCCAAACCTGGCCGTAATTGCTGCCAAGCCATTTTTGCGGCCAATTGACCACATCGACCATCACTTCTCCGTAGGATTTGAAAGAATTCACCAGCACCAGAAAAAAAGGATAAAGAAAAACAAAGGCAATGATGATCAAAAAAATCTCCAACAAATACAGCTTCCATCTATTTTTCTTGCTCATGCTTCCACTTCCTTGCTTTTGAAAAACTTGACCTGAACCAGTGTAATGATCAGGATAATCACCACGAACACCAAGGATTTGGCCGTTGCAAAACCGAATCGGTTATTGACGAACGCCTCGGTATATACATCCAGCGTGATGCTGCGGGTAACGTCCCCGGGTCCGCCGTACGTCAGCGTATAGATGATATCGAATACCTTGAGCGAATGGGCCAGCGAAAGAAACACGGCCACGGTAAAAGACGGCATCAACAGCGGCAGCGTGACTTTGAAAAAGCGTACAAGCCCGGTCGCGCCGTCAAGCTCGGCCGCTTCCAGAATATCTCCGGGAATCGACTGCAGGCCGGTAATGTAGATGATCATGTAAAAACCGACGGATTGCCATATGCTGACGAACACCACCGAGCCGAAAACCAGGTGGATGTCCCCCAGCCAGCTCCACTCGAAGAAAGGCCAATTCGTCCATGCGGACAAGGATTCAAACACTTTGGAAAAGATAAACTTCCAAATGAATCCGATGATTACCAGGCTGACGATATTCGGGATGAAAAAAGCGGCCCGCAGCAAATTTACCGATTTAAGTCCTTTTGTCAAAGCGACAGCCAACAGGATGGCCAAAGCGTTCGTGATCAAAACATTAAAAATCGTGAATTTAAACGTGAAGACTGTATACTTCCAAAAAGCCGTATCGCTCAGGAACAATTCCCTGAAATTGTGCAGCCCGATAAATTCGATCGTCTTGCCGACCCCATTCCATTTGGTGAGGGAATAATAAAGGCTCATGATGAAGGGAATTTCGGCGGCAATGAAGATCAGTATAAGCACCGGGGCAACGAATACGAGCAATTCCATATGGCTTTTAAGCGATTTTCTGACCTGCGCTCTCAATTTTCCGCTCACTCCGCTCGCATAATTTAAGTTCAGCCGGAAGCATCCGACTCCCGGCTGAACATTCTTTATATAGTCCGTTTATTGTTTGGCTTTGGCCAATTTCGTCCAAGTGCTGTCCAGATCCTTTTCGGCTTGATCGCGCGTTTCCGCACCGGCCAAGTATTTTTGCAGGATTTGTCCCGCCTGCTGCTCATAGCCGTCCGGCCAATAGCCTTTTACCCAAGGGTAGGTTACACCGTTCTTGAGAAACTGCGACGTATCCTGCGCCAGCTGCGAGTCGGGGAACGGAGCGTCCTTGATCGTGGAAATCTGTTTGACGACCTTCGGGATAAAGTTTTTGCCGTATTCCGAAGTGGTCAGCCAGTTGAAAAACTTCAACACTTCTTGAAGATTCGGCGAATCTTTATAAATCCGCCAAGTGATGTTGGAATCTACCATCAATCCGGCTTTTGCAGGATCCTCTCCAACCGGATGCGGCAGGAAGCCGATATCGATATCCTTGTTGATCTTGCGGATCGAATCCTCCGCCCAGGAGCCTTGGTGCAGAATCGCCGCCTTGCCTTGGGCAAACACCGCAACTGAAGAGTTGAAATCCGTTTCCAGCGGCTTCGCATTGGAATATTTCATCGTGATGTCAAGCAGATCAAATACATTCATCGCCTGCGCATAATCGCTCACTTTTTTGCTGCCGCTGTTGATGTCGGCGAACATTTGCTGATAGTCGCCGCCTACCGCCGCCATTTCCGGCGTGAAGGTTTGCTCAAGCACCCACCATTCCTTATAGCCGTTGGCGAAAGGCGTGATGCCTTTGGCTTTCAGCTTTTCTGCGGTATCTTTCAGCTGGCTGAAGGTCTTCGGCAGCTCGGTAATGCCGGCGTCGGCAAACAATTTTTTATTATAGATAAAAGAGTAAGATTGAAGAATGAACGGATATCCGAGAATTTTGCCGTCAAGCGTCACACCCGTTTTCGCGGAGTCGACAATATCCTTCATGAAAGGCTCGTTCGTCAGATCGTAGCTGTAATCCTTGTAAGTGACATTCTCATTGTATGCGCTCGTCATGAAAACATCGGGAATATCGCCGGAATTGATTTTCGTCTTGAGAAGGGTGTTGTAATCGTCCTGATGAACCTCGATGTCAAGCGTCACATTCGGAAATTCCTTGTGATACTGCTCCGCCAAAGCATGCATGGCGTCGGTGATTTCCGGCGAATACTGCATGATTTTGATCGTTACCGGCTTTGCGCTGTCCCCCGATTGCGCCGGTTCTGTGCCGGTTGCCTTGTCAGATGCACCCGGTTCGACTGCCGAATCGCTTTTTTGGCCGCAGCCGCTCAGCATCATGCCGAGAACCAGCACGATGGCGAGCAATGAAAACCCTACACGTTTTTGCATGAATTTTCCCCCAATGATTTTAATTTGTTTCTGTCCTTAATTTAACCAGCAATCCAACATTGCCGCCATGGAATAAAGTGCATGGATGGGGGTAGAAAATTGACAAGCTGAAAAGGACAGCCTTAGGCTGCCCTTACAGACTCTCGACAAACCCTATAAATCATCAAAGGACAGGCTAAGGCTGAGCATCCAATTCGAGTGATTTCACCCGAGAAGAGCTAACTGTATTTTCTGCAGTTAATTTGGTTGATTTTGCTCCTGATGGTTACACTAACTGGAAAACCTGCATTTAGTTACGCAGAATTTTTCTCGTTTACCGGTTCTTGGTCAAACTAGATGCATGAAATCCATTTAGTTATCCGAAAAGCTACCCAATACGATAATTTAACTGCATGAATTCCATTTAGTTACCACAGACCGTTGTCCAATCCGTGCTTCGTGATTTCATAATAGAGGATTCTTTGGCCTGTCCCGCGGAATACCGGTTCAATCCAACCTTTCCTGCATAGACGCTGCAGATGCTTCACTGCCGTTCGATGATCGATTGAAAAATGTCGGGAGACATCGATCGGCCGGATTGGCCGAGCCAGATAAACGGCAAGGCGGAATATCTCGTTATCTGCGAAAAATGCCCTTTCAACTGGAGTACCGGCAGATTCGAATCGACTTAGCACCGTGCGCAGCAAGAAGATGCATACTTCCGGCCGATGCGCCACATCGTCATAAGCAAATGAAATGACATGGAATCCCATACCTTGTAAAAAGGTTTCCCGATTCAATTCGCCGCAATACTTTTGGCGATCCATGTTGGCAACATGCTCGGAAAAACCCTTTATCTCAATGAGAAGCTTCCAGCGCTCAGGCGCATATACAAAGTCGGCAAAATACGGTCTGCCCCGCCAATCCAGCACTTCAAATTCGGGATGCAAATGCTCGAAATTGCCTTTAAACGGCCACCATACATTTTTCGCGAACAGTATCTCCGCATGATTATGCCCTCTCTCCAGCCTTCCGCGCCGCTCGCCTGTCCGTTTGTCCAGATGATGTTGGATAAACGACGCATGCGCTTCCTCAAATCCGATCATCCCCATCACCTCCTTAGTAAAATGAAAAAACGCCCCAATCCGTCAAATAGACGGATGAGGACGTTCTTCGCCACTTTTTTATTATATCAAAAGAAGAAGGATAGAGTCGGAACTTTTTTCTTGGCAGCTGTTCCTCCTTATAGCTCTTTGTTCTTCCTAGTTGCTCGTTTGTTCCCCTAGTAGCTCGGCCATCCCGACCAACGGTTCCAATGCAGCTCGTTGATCCTTAGCTTGGATTTTCCGCGGTCCTTGGCGTCGTAGGCATGACGAACGATAAGCCGATTTTCATAAATCGCCTGACCGCCCGGCCCCTTCCAGCGGTCGCCGCCTGTCTCCAGCACGGTTACTCCGCCTTCCAGCATCGGCACGCCTTTTTCATCCGCATACGGGCCGGTAATCGCTTTGGAACGGCCAACCGCCACCTTATAGGTGCTGTCCGCTCCCTGGCAGCATTTATCGATGGATACGAACAAGTAATAGTATCCGTCGTGATAGGTAATATAAGGCGCTTCAATCCCTTCCTTGCGCGTCGCAAGCGAATACAACTTGCCAACCGGCTTCATCGTTTGCATGTCCAGCTTGCTCAGCTTGATGCCGCTCCACCAGGAACCGAATGCCAGCCAGGGTTGGCCTTTGGCGTCAATGACCAGATTGGGATCTATCGCATTGTAATCGTCCGCCGAAGTCGTTTTCAGCACCATTCCTTCGTCCTTCCATTCGTGCGAACGGATGCTTGCCGCCGACAAAAGTCCGATGGCCGAATCTCTTGATCCAAAGCTGGAGATCGCGTAATACATCCAGTACTTTCCGTTATAAAAATGAATATCCGGAGCCCATACGTCCATGCTGGAATGGCCCGGTACAGCCTGTTCCCACCAACCCGGTGTTTGGTCGAGAACCGGCTCGGAATAGTTCCATTTCTGACCGTCAGCGGATTTCAGCACCTTCAACCGATTTCCGGTGTAGAATACATACCAGTCGCTGCCTTCCTTGATCAAGGAAGGATCGTGGGTATTGATGAATCCCGTCAGCTCCCAAGCAGCGGTCTTGCTTGCCGCCAAGTACAATTTATTGTAGAAGAAAGCGCCTCCTGCGGCAAGCAGTACGGCCAGCAACGCCAGTACAAGCACAAGCGTCCTTTTCCTGATCATCATGAAATCATCCCCTTTTTTAAATACAAAACGGGAGCCGCATTCTGCAAAATCACCGGACTTGAGTGTTTTTCCAGAATTTGATGCGGCTCCCGGTCGGGTCATAAAAGCAGTATTGCGTGCTTTAAAGCATGCGCAATGCGCTTATTTTTTGGCCAAACGAATGACGTTCCAAGAAGCTTTCGACAATGAGGCATGAACAATGCCGTCTATTACCTGAGCTCCGCCGCCGTTATGCGGTTTGACCTTTTCTTCGTCGGCCGTGTTTACGGCTTTCAAATCGTCGTTCTCCAAAACAATGTGTTCGATTACGCGATAGTTTTCGAAGCTGCGAACATCGCATTCCAGCTCAAGTGTGTCGGACAAGTGGCGGTTGACTGCGAAAACCGTCAACTCTTCTTTTTCTTCATTATAAACGGCTGCAGAATCCAAATATGGAACATTCTTGAAATCCTTGCTGTCATATTTCGGAGAAGAAACGATCGGCTGCAGCGAGATTCCTCTTCCGTATACGGAAGCGTGCAGATACGGATAGAAGATCGTTTGTTTCCACGAGCGGCCGCCATTTTCCGTCATGATCGGCGCGATTACGTTGACCAATTGCGCCATGCAGGCCATTTTTACCCGGTCGGCATGCTTGATGAAAGTAAGCAGCATGCTGCCGACAAGCAAAGCGTCTTCAAAGTTATATACGTCCTCCAACTGCGGAGGCGCAATCGACCAAGGCTCGATTTGTTTGTCCGCTTCATTGGAATGGAACCAGACATTCCATTCGTCAAAGCTGAGATTGATCGTTTTGTCGCTGCGTTTTTTGGCTTTGATAAAATCACAGGTGGAGATGATCGTTTTGATGAAATGATCCAAATCCAGCGATTGTGCCAGGAAATTTGCAGTATCGTCGTCGCGGTTCCCGTAATATTGGTGCAGCGAGATGTAATCCACAACGTCGTAAGTATGATCAAGCGTCGTAGCTTCCCATTCCGGGAATGTAGGCATTTTTGTATTCGAGCTGCCGCAAGCGACCAGTTCGATAGTCGGATCCACCCACTTCATGGTTTTGCCAGCTTCCAACGCAATTCTTCCATATTCATCGGCTGTCTTGTGGCCGATTTGCCACGGACCGTCCATTTCGTTGCCAAGACACCAGGTTTTGATCTTGTGCGGCTGCTCGTAACCGTGGGATTTGCGCAGATCGCTCCAGTAGCTGCCGCCGGGATGGTTGCAGTATTCCACCAGGTTTCTTGCCGCATCGATTCCGCGGGTTCCCAAGTTTACGGCCATCATTACTTCGGAATCTACCAGCTGCGCATATTCGGCAAATTCATTGGTGCCGATTTCATTGGTTTCTACTGTTTTCCAAGCCAATTCGAGACGCTTCGGACGATCTTCGCGCGGTCCTACCCCGTCTTCCCAATTATATCCGGACACGAAATTTCCGCCCGGATAGCGGATAATCGGAACTTGAAGTTCCTTGATTAATTCGACAACGTCTTTTCTGTAGCCCTTTTCATCCGCCTCGGGGTGCCCGGGGTCGTAGATTCCTCCATAAACCGCACGCCCGAGGTGTTCGATAAATGAACCGTAAATTCTCGGATCGATTTCGGAAATTACAAAATCCTTGGCTAAAATCATTTTTGCTTGCAGCTTGTTGTTCATCTTTCTCTCCCTTTCCTTATCAAATCTTTATAAAAAGCTAATAAAAATAATTCATATGGGCGGCTTAGTCTTACCCTTTTACTCCGCCCACAGTCAAGCCGGAAATAAAGTAACGCTGGAAGAACACATACAGAACCAAAATCGGGACAACGGCCAACACGGAACCTGTGATCAGGATGTCGTAGTTATTGCCGTAAGGCGTCAGCAAAGTCGCCAAACCGATCGGCAGTGTCAAATTTTCCGTAGTCCGCAGCACAATCAACGGCCAGAGGAAATTATTCCAGCTCATCATCGCCTGCAAAATCGCCATCGCACCAAATGCCGGAGCCATCAAAGGCACAAAAATCCGTGCGAAAATTCCGTATTCGCTGCTTCCGTCAATACGGCCGGCGTCAATAAAGTCCTTTGGCAGACCCGCGGCATACTGCCTGAAGAAGAAAATCGGCAGAGGCGCGACGGCAAACGGCAGAATGACGCCCCAAATCGTATTGATCAATTTCAAGGCGATGGACAATTTATACAGCGGAAGGATGATAATCTCCACCGGAACCATCATGACCACCAATACCAATGCAAACAATATGTTCTTTCCCCTAAAATTGTATACCGCCAAACCGTACCCAACCATAGAAGAGAGGAACAGGCTCAAAACAGTAAAGACCGTGGTGATCAAAATACTGTTCCAGTACCAATGAAAATAGTTATCCGCCGCTCCGGTTAAAATAAACTTGTAATTATGAAAGCTCATAACGGAAGTATCAAACTTCAGGTTCAAGCCGTAGCGGAGAAGCTCCTTTGAAGGCTTGAAAGATGCCAGCGTAAAAGCATACAAAGGAAAAAGCGTAATAATGGTCACAATGCCCAAAATTAAAAACATGACCAGTGACGAGAGCGACCATTTTTTGGATTCCTGTACCATGATTTACGCCTCCTCCTTTCGGAACATCCCGAAGAATTTAAGTTGAAGCACATTCAGGATCAAGGTGATCAGCAAGAGCGTGATTCCGACTGCTGAACCGAAACCGAGATTGAACTGTTCCAAGCCGGTTTTGTAAATGTATCCGACAATCGTAAGTCCCATGTCGTTAGGCGAACCGTTGCCGTTGAACACCATATAACTTTCCGTAAACATCGCGAAGCCGCCGTAAATGCTGATGGTCAATACATAAATGGAAACCGGCTTCAAGAGCGGTAGCGTGATGTTCGTAAATTTCCTCCACGTATTCGCGCCGTCGATATCGGCGGATTCATAAAGCTCGTTCGGGATATTCTGCAATCCGGACAAGAAGTAAATGATGTTTACACCCGTCCAGCGCCAAGTCGCCAGCAGCACCATGACGATCATCGCCGTAGGGGCATTCTTCAGCCACTGATACGGCTCAAAGCCCAACAGTCCGATGAAGGAATTCATCAGCGAACCCGGCAATTCCCCGAACACCAGACGAAAAATCGTACCGGACACGACAATGGAAGCGAGAGACGGAACGAATAAAGTGGAACGAAAAAAATTCTTCAACCACATTTTCTTGGAATTCAAAAATACCGCAAGCACAAGAGGCATCGGAATCAAGACGATCAACGTCAAGATCGTGTATAACGCACTGTTGAACAGCGCTCTATAAAAATGGGGATTGTCCAGCCTTTTGTAGTTTTCCAATCCGATAAAATGCGTATCGCCCGGGAGCACCTGCTGAAAGCTCATCACAATCGTACTCACAACCGGATAAATAAAGAAAATGGCAAATGAAAGAATAAAAGGCAAGACAAAAACGTATGGTGCCACCTTATGTGAAAACAAAAACCTTTTAAACACATTCATTTTCTGTGGAGACGGTGATGAACTGAGCGCCATATCGGTATCCATTGAAGCAGTCTCCCTTCCTAAAAATGGGATCACCAGCCACCGAACGTGGCCAGTGATCCTGATGATATCCAATTTTAAAAGCGTTTCAAGAAGATTACTGCTGCTTGCGCAGCTCGTCACCAACGGATTTCAATACCGTTGCCGGATCTTTCATCTCATGAATCGTTTGGAACATAATCGTTTTCCGAACGGCATCGGCAGATGCAGGAGTCAAAGTGCCTACATTGACCGGGTTGATTTCGCCACTCACTTCTTTCAGCACATCAAAGATATTGTTGCCGAAATAATCGGTGAATTTGTTTTGCGCTTTAACGGCTTCGCTATCCCAAACCGTTTTGCGAACCGGGTCGAAACCTAGCTGCGTCCAAATTTGCTCGCCGCCCACTTCGGAAATTTTGGCATAAGCCAGGAATTTCTTGGCCATGTCCGGAGCTTTCGATTGATTCGTTACAACTGTACCCGTGCCGCCCATACCAGCGGAACGGAATCCGCCAGCTGTCCAAGCCGGCGCAGGACGAATGACGATTTTGCCTTTCAGATCAGGCATGTAGTCGGTGAAGCGTCCCATGTACCACATCGGCATCCAAACGGCAGCTGCCCCGCCTTGGTTCATGAAGCCGTAGTATTCTTCGGCATGGTGTCCGCCGCCGGGAGCTTCAACAGCAATTTTTTCTTTCACCAGATTTTGCAGATATTGCAGCGTTTTGATGTTAATGTCGCTATCGATAGCTACGCTGCCGTCTTTATTCAGATAATCTCCGCCTTGTTGGGAAATCAGCGGCCAAAACGACCATTGATCGGCTGTTTCAAGCGTTGTCATCGGCTTGCCGGTTTTGGCGAGAACTTGCTTGCCCGCTTCTTCGAAATCAGCCCATGTTTTGATATTGTCCGGATTTACGCCGGCTTTATCCAGAATTTCTTTGTTATAGTACATGACTTCGGCTCCTACGTGGAACGGAACCCCGTAGTATTTGCCGTCTTTGGAATAAATGTCGAAACGCGCTTTAACCATGTTGCTGAGTTCCGGCTCAACGATATCGTTCAGCGGCAGCAATTGCGGCGTACCTTTCAGGTAGTTGGCGAATTTGCTGATCTCGACATCGGCGAGATCGGGAGCGCCTACTCCGGATTGAAGGGCAACCAGCAGTTTGTTGTGCATGTCGTCATACGGGAAGTTTTGCGCTTCCAATTTAATCGGCTGATCCGGATGTTCTTTGTTCCAGCCGTCAGCCATAAATTCGTAAAACTTCTGATGCAGTTCATTAAATGTCCACAGCTTCAGTGTTACAGGCTTGGCATTTCC
>CAZESH010000055.1:0-18095 GCA_964514665.1 uncultured Caryophanales bacterium
ATCATATACTTGGTCACGGCCATCAACCAAACCTGGTCGGTGCCCTGCTTGGGGCTGATGAAGATATCGGAGCGCTCCGCCATTTCGTGCTTGCGCAGATCGGCGACAATCAATTTTTGCCCGTGCAATTTGTGCGAACGTTTCACGCGGGACGCCAGTACAGGATGGCCTTCCGTCGGATTGGCTCCAATGATGATCACCAAGCCGGCATCGGCAATATCTTGGATCGTGCCGGCATCGCCGCCCATGCCCACTGTACGGAACAATCCGTCGGTTGCCGGCGATTGGCAGTATCTGGAGCAGTTGTCCACGTTATTCGTTTGGAACACCTGGCGTGCCAATTTTTGCATGAGATAGTTGTCTTCATTTGTAATTTTGGAAGATGAGACGAAACCGACGGCATTGCCGCCAAACTGTTCTTTAACGGCTCTGAACTTGCTGGCGATGAGGTCAAGGGCCTCGTCCCACGAGGATTCCACAAATTGGCCGTCTTTTCGGATCAAAGGCTTGGTCAGGCGCTCTTTGCTGTTTACAAAGTCCCATCCGAATTTGCCTTTGACGCAGGTGGAGATTGCGTTGACCGGACCGTCTGTCGGATGCACCTTCAAAATTTCCCGGCCCTTCGTCCAGACTTCAAAAGAGCAGCCGACGCCGCAGAAGGTACATACCGTTTTCGTCTTTTTCGTACGCGTATCACGCATCGCCGCTTCCATTTCGGAAATCGCCATGATTCCGCTGTATCCCGGCTCGACCTCTTTTACAAGCTCGATCATCGGATCCAGAAGCTCCTGATTAAGGCCGCTCATGAATCCGGCTTCACCCAGCATCGATTTCTCCATCAACGCATTGCACGGACAAATCGTGACACATTGCCCGCAGCTTACGCAGGAGGAATTGTTGATGGTCGTGCCGTCGTCCCATTTCACACGCGGGCGCTCCGCTTCCCAATCGATCGAGAGCGTCTCGTTGACCTGCAGGTTCTGGCACACTTCCACGCATTGCCCGCAGGCTATGCATTGGTTCGGATCGTAGCGGTAGAAGGGGTGCGACATATCCACTTCGCATGCCGGCGCTTTGGGCTGGTACGGATATTTCTGGTGCTCGATCTCCATCATTTCCACCGTGTTGTGCAGCTTGCAGTTTCCGTTGTTGTTGTCGCATACGGTGCAGTATAAGAGGTGATTTTCCAATAAGCGATCCATGGCTTCGGTCTGGGCAGCCTTGGCGCGGCTCGAGGAAAGCTCGATGTTCATGCCCGGCAATGCCGGCGTGGAGCAAGAGCGAACCAACTTTCCGTCTGCTTCCACAATGCAGGTGTCGCAGGTTTGGATCGGGTCGACCTCGGGAACGTGACAGATTTGCGGATGTTCAATGCCGTTGGCATTAATGATTTGCAGGATGGTTGCACCTGCAGCCGCTTCATAGGTTTTGCCATTTATGATGACGTTCATTTTACTGCTGTCCATTAAAAAATACCTGCCTTTCAAAGATGAAATAAAAAACCACTCTGCAGACGCCATTTCGGAAATATCCGGGGAATGCGTTTGCAAAGTGGAAAAGTTCAATAGCAGAGCTTACTATATTACCAATCCATTTCCATGATTTGTCACGGGCGATAGAATCACAACAGTATTTACTATTCCGATTCCATCTCTTATATTCATTATAAGGTTTCTATGATAAATTAACAACGTATCATTAGCCGGCGCATATAATTTTTTGCATAGATTTATATGTATGACTAGGGAGGCAAAGGCATATATGTCTAAGAGGATTCATGATTTCAACGATATCATCCGCAAGCTGCGCAAGGATTTATTGGGAAAAGGACCGGAGCAAATCCATACGGTGTTTGTAGAGAATATGGCGATTTCCACGTTGTACGGCAATTTGACGCCGACCGAGAAGTTTATTGCAAGAACGCCGGAAGGCAGAGAAATGGTCCATGCGGCAAGGACAAGATTGATTCAGCAGGTGTATGAGGCAGCGATTCCTGAAGGGCTGGAGGAGGTAGCGGGAGCAAAATTGGTCCATTTGTTTTCCGATATCAAGATCGAGCATGATATTGCGGTTTCGGTATTTGTATTTGATAAACCTATCGCATGAGGGGGCGTTTGAACCGATGAAACCGGTAGAGGTCAAGCGGGAAATTCTCCAATTTACCAATGGCACCGCAGTTCGTGTGGAAGATGACATTGTGACAGAATTCCCGGTTACGGTTAAAATAAACGGTGAAGAGCTTGTCACCATGGTCTGCAGTCCGGAATACATCGAAGATATGGTTATAGGATATCTCGCATCGGAAGGCATTATTCGCAAGTATGCCGATATTTTGGAGATAAGGGTACAGGAATATGGCGGATACGTCCATGTCAAGACGGCTCATGCCAATCCCTATGTGCAGCAATTTCAAAACAAGCGGTATATTACATCCTGCTGCGGAATGAGCAGACAGGGCTTTGTCTTTGTAAACGATGCTTTGACTGCAAAGAAAATGAACGAAATTCGCGTCCGCATCTCCCCCGATGATTGTTTTCGGCTGATGAACGAGCTGCAAGCCTCGGCAACCATTTTTCAACATACGGGCGGCGTCCACAATGCGGCTTTGTGCGACGTGAACGGGATGATCTTGAGCCGGATGGATATCGGCAGGCATAATGCCTTGGATAAGATCTACGGGTATTGTTTGAAAAATGATATAGACATCGGCGATAAAATCATCGTGTTCAGCGGGCGGATCTCTTCGGAAATTTTATTGAAGGTTGCCAAAATCGGCTGTGAGATGGTATTGTCCAAATCGGCGCCGACGGAATTCGCTTTGCAATCGGCGGAGGAACTGGGCATTACCACAGTCGGGTTTATACGAAATGAATCCTTCAATGTATATACGTGTCCGGAACGGATTGTATTAGATTAGCCGCAAGCTTGCGCTCATGAGCGGATTTTGTGATGAAGCGTGAAAGGAGGGGGGCTCGACATGAAAGAGGATTTGTTGGACAAGTTGAACCGTCCGCTGCGAGATTTGCGCATATCGGTGACAGACCAATGCAACTTCCGCTGCCGGTATTGCATGCCTGAAGAAATATTTGGACCGGATTATAATTTCCTGAGTCCTGACAGCATTTTATCTTTTGCCGAAATCGAACGGCTGGCATCCATTTTCGTCTCTTTGGGCGTGAAGAAATTACGGATTACGGGAGGAGAACCTTTGCTTAGGCAGGATTTGCCGGAGCTTATTCGTCGACTGAAGCAAATTCCCGGCGTAGAGGACATCGGCTTGACGACAAATGGATCCTTGCTGAAAAAGTTTGCGGGCGATTTATACCAAGCGGGATTAAAACGTATTACAGTAAGCCTGGATTCGTTGGACGAAGAGCGTTTTGGCTTTATGAACGGCCGCCGCGGCAAGGTGAAGACGGTTCTTGAAGGGATTGACAGCGCCTCTGCCGCCGGTATGCAGGTGAAGGTGAACATGGTCGTTCAAAAAGGCGTAAATGATCAGGATATTATTCCGATGGCGCGATATTTCAAGGACAAGCAGCACATTCTTCGTTTTATCGAATACATGGATGTCGGGAATTCAAACGGCTGGAAGATGGATGATGTCACGGTCGCCCAGGAGATCATTCAGCGGATCAACGAGGTCATGCCGCTTGAGCCGATTCCGGAAAATTATTATGGAGAAGTGGCCAAGCGTTATCACTATGTGGACAGCCAGGAGATCGGTGTGATATCATCGGTAACGAATTCTTTTTGCTCTACGTGCACAAGGGCCCGCATTACGGCAGAAGGCAAATTATATACATGCTTGTTTGCAGCCAAAGGCTTTGATCTACGCGAACTCCTGCGTTCGGGACAAAACGACGAGGTGATAGCGAAAGCCATTTCCGAAGTTTGGGGCGGGCGTTCGGACCGTTATTCGGATGAGCGGCTAAGCCATACGACGAGTGCCCGATCGGGCTCGAAGGTTGAGATGTCTCATATGGGCGGTTAAAAAAATAAATTTGGCAGTTGCCAGTTCTAGAATTATCTGATAATATAGTAAACGCTTACAAGTTGTTGATTATAACGGAGAGTATGCACGCTCTGCACATTCTCTGTTTGTCAAATATAATGATGAATGATCTCTCTGCAAAGAAAATGTAGGGATATTAGGCAACATTCGGATAAACTTATTTCCTTTAAGTTTAATTGGGTGTTGCTTTTTTTTGTTTTTCGACTTATTGTTTTCAAGGACTAATTATTCTCAGGGGGTTAAGGCATGGAAAAAAGCAAGAATCGTTGGTTAATAGCTCTGTCGGCGGTAGGGATTCATATTTCAATCGGCTCTGTGTATGCTTGGAGCAACTTTACCAATCCGTTGACTAAACAGTTTGGTTGGTCGGCTCGCGAGGTACAGCTGACGTTTAGTATCGCCATTTTGTTCTTGGGCTTGTCTGCTGCCTTTTTGGGTCATTTTGTTGAAAAATACGGCCCCAGGAAATCCGGGATGCTCGCTTCGGTATTTTTCGGTGTCGGGATTGCCGGTTCCGGATTGGCCGTTCATTTGAGCTCTCTTCCTTTGTTGTATTTATTTTATGGTGTGTTGGGCGGAATCGGTCTCGGGGTTGGCTATATCGCTCCCGTATCGACATTGGTCAAGTGGTTTCCGGACCGCAGGGGACTGGCAACGGGCCTTGCCATTATGGGCTTTGGCTTCGCAGCCGCGATCAGCAGCCCGATCATGGACAAGCTGATCAAATCCGTGGGCGTCAGCAGTACCTTTTTCATTTTGGGCGTTTCCTATTTCGTCGTGATGGCAATTTCGTCGATTTATTTGGAAAAACCGAAAGAGGGATGGCTGCCTGCAGGCTTTAAAGAAAAAGCCGACAGCGGCAAAATCAAAGTCAAGAGAGACTTGGCTCAGCTGACAGCCAATGAGGCCGTCATGACGAAACGCTTTTATTATTTGTGGATCATGCTGTTCATCAATGTAACCTGCGGTATCGCCATTTTGTCGGCAGCCAAACCGCTTGCCCAGGAAAGCATTGGGCTTACAACGGCCGCAGCTGCTGCTTTGGTAGGATTCCTGGGCTTGTTCAACGGATTTGGCCGGATCGCCTGGGCGTCGATTTCCGACTATATTGGCAGAACAAATACTTATACGATTTTCTTCGTCGTACAAGTTGTGTTGTTCTTCTTCTTGCCGCAAACGCACTCCGTAGTATTCTTTGAAATCATGTTGGCCATTGTCTACACGATGTATGGCGGCGGGTTTTCTTCAATCCCGGCGTATATCGGGGACATCTTCGGAACCAAGCAATTGGGTGCGATCCACGGTTACATTCTGACCGCTTGGGCGGCAGCGGGACTTGCCGGTCCGTTGTTCGCGGCTTGGATTAAAGACACGACCGGTTCCTATGCAAACAGTTTGTCGTTCTTCGGAGGATTGTTTGTCGTAGCCTTGATCGTCTCCTTCTTGATCCGTCTCGATATCAAGCGGATTTCCAGTAAGCAAGAGGAAGAGATTGTGGAGAATGTAGCTTAATCGAGGTTTGATTAGGGACTACTGTTCCCTAGTTCGATTGCTTTCCGGCAAGGATCAGGTAACAGTAGTCCCCTCCGAACCTTACGGATATCAGCTATATGTATAAAAAAGAAGATCGCTTATCAAGGCCCGAGGCCCTGAATAGGCGATCTTCTTTCTGTTGCTGCCCGTGGCGCTGTTTAAAACCTGATCCGCATCCCGCGCCTCTGCTGAAATCTGTCGATTAGATCTCAGTAGATCGGGCAAAGGACGCGTTCAACATGTGATTACTAATGTTGACGCACCTCCTTTCCTGATAAGAACAATATTATCACATTTTTTCATAAAAATCCATTAAACAATTCTATCAAAACCACAACATTCAACACGGCAAAAATCGATTGAAAACGCGATCTATCCATAGGGGTTAATCGCGTTTTTTGTAAAATATACATAGGCAAATCGCGTCTTTTGTAAAAACTTGCAAGAATGGTTGACGAATAGAATGAGAGCGTCTTATAGTAGACTTGAATCAACAATAAATCACAATAAACAACATAAAACAAAGGCAGGGATTAAATTGTCCAAGGTGATTATGGTTGTTCTGGATGGACTTAGATATGATGTCGCAGTGACGCAAATGGGCTATGTCAATCATTTGGTGGAAAAATCGCAGGCGGCTTTGTACAAGGTGAAATCCGAGCTGCCAAGCTTGTCCAGACCGTTGTACGAGGTGCTGCTGACCGGAACCCCGAGCTATAAGAACGGGATCACCTCCAATCAGGTCGTGCGCTTGTCCACCCAGAAAAGCATCTTTCACCTGTGCAAGGAAAAAGGCTTGAAAACAGCTGCGGCCGCCTATTTCTGGGTCAGTGAATTGTATAATAAAGCCCCGTTTGATTATTTCAGCGACAGATTTCAACATCATGCGGATCGGCCGATCGAACACGGAGCTTTCTATTTTGAAGATACCTATCCCGATTCCCATTTGTTTGCCGACGGGGAATATTTGCGGAATACCTACGAGCCGGATTTTCTCTATATCCATTCGATGAACATCGACGATACCGGCCATAAATTCACTTCCGACTCCAAACAGTATCGCGGCCAGGCGCTGATGGCCGACAACATTTTGTCGCTGCTTTTGCCGCGTTGGATGGAGCAAGGCTATCATATTCTCATTACGGCCGACCACGGCATGAATGAAGACGGCCACCACGGAGGAACCGGAAACGGGGAAAGAGACGTAGCCCTGTTTGCGATCGGCGAAAGCTTTACGCCCGGAACTTATACCGAGTCTTATTTTCCGCAATTGGGAATGGCGCCGCTCGTCTGCAGACTGCTCGGACTGACGCCTTCCGCTGCAATGACTGAGTTTCCACTGCCGGGACTAAAGCTGTCATAATCCGGTTGGAATAATAACAATCTTTTTAGGAGGTTTATTCAATGCCAGAAACGACGAAAAAATGGGGTAAAGCATCAACTTTGTTCGTTCTGATGCTGGTCTTCGTAGTCAGCTTGGCTGCCTGCGGAGGCAAGAATCAGGCGGAAGGCGGCAATGCCAAAGCGAAAGCCGGCGACACGCCGACCATGGACCAACTTGTACCGCTTGCACAAAAGGAAGGCAAAGTCGTCAGCGTGGGGATGCCTGATTCCTGGGCGAACTGGAAGGACACATGGAGCGACCTGAAAACGAAGTATAAGATTGAACATACCGATACCGATATGAGCAGCGCCGAGGAATTGGCCAAATTTGAAAACGAGAAAAACAATCAGCCGGATATCGGCGATGTTGGCATCCAGTTTGGTCCTTTTGCCGAAAAGAAAGGTCTGACGCTAGCGTATAAAACCGAATACTGGGATGAAGTTCCGGCGTGGGCGAAAGACGACAACGGAGACTGGATGGTAGGCTATACCGGCTCAATTTCCTTTCTTTGCAACAAAACCTTGGTAAGCACTTGTCCGAAAACTTGGGACGATATTGCCAAAGGCGACTATAAAGTGGCCGTAGGCGATGTGACCAAAGCCGCTCAAGCCCAGTATGCAGTACTGGCAGCCGCATTCGCAAAAGGCGGAGACGAGAAAAACATTCAACCCGGAATCGACTTCTTCGCGGCCCTTGCCGATAAAGGCAGAATTTCCAAGGTGGATGTCTCAGTGCCCAACATTCAAAAAGGTGAAGTTCCGGTTGCCCTGCTTTGGGATTTCAACGCGCTTGGCTATCGCGATCAAATCGATCCGGCCAAATTTGAAATTCACGTTCCGACAGACGGCAGCGTGGTCAGCGGATACGCTTCCGTGATCAACAAAAACGCAGCTCATCCGAATGCCGCCAAGCTTGCCCGCGACTACATTTTCAGCGACGCAGGCCAAATTAACCTGGCGAAGGGTTATGCCCGTCCGATTCGCAGCAGTGTAAAGCTGCCTGCAGACATCGCGGCGAAATTGGTCAACAGCGACGAATACAAAAACGTTCACCCGGTTAAAGATTTCGACACATGGACAAATACGATTAAGGAGCTTCCTCAATTATGGCTGGAACAGGTGCAAGCAAAAGTAAAATAATGCTGCTCATTCTGATCCCGCTTGTCGTGTGGGTCTGTGCATTTGAAATTTTGCCTGTCATACAAATGGTCGTAATGAGTTTTCAAAAAAGCAATGGCCAAGGGTTAACCCTTGGCCATTATGTTAAAAGCTTATCCACCGGATTGTATCTCGAAGCGATGAAAAACAGCATATTGATCTCGCTGTATTCCAGCGTGGTGGCCATAATCATTGCTTTAATTTCCGCTTATTCGGTTACCCGCTTCACCACCGGAATCCGCGACCAATTGTTGATGGTTTCCAATATGATGACGAACTTCGCAGGCTTGCCGCTCGCATTTGCTTATATGATCTTGCTTGGCAATAACGGTGCGATTATTAATCTATTTAAGCATTTGAATTGGTACTCTTTGTCGTCCTTCGACTTATACTCGCAATCGGGCATCCTGCTGCTTTATATTTATTACCAGACGCCGCTCGCGATTTTGCTGGTCTACCCGCTTTATTACGGCATCAAGGACGAGTGGAAGGAAGCTTCCGCGCTGTTAGGAGCATCGACCTACAGATTCTGGCGCCATGTCGGCATTCCCGTGCTGCTTCCCGGATTGGTGGGCACGTTCAGCATGCTGATGGCAAACGCGTTGGGAGCTTATGCGACCGCCTATGCACTGACTGGCATCAGCTACAATCTGATGACGATTCGAATTGCCGCGCTTGTTTCCGGAGATATTTTCCCCAATTTCCAATTGGGCAGCGCGCTGGCCGTCATTCTCGCGCTAATCATGATCTTCTCTCTGTTTGTCAATGAAATGATGCTTCGCTGGTCGAGGAGGAGAGGAACATGAGCAAAGTGACTTTAAAATCCAAACGACAAAAAGGCGGGAAGTGGCATCGAGGTGTCATCTCCCTGCTGCTCATTTATTTGTTTTTGCCGGTCGTGGGGACATTGTTGTTTTCCATTGCCAAGGATTGGCAGTCCGAAATTGTTCCGAGAGCCTACACGCTGCAATATTACGCCGAGATTTTTACCGATCCGCGGTTCCTGCAAGCCATGGGACGTTCTTTCTTTGTCAGCGTCGTTACCATCATCTTTTCATTGGTGATCATGGTTCCGTCGATTTTCGTGCTTACGGTGTATTTTCCGAGGCTGGAAAAACTGCTTCAGGTTGCCGTTCTTCTTCCTTTTGCCTTTCCGCCGGTTGTGGTGGCGATCGGCCTGATCAAGCTTTATTCGCAAGGTCCGATTGCGATTTCCGGCACCGTATGGATTCTGATCGGAGCCTATTTCGTACTCATTTTGCCTTTTACGTATCAAAGCATTCGCAACAGCCTGAGAACGATCAACGCCAAGGATTTGGTCGAAGCCGCCGAAGTGCTGGGCGCGGGTAAAATTGCCGCATTCCGTCTCGTGATCCTTCCGAATATCATGCCTGGCATTTTAATTTCGGGTCTGCTGTCGTTTTCTCTGATTATCGGCGAATATGTTTTTGCCAACATGTTGGTGGGAGGCAGCTATGAGACCGTGCAAATTTATTTGTACAACCTGATGAAAATGAAGGGCCAGCCGGCCAGCGCAGTGGTGATTTCTTACTTTCTCTTCATCTTCCTTCTTTCCGGGTTCATTCTCAGGTTGGGCAGATGGAAACCCAAGGAATATGTTGCTGCGTCGATTCAAGAGGAGGAACAATCATGAGTTTTGTTCGCATCGATCATGTCGCAAAATCGTTCGGTGATTTGCAAGTACTGAATCATATTTCGCTCTCCATTTCGGAAGGGGAATTTATCACGCTGCTGGGACCGTCAGGATGCGGGAAAAGCACGCTGCTCCGGGCGATAGCCGGGCTGAACGAAATCGATTCGGGCCTGATTTATGTCGGGGACAAGGAAATCACCCATTTGCCGTCAAAGGACCGCGAAGTCGGCATGGTGTTTCAATCGTACGCCCTGTTCCCGAACATGAACGTCTATCACAACATTGCTTTCGGATTAAAGATGGATAAGATGCCCAAGTCGGAAATCAGGGCGTTGGTTGACGAAATCATCGAAGTCGTCGACTTGAAGGGCAAGGAGAACATGTATCCGAATCAGCTGTCCGGCGGTCAGCAGCAGAGAGTGGCATTGGCCAGGGCACTGGTCAAAAAACCGAAGATTTTGCTGCTTGACGAACCGCTCAGCGCATTGGACGCCAAAATCAGAAGGACCTTGCGGAATGAAATCCGGCTCATTCAACGCAAATTCAATATCACAACCGTGTTCGTCACCCATGACCAAGAAGAGGCGCTGACCATTTCCGATCGGGTATTTGTGATGAATCACGGGAATATCGAGCAATCCGGCTCTCCGGAAGCGATCTATAAGGAGCCGGCAACCGAGTTCGTAGCCAGGTTTATCGGCAATTATAATGTGGTAAATAAAGCGGACCTGCATAAGGCGGGCTTGCATGCGCTGCCGCAGGGCGAACTGTTTGCAATCCGCCCCGAAGCCCTGTCCATTCGTCCGGAAAATGAAACTTCCCCGATCGATTCGTCCGCTTTTATGGAATCCAGGGGAAAAATCGTACTTTCTACCCTATTGGGCAACGTAATGCGCTATGATATGGAGATGAACGGAATCAGCCTGACTGTTGACGCGCTTCATGATCACAGCACCAGTTGGGTCCGTGACGGTTTGACCGTCAGAGTGGTCGTTCCGATCAAGGAATGCAAGGCTCTGAAAAAATCGTCCTAGGAGGTCATCTTTATGTCACTTTTGTATGAAGAACGAAAAAAAATCATCCTCGAGCAGCTGCAAAAAAATGAAGCAGTGAAAGTAAACGAGATGGCCGAGGCGTTGCATGTTTCGACCGAAACGATCCGCCGCGACCTGGAACGGCTCGAACAGGAAGGGAAGCTGAAGAAAGTATACGGCGGTGCGATCATGTCGAGGTCCGATTCCTCGGAGCTGCCGTTTGATTTGAAGACGAAAATCAATGCGCGGGAAAAGGCGGCGATCGGGAAGTATGCCGCAGATTTGATTCGCGACGGAGACACCATCATGATCGGCAACGGCACAACCACCATCGAAGTGATCCGCCATCTGCAGAACCGGGAAAATGTGACGCTTGTAACGCATTCCGCTCCCGCGATGCTGTTGGCGATGGAAGTATTTAAAGGACGGATTATTTTTATCGGCGGTGAAATCAATCTGGAGCAGAAGTCGGCGGGCGGCCCGCTGGCGGAAATGATGTTGAGCCAATTGCGCGTCAACAAGGCGTTTATTTCCGCAGGCGGGATATCGCTCAATGACGGCATAACGGATTATGAACTGAACGAAGCGAATATTTCCAGAAAAATGATGGAAAGAGCGGATGAGGCGATTATTCTTGCCGACCATTCAAAGTTCGGGAGAACGACGTTTTCCAACATTTGTCCGCTTCATGACGTATATACGATCATTACAGACGGGGGCTGCCCCGATGAATGGAAAAAATATTTGGCTGACCGGGATATCGAACTGCACATTGCAAATGAGGAGGAATCGGGATGAAGATCGACCACCATTTTCACCTTGAAGAAGGTCCCTATTCCCTTAACTGGTTGATGAGAACGGCAAATGCGCTGGCCAACATCGAGCCCGGGCTGCAAAGCGGCGCATTGAAAAATACATTGGAATGGATCGATACGCTATCCGATAAATTGCATACCCGCATGAAAAAAGGATCTTTTTCAGAGGAATGGCTGAAGCATTATCTTCGTCTCGGGAAAGAGAAAGGCATAGAGCGATTTGGGGTCGTGGACCATCTGTACCGCTTTGAGGAGTTCCGTCCGTACTATGAGCAATATATTACACTGGATGACTCCGAAATGGGGAAGCTGCAAAAGATTTGGCTGGATCGGGTTTGCGTCGGATCGATCGAGCCGTTCTTGCAGATGGTGCGAAGCGTTCAAAAGCAGGGCGAACCGATTTCCCTCGGCGTCGAGGCGGACTATTTCCCCGGCGGGGAAACGCAATTGAAACGGATGCTTGCGCCTTATAAGCTTGATTTTGTGATAGGATCGGTTCATTTTATCGACGGGTGGGGCTTCGATAACCCGGAATTGCAAAAAAGGTTTGAAACCTACGATTTGCTGGAGCTGTATGCAGCTTGCTTCGAGCATGTGATCGGAGCGGCCCGAAGCGGGTTGTTCGATATTATCGCGCATTTGGACAATATTAAAGTGTTTAATTACCGGCCTGATGAAACCCGGCTTATTCCTTTGTACGAAAAGGTGGCCGCGGCGCTGAAGCAGGCCAATGTGGCTTCGGAAATCAACACGGGATTGGCTTATCGCTATCCTGTGAAGGAAATGTGCCCCAGTCCGGCATTTTTGAAAGCGTTGCACGAATACGACGTTCCGGTCATGACCAGCTCGGATTCCCACTTTCCGGACGATATCGGCACCCTGATCGACGATGCCATTCAATTGGCCGAACGGACCGGTTACCGGCAAACGGTTTATTATAAGGAAAGAGAACGTTTTTTTGCTGATATAGAGGGAAAGGGTTAGTCCAGTATCTTGACTGTACAAACCCATGTAATATGTCGTCATTTCAGGATTCGATATCCTCGGCTCTAGAATGGACCGAATATGTTAGATGTGGATTTGCTTTCCCCGGAATTTTTGGTCGGTTCTATTTAAGCATTCCAAAGCAAGGCCTCTTCCGCATAAGGCTGGGGCCGGAGGCGGTTCAAAGAAAGCGAGGCGGTGCGGGAATTGAAAGTAACCCCGTTCAATAAGGCTGGATTCCGGATTGCCTTGGGGAGCATCGCGTTTTTGTTCTGCTGCTGCTCTCCAGAAGCTTGTCCTGCGTTCGTATCGGTGTACTGACAGGGCTTGTCGTGCTGCTGTTTCACGTACTGCAGGACCAGCTCTTTGGAACGGGTGTGGCGATAGAAGCCAGCATTCGGCGTCATTTTCCGGCATAGGCTCGATGATTTCTATCCGCTGTGGGTCGGATCGCTGGTCACGGCAATCGACGCTGAAGGCAGGCCAAGGCGACTCGCTGACAACGGACAACGCTATCCTCTACGGGATGGTGAAGCAAGATCCGAACTTTGCGGTAGTCGGCGGCATCTTCACGGATGAGCCTTATGTGCTCACGACAAAGGAGCGCGCCCGTGCTGTATGTTTCTATTTTGACAAAGTATTTCGATTTGTATATGAAGGGGCTGGACCATGTCATCGCGGCGAGCCTGCTGGCCATGGTGGGCAGCTTTGTGCTGGGGACGATCATAGCGGTCTTCCGGATCTCCTCGGTTCGCGTGTTAAACGTGGCAGGCGTTGCTTACGTGGAAGTAATCCGGAACATTCCCCTGCTTCTAGTGGTCTACGGCTTCTACCTGCTCCCGCCGGCGCTGATTTCCATTGCCCGGGCGATTGTTGATTTTCTGATCACCACAATACTGCTCATGATGCCGGTAATGTTTACACTTCGGCGCTGGAAGCTGCCCCTTGGCGCTGTAACTTTCTTTTTCGCTTTCGAGTCGATCTTGATGGGAATCTTGGACGGACTGCGGGATTTCCAAACCATACTCATACTGCTAATATGCGGAATCATGGGGGATCTGTTGTTTCAAATCATTAAGGATATTGCTCATAGGCGTTGTCGTTTCCATGTTTCCCTTTTATTGGCTGACCGTTATGTCGACGAGAACAACGAGCGACATTTACCGGTTTCCGCCGAAAGTGACATTCGGAACCCAATTGATGACCAATATCAACAACGTGCTGGCAAACATCGATTTTTTTGGGTCGTTCGTCAATACGTTTTTTGTTGCTACCGCTTCGACGCTGCTCACCTTATTCTTCTGTTCGCTTGCCGGGTTTTCGTTTGCCAAGTTTGATTTTCCGGGAAAAAAAGTGCTGTTCCTTCTGCTGCTTGCCACCATGATGATTCCGGGACAGCTGTCGCTCGTACCGTCGTTTATCATCATGCAGAAGCTCGGCTGGGTCGGTACGTTCAAAGCGCTTATCGTACCGGGAATGGCAAGCGCGTTCGGCATTTTTGGATGAGGCAGTACGCCCACAGCTCGATTCATGACGATTTGCTGAGTGCAGGAAGAATCGACGGCTGCAACTATTTCCAGCTGTTTTGGCACGTGGGGTTGCCTATTTTGCGTCCTGCGCTCGCGTTCCTCGGCATATTCACTTTCATCGGCGCGTGGAACGATTATTTATGGCCGCTCATTATTTTGAACAATCCGGACAAGTATACGCTGCAAATTACGCTTTCCCAGCTGAACGGGATTTACAATACCGATTACGCAATGGTCATGGCTGGAACGCTTATGGCGACGCTGCCGCTCGTCGTCATGTTTTTGCTGGTCAGCCGACAGTTTATATCTGACATTGCAGCCGGAGCGATCAAGGATTAGAGAAAGGAAGGTTATGAAAAAGCCTGCTCATACTGTTAAAAACAGTAGTAGGGGAGGCTTTAATTTTGAGCCGCTTGGGGCTGAACCTTTTTCAAAATTTGCGATTTGCAGGATTTCAGTGTCATAATTTGTGTCAGGGATGCTCCTGCTGATTGGTTGAAATCCTTAGAACATCATGATGTAGATTGGCTTATGGCTGAATAGCTGCTGCAGAATGAGCAAGCTCCAAATTAAAGCGATCCTTCCAGCGCACAGCGCGGAAGGATCGCTGCGTTTCCAATGGGGTTCAAGGCTTCACCAATGTAACGGAAACGCCTGATTTCCTCAATTCATCCAAGTCTTTTTCCGGTGCAAGATGGTCAGTGATTATGGAATCTATCTTGTTCAAGGAGCACACAAAGGCTTTGTTGACCCTTCCGAACTTACTGTGGTCCGTGACCAGCACGACCTTCGAAGCATTTTCAATCATCTTTTCCTTAATCCTGGCTGCAGATAAAAAGGGATCCGTAATTCCCTGCTTGATGTCAATACCGGAAGTGCCCAGAAAAAAAATATTGGCGCGAAACTGGGAAATCATGATCTCTGCAAGAGGCCCGACCACACTGTCTTCAGGATCCACTTCGTTGATAGTCCCCCCACATACAAATACCGAGAGATCTTTTCGGCGTATGAATTTATGCGCAATTTCGATGCTGTTGGTAACAATGGAAATATCGGAAAAAGTCATAAGCAAATTTGCAATCTGATTATTGGTTGAACCCGAATCAATAAATATCGTATCTCCTGGCTTAACCCATTGCACAGCCGCTTGCGCAATGGCTTTTTTGTTTTGCAAAAAAGGATCGGCACCATCGCCAACAGGGGATTCAGCGGCCTGCTTATGAAAGGCTTGCTGTTGAAAAATCGCGCCGCCATTGATCCGCCGGATCAAACCTTCCTGTTCCAACTGGCTTAAATCTCTGCGAATGGTGGCCGGAGATGCATCCAACCGTTGACACAAATCGCTGATTTTCATCAACGTATGGTCTTTGAGTAATTCAATAAGCTCCTGCCTTCGTTTATTTGCCACCATGCCAACCCCTCATCAACTGATCTCGCTTTCACGCTTTCATAACATTGTACACCACAATAGTGGGATTGAAAAGAAAAAGCGACAAATTATGATTAAAATTAATCAAAATGATGCGTATAAATCAAATTTAAAAACAATTTACGTGAAAATAACAATCTCATAATATTCTAATGGTAGATTTATAGCAAATAATTGATCGTAATCGATCAAAATTCTTTTCTTTTCGAAAGGAGCAAGCGCATGTTCAAAGAGGAGCTGCAAACAAAGGTCACGTTTCTGGGTACTTCTACTGCTGTGCCGGACGTAGGGAGCGATACCGCCAGTTTTCTGATCAACGACAGGTACCTGGTCGATAACGGTTGGTCCGTCGTGAGCAATTTGCGGGGAATCGGCGTGGATCCTACGCAAATTGATTACCTGTTTTTCACCCACATGCATCACGACCATTACCTGTCCCTGCCTTCCTTGCTGTTTTACTTCTTGATGATGGAAAAACCGCTGCAGGAATTGAAGATTGTCGGTCCTGCCGAAGACGTCGGGCATGTTGTCGATCTGGCCTTGGCATTTTTGCAGAAACAGAGATTTTACGAAGAACGGGGTTTTCCGGAAATTATTCCGCTTGTCCCCGGGCAGTCTTATGAAGATGCAAACTTCCAAATCGATACATGCGCTACGGTGCATCCCGTTCAAGGCTTATGCTACCGATTTACGGACAAGCTGTCCGGATCCATCTTTTCCTTTACCGGGGATACCGCTCCCCACGAACCGATCGCGGATCATGTCCGAGGCAGCAAGCTTTTGATTCATGAAGCGTCCTGGGGCCCCGTCGCTGTCGACCCTGCAGACAATAAGGCGCTGCATTCAGGCGCTGTTGACGCGGGGCGCATTGCCAAGGCGGCGGATGTGGACAAACTGATCCTGCTGCATGGTCAGTTAAGCAAAGCGGAAGCGTGTGTCGAAGCAGCCGCCAAGATCTTTGGTAAACCGGTCGAGTGGCCTAAAGACGGCCAAACGATCTGGATTTAAATACAGTATTGTAAAAAATAGGAGGGAAATCTAATGAAAGCTTTGAAACGCATTTTAAAAACCGGTATCACATTCATTACGGCGGCATCGATATTATTAACGGCATGCAGCAGTAATCCCGGCGCTCAGAACGCAAGTTCAAGTGCCAATGCCGGCAAACAGGTTCATACACCCGAGCAAGTGAAAGGGCTCGTTAAGTATGATCCTGAGATTGAAGTTTCTACTGTCAGATCAAGCGATGTCAATATCAAATATGCGCCAGGCGAATCTATGGATAAAAACGCCGTATATGATGCCTACGAAAAAGAATTAGGCATTAAGTTGAAAAATGACTGGGTTGTCAACGGCGATCAGTACGGCACCAAAATTGACTTGAGCATCGCTTCGGGCGACATCCCCGATTTCTTCCAGGTTTCGCAATTGCAGCTACAGAAGTTGGTCGATGCAGATCTTGTTATGGATTTGACTCCTTTTTTTGACAAGTACGTAGGGGACGATGCGAAGAATTATTTCACCGTAACGAAGCAGGTTGATTCCGCCAGATTTAACGGCAAGATTATGGCGATTCCGTTCACGGACAGCCCGACGAACTCTTCCACCTACATTTGGTTGCGGAAGGATTGGCTGGATAAGCTTCATCTGTCTGAACCGAAAACGATGCAGGACGTGTTAAAGATTGCCGAAGCCTTCAGCAAGCAGAACCCGGGCGGGGCTGACAAAACCTACGGTCTCGCGGCAACGAAAAACCTGTATGACAGTGTATTCGGACTAACCGGTTTTTTCAACGGTTACCATGCATACCCGGGCATGTGGATCAAAGACGGATCCGGGAAACTGGCATACGGCAGTATCCAACCGGAAATGAAAACGGCTTTAAAGCAGCTGCAGGACATGTATAAAGCCGGCGAAATCGATCCGGAGTTCGGCGTAAAGGATGGGGGCAAAGAAAATGAACTGGTTGTCTCCAATAAGCTCGGCATGGGATACGGTTTGTTCTGGTTGCCGTCCTATCCTTTGAAGACTGCGGCAATCAAGGACAACAAGACCGTTCAAGACTGGGCATGCTATCCGATTGCATCGATTGATGACAAGCCTGCAATGTCACAAGTTACATTGGGCGTTAACGCTTATTATGTCATTTCCAAGAAGGCCAAAAATCCCGAAGCCATCTTCGAAATTCTGAATCAATACGCTCAACCTGAAGCGAAAAAGGATCCTGTGTACGCTAAAGGCATCCCTAACAGCGAATATTATTGGAAGCTGAATCCGCTTATTTTGTACCGTCCTGACTTGAATGTAAAATCCGGTGAAGTGCTTCCTGAAGCACTGAAAACCAGAGACACCTCCAAGCTTAAAGATATTCCGGATGCGCTCAACCTGTATAACGATAGCGTGGATTACCTTAACGGAGACGGCAAAAAATGGAACAACTGGATGAAGTCGAGAGCGGGCGGTTCGCTGGAAATCATGAGCATGTACAGTAAACAAAACCGCTTTCTGCAGAGTGAATTCTACACGGTGCCGACACCTACGATGGCCGACAAACAGTCTAC